>CANGWV010000008.1 GCA_947457875.1 Burkholderiaceae bacterium
CGCTGGATTTTGGGTGAGCATTGTGCCTGCTACAAGATGGGCTATCACCCACTTGTCGACTTTCGTCAAAAAAGTGCAGACACGGAAGCGAAGGCAAAGGCACGTCAAGCCTAATCTGGTTAACCAAGGGGAATGCAATGAGCAAAGCAATCGCAACAAAAAACAAGGTAGTTACGATTTACAGTGGATTATCTATTGCATTCATTGCAATCTTTTCGACCATTTCAATTTTGTCTTGGTTTGTATCGGCACTGAACTTTTAAGTTCCCTTAATTGCCATGTAGCAGCACGGCGATTTCATTCGCCCTTGTCTGCCTGTTTTTCTTCTAGCCGCATCCTTTTTTCGCGCTCTTTACGTAGGTCGCGAAATTGCCACCAGGCAAACGCCACCACACCCCCAAAGACGAGAAACACTTCAATGACGATGATGGGCGCAAATTCACTCATGGTTTGGATTGGTATGTTTCATAGTGGAAATCATACCGCGCAGCTAGCCTCTCCGTGAAGATCTTTCTTACTGGCGCTACCGGTTTTATTGGCAGTCATTTTCTCAAACACTGCTTGGCTGCTGGCCACAGCGTGACGTGCTCGGTACGATCGCCCAAGCAAGCCGATGCAATGCGCACATTGGGCGCCTCGCCATGGGAAGGCGATTTACAAAACCAAGACGAACTCAGCTTAGCTTTAGCCGAATTTGATGTACTGATTCATGCTGCAGGTTGCCGTGATTTAGCCGCGCCGGTAAGGCTACTTGAACAGAGCAATACGATATTGACGCAGCGCGTAGTGGATGCTGCTGCAAAAGCAGGAGTACCCCAATTTATTTACATCAGTGCCGCATCGGTAGTGATGGGTGTCCCAACGCCTCTCTTGAATGTAACGGAGTCATCACCGATTGTGCTGCGCGATTATTTACCCTATACCCGCAGTAAAGCCTTGGCCGAGGCGTCTGTCTTAGCAGTGCGGCAAACTGCCATGACGGTGGTAGTACTGCGCCCTAGTTTTGTTTGGGGTAAGGGCGATAGCATCGATACCGAGATTGGTCCGGCCTCCAATCACGGACAATTTGGCTGGTTTAGTCAAGGGCACTATCCGTTTGCAACGTGCTCGATTGCGAATCTGTGCGATGCATTGCAACTCGCAATGCAATACACCCAGTCAGGATGTGTTTTTAATATCAGCGATGGTGAGCCGGTTGATTTTCGAGCATTTATGAGTCAGCGACTGAAGGTTGGTGGCTATCGGGTGCCCACCTTATCGGTACCCAGAAAGCTGGCGTGGTGGCTCGGTGCATTTACTGAAACGGGCTGGAAATACTTGCCCATGCCTGGAAAACCACCACTTGTCCGAGAAATGGTGCGTTTAATGGGTTTTCCCTTTACGATCTCAATTGAGCAGGCAAGGCACGAGTTAGGGTACCTAGCAGCACATTCGATAGAGGCCCAGCAGGGCGGACCTCAGCACTAATCGCCTGAAATTACTATAATTTACCTATTGCGAAGTGCGGCATCCGCCCTTCGGTTTACCTCAGCTAGGAATGACGATGCGCATTGAAGATAAGGATCCGGCACGGCATGCGGGAATTGAGTACCCGATGGAAGTTGGCGCTCCTGTTTTTGCGCCCATTAAGGTAACCGAAGAAAAAGACAAGGCAGTCAATGTTGCCCGTCAAAATGCCAAACAAGAATATGACCGCATCATGGAGCAGGCAACGGTTCTCATGAAGCAGGCCAAAGCGCTGCAGTCGCGCTTAGATGCCACTGAAATGGTGCATGCCGCTAAATTTGGTTTTAACCCCATCCATGGAAAAACCTATTTTTTGTATTACGACCAGCGTAATCAAACGAATTTGCTCTTACAAAATGGACCACACGATTGGACCTGCGGTATCCCCGCAAACTGGAACTACCTGATGACGGTGAAAAAACTGGGTGACAGCACCTGGGAACAAATCGAAGAAACCGTAGAATAGATTTTTATCTGCACGGCGACCTAAACCGCAGTGAATACATCCCTCTATTGGTTTCGGTCGGATCTGCGGCTAGAAGATAACCCCAACTTTTTATCGGCATGCAAGGCTTCAGATGGGCTACTGCCAATCTATGCCCATGCACCGCAAGAATCCCTTATCTGGGGCTTTGATCGGGTTGGTCAGCACCGTAAGCAGTTTTTGCACGATGCCCTTGACGATTTGCGGCAGCAACTAGAGCAGCTCGGGTCGGATTTACTGGAATTGCAGGCGCCTCCAGGCGGCCAAGTGCGCGCTATTGATCTAATCATAGATGCAGCACAACACTATGGAATTAAAACGATCTACTGTGAAGTAATTCATGCACCCGAGGAGATAGAGGCGCTTGCGCTTTTAAAGCAGGCAGGATTAACGGTCCACGCTCAGCTCGAGTCAACCATGATAGCCGTGCGTGATTTGCCATTCGCGCCGGATGCGATGCCAGATCAATTCACGCAGTTTCGGACCAAGATTGAAAAAGCAAAACACCTGTTTACCGACCCCGTTTCAGCCCCAAGCCACATTCCCCCGCTACCAGAGAGCTTTAATCGATCGGACTTGATTCCAGGTGTGCAGACTCCAATTCAAGCTGCATCTTTAATTCAACCCACAGGTCATCCACATAGCTCCTTCCCGCATTATCTCGAAGCCTGCCGCGGCGGTACAAGCGCTGCAAAAGCACATCTGCAGCAATATCTAGAACGCGCACTGCCGCACTCATATAAGGCAACCCGCAATCAGCTGCATGGCCTCGATTACTCGAGCAAGTTGTCGCCGTGGCTAGCATTTGGGAGTATTTCAGCGCGCAGCGTGATGAAAGAGCTAAAACAGTTTGAGTCAGAGCAGGGCGCCAATGAGGGAAGCTATTGGCTGTGGTTTGAGCTGCTCTGGCGCGATTATTTCCGTGTACTCCACCTAAAATACGAAAAGCAGTTGTACTGTGCAAGTGGTTTAAACCAATCGGAAAAACCAATACACAATGCCAGGGGCTTTGGACATTGGTGCGCAGGCACAACCGGGGAATCGATTGTCGATGCGGGTATGCGCGAACTGAAGGCTACTGGTTATTTATCGAATCGCTTGCGCCAAGTGGTGGCGAGTTATTTAATCTATGACTTGCATTCGGACTGGCGCGCAGGCGCGGCTTGGTTTGAGGCTCAGTTACTGGATTACGATGTGTATAGCAACCAAGGCAATTGGCTCTACATTGCTGGCAGGGGAACAGACCCACGGGGTGGGCGTCGTTTTAATCCCCAGAAACAAGCGCAAGACCATGATGCCAATCGCGGCTACCGTGCACTTTGGTTGAGCGATTGATCAAGGCATAAGGCAGATCGGATGGTTTGTGCATGGATATCGACCGTGAGCTTGATGTCTTTGCCATATCCGCCTGCCATCGCAATGGCTACCGGTAGCGCATTGGCTGCTGCCCAGTTATAGACCTGTTGATCGCGTTCCCGCATACCCTCCTGTGTCAGGCTGAGCTTACCTAAGCGGTCATGTTCATGGGGGTCTGCGCCAGCAAGGTAGATGATAAATTGAGGATCAAATTGAGTCTTAAGGACATGCAGCGCATTACTTAAGGCATCCAAGTACACCGCATCACTACACCCATCGGGTAGCGCCACATCCAAATTACTTTCTTCTTTTTGAAACGGAAAATTATTTTCGCCGTGCAGGGACAAGGTAAAAATACGTTCATCGTTTTTTAGAATGGCGGCAGTACCATTGCCTTGGTGCACATCTAAGTCAACAATGGCAATCCGAAAATCACTGCCTTGGGTTTTTTGCAGCACGCGTGCAGCAACAGCGGCATCGTTAAATACACAAAAACCACTGCCATGGTCTCGGTAGGCGTGGTGGGTGCCGCCAGCTAAATTAACCGCCACCCCATCAATGAGGGCAGATTGGCATGCGGCAATGGAGGCCCCAACCGATCGCTTGGAGCGCTCGACCATGCGCTCACTCCAAGGAAAGCCGATAGCACCCTGCTCTTGAGAGCTGAGTTCACCCGCAACTACTTTTTGAATGTAGCTTGGTGTGTGCGCGTAGAGTAACTGAGTATCGCTTGCAAGCGGTGCCTCGACTAAATTAATTTGGGGATGCGTCGCAATCGCCTCCCGCAGTAAGCGGTACTTCTGCATGGGAAAGCGATGGCCTTCTGGCAGCGGTAAGACAAAGTGGTCGGTGTAAAAAGCCTTCATGGAAGCAGCAACTTAACGCGCGGCGATGATGGTGTTTGCCAAGGCTTGACCGCTGAGCCAGGCGCCTTCGACTCGGCCACCATGCAGCCAATCACCGCAATAGCCAATACCGCGCTCGAAATCGCAATGAAAGCGTTCTTGGTAGCTCGCATCACTGCTGGCATAGCGCCAGCGATGGATTGCGTATTCTGCTGGATCCTTGCCACCCAGAGCGATGAAAGCGGCAATCATCTGGGGTGCAATGGCGAGTGGGTCAGCATCGATGTGATCCTGACTCCACTGCGATTGCGCATGGATGACCCATACTTCCTCGCCGGTCCGCTGGGGCTTGGCATTATTGCGTGCCACCCAACTCAAAATGCCCTCATTAATGAAGGCAGCTTCAAACGGCATGGTGATTGCTTCATTCAAGCGCAGCATCATGGTCCAGCACCCTTCGGTTTCTGCTTGTTCGTGCAACTCGGTGATCTCAGGATCAATTGATTTAGTCAGCGCAAGCGCTTGGGGCGCTGGTATCGCCAAAATTACCCAATCGGGTTGGTAATCAAGTAGCCCATGCTCCGCAGTATGCAATTGCCACTGCTCTTGTACTCGATTTATTGACGTGATGGTGTGGCTAGTCTGTATTTCAAGGGATTGGGCTAGGTGGTGGGCAGGCGATGTCATCCACGGCGTACCAACGTAGCGTGCATCACTGGGCTTACTGGGATGCCACGCTTGGTTTTCATAGACTCCAATTGGGGTATGCCATTGTGCCACCACCCCTTGCTCAAGCCAAACCGCAAGTTGCTCCTGAAAGGCGGGGTCACGTGCGGTAAAGTAGCGCGCACCGTGGTCGCACTGCCAGCCGACGCCCTTGCGTGTGCTCATGCGCCCAGCAACACCTCGGCTTTTTTCAAATACCTTCACCTGCATGCCTGCTTTAGTTAAGGCGCTCGCGCAACTCAGGCCAGCTAAGCCAGCACCGATCACGGCAACCTGACTTTTTTCCTCTATCCTAGGTAGAATTAATGCCATGGCGTATTTTTATGGGCGGAGTCTGAAATGAGTAATGTAGATAAGCGGTGTTGTGGTTCCGGCGTGTGCATTATCAACGAAGCAGGCGAGTGTTGGTGCGGCCAACGCTGGGATGGTACGAAGATGAGTTTTGTCCCACTGAACAGCGCCTCAGCAACGGAAGCAAGTCGCGATGGCGAAGCTACTCCTAATCAAAGCAACAATCAGACCGGTACGAAATCCTAGACCTGCAATTTAGGTTCAGATGGAATGCATGAGCGGCCTGCTTGCTGCTCTGCTTGTTTTAGCCAGGCGGGCTTTGTGCCCTTAGCGCTATTGCCTATGTCGCGAAATTGCTCCGGAGTTAGTCGTTTCTCTAGGGCGCCAACAAAACAACTGCAATACGGAATAAAGTCAGCATCGGTCACCTTATCGCTGAACCGTTGGTGAATGGTCCGTTGTTGCTCAACGCACTGTTGGGTATAGCGCTCTTTTTGCTTTGGGCCGGTCTGTGCCAGTATTGGACTTGGATTAAGTAAGCAAACACTTACGAAGATTGCTCCAAGGCGTCTAAAAATAGAATGCATGCGGTGATCCAATTCATTAACCCAATGTGAGCAAACTTCTCCCAAGTAATAGTAGGGTAATTAGCGAATCCGTGCTGCTTGGTAACGCAGGAACGCTTTTCTACCAGCCAAAAGGGCGGTTAAAACCAAAAGAATGGCAGAGAAAAATGATTTCATGGGACTCTTTCTAGTTAAATTAAACGGCTTTTAAGGGAAAACCCTTATACCGACTATACCCCCTTAACCAGTTCGGCGCAGAAGTCCATAAAACCCCAATTCCAGTAGCTCTATTCCGGGCTTTGCAAGGCCTTTTGGATGTCCTTTGCAATGCTGGCGGGATCGTCTGCAGAGCCGTAGCGGCGGAGCGCCTGCCCGTTGCGGTCCACTAAAAACTTGGTGAAATTCCACTTGATGGCTTCCGTACCCAAAATACCAGGGGCAGCATGCTTTAAGAATTGAAATAAGGGGTGGGCATTCTCGCCATTGACATCGGTTTTTTCAAACAGCGGAAACGTAGTCTGAAAGCGCGTGCTGCAAAATTGCTCGATTTCAGTGGCGCTACCCGGTTCCTGTCCTCCAAACTGATTGCACGGAAAACCCAGGACTTCAAATCCACGATCCTGAAACTGCGCATAGATGCTTTGGAGGCCAGCATACTGGCTAGTGAAGCCACAGCGACTGGCCACATTCACGATCAGTAGTACTTTCCCAGCGTAATCATTCATCTGTTCGGTGTCACCATTTAATCGAGTGAGGCTAATGTTGGGCAGCATAGGATTTTCCTTTATTGGAATTAAGTCCATAAATACGGCGGTAGGAGTGAGCGGCCACCCCATTTTGCAATGCCTTGCGGACGGGTTTTGCGATCAGGTTAATGGCGGATTGGACGGCGTTTCGTTCGAACGCAGTGGGTACTTTGCGATTAATCAGAGGAAATGCCCAATCGGGCAAATTCAAGAAACCGGCTTTGCTGACCAGCCTTACAAATGGCCGTGAATGTAAGCTGCTGGTGGGGTATTCATCCAGCAAAGTGACTATTGCCCGGGCCCGCTCACCGAAGTGCAGTTCAGGTACATAAGCGGCAATGGCTTTATCTGTAGCGAGTGCTGTATCAGGCAGGTCAACGGCGCCAAGTCGATTTCCAATGAGGCGCATTTCAGCAAAATATCGATCGATATCAGGCTTCGCTACATTAGGATTGCGATAGCGCAGATGGGCGCGCATGAAGCTGCTCGTTTCAGTCAGGTGGACCCAATTCAATAAATGCGGATCGGCAGCAGAGTAAGGCTTACCAAATTCATCGATGCCTGTAATGTGCCCATGAATGCGATTGACCTTATCAATCATCTGATTAGCCATTGCGGTCGAGCCATAGGTGGTGGCGGCAATAAAAAAAGCAGTGCGGCCGAGGCGGCCTTGTAGATCCCTTCGAAAACTAGAGTGATCCCATACTCCAGCGAGTGCACCAGGATGCAGTGCTTGTAATACGAGTGATGAAATACCGCCGATCATCATCGCCATAAAATCAGCATGCACTTCCCATGGCATGGAGTCGGGGCCGAGCAGGCCAGGATCGCCGGTAGGAGTTAGGAAGGCGGTAGGTGGGCCACTTTCACTAACCAGTTGACGAACCATTTGCTGAATAAAGAGATCCACCATCACGATTCTTGACCCACCTTAAATAAAGGAGATCAATGGAGCGTTGAATTTAAATCAACACCATCCTCGAGCAACTCCTGAATTAAATCCAAGCGCAATCGAGGATTAGTTTGCATGAGGAGGTGATTTTTTTGGGAGACCGACAGTGGCAATATTTCCGCTAAGCGATTGGAAACCCACGCACAGTCATCAAGGCGAAAGGGCTCCTGAAATGGCAGCTGATTCTCGCTGAGGCCTTGTTTTTGCACTGAAGTAATGATTTCAGAAAGGAGAAGAGCGGCATCATTCAACTCATCCGGAATTGCCATGTCTGGATCGGTAGCAATGCACTGCACCTCGCCCATCCATAAGCCGTTTTTTTCGCGCCTCGACTGGAGTAGTGAAAATCGTGCATGCCCTACAGAGCGCGTCATATACAGGGCCGGCTGGATTGGATCAAATTCAATAATTTGGGCGAGGGTGCCAAACTGAGATAAGAGGATGTTAGGTTTTGCTGGATCTTCAATTTCAGCGCCTTCTTCAATGCCAACAATCCCAAAGAATTCTTGATTTTTAAAGCAGGTTTTCATCATGTCGAGGTAGCGCACCTCAAATATCTTGAGTGCAATGATGCCATCCGGAAATAAAACCGTTTGCAGCGGAAACAAGGGAATCCAAAAAGGTTTTGTGAGATCGGTCATGTCTTCAATGTACAGGATCTAATGCAATTCTGCAGGGGCAGTGGACGCCACTTAGGAAATGACCTTTGACAGAATCGCCTCGTGGCGCATGGCCCACGTGGGAATGCCGGACTCTTGGTTATTGAAAATTTGCGCTGCAAAGTCAAGGCTAAGCTCCTGTGTCGCTGCTTTGACTTGGTGGTTTAAAACGGCGCCGCCGGTACGGGTACGATCAGTAAACATGCTATGGGAGCCACCCTCAAAAACAGCCAAGGCTTTACGTTCGCTGCCAATGGCTTCAAAAATCGCTAAGCGATCAGGATAGCCGCTAAAGTAGCCTGGAATTTGAATGTTGTCTTCAGTGGCTGTAATGTGCAAGGTCGGTAAGCGGACCGGCTGCAAGATCGAGTCCACTGCATTTTGACCATAAAACCGCGGCGCTGAAATCAGGATGGCAGCCTTGATGCGGGGATCGCGTAGATCAATTGGAATGGCATTCTGACTAACGCGCGCGCCCGAGGCAAGTAGCGTGGTATTAGCGCCATAGGAGTGCCCGGCAGCAATAATCTGATGCGGGTTGATTGCTTGCCCAAGCGGATTGCTGAGTACCTGCGTCAATGCAAAGCGTAAATCAAATACCCTAGCAAGTGCTTCTTGTTCTTGTGCCGCCTCTTGCAGTCTGGAAACCAAGTTAAATGGGTTGCCGAACCAGATTGAGCGATCGCTGCCCACGTGCTGGACATGCAAGCTGGCTAGTCCATGGCTTGCCCAATAGCTTCCGAGGTAGCTATAACCCATGCGGGATCCGCCGATGCCATGGGAAAAAATAATGAGGGGCGCGGGAGCCGCAGAGGACGATGCCATTGGCTGGTAAAGCCGAACGGGAACAGGGCGCCCACGCGCATTATCAATCCAGTCGAGATCGTGGATCTGAAATTCAGGCGAAGAGGCATTGCCTTGCAGCGGAAAAAAAGCGAGCGAGGGCGCAGTTACTGCCAGTGCGGCAGCTGGAAACTGTTTTAGAAATTGCCGTCTAGAAAAATGGGCCATGGTGCATTCTATTTTGATTTTGCCAATCAAGCAGCGGGGCTACTGATTCAGCCAGCCAGGGCCTTATTGGTTGCTGCGTCGACGCCGCGCCAGGAATTGCACCAAACGAAAATGACCATAGCCCATGACAAGCGCAAACACAGCAATCGAGTACTTAATCTCAATTCCAGTCAAGGATTGCGTAATGGTGGAAAACAGCGCAGACCACAGCATGATGCTGAGGTAAGACACTGCAATCAAGGGCTCCTTGATGCGTGAGCCATCAAATGCTTTGGTGTAGGCCACAGCAATGGGGGCTAGTGAAAGCAGTAGGTAGAGAAAAATCTTCATAAATCAGGCTAATTATTTATTGCTATCCAAAATCCATTCAGCGAGCTTTTTAGCATCCGCCTCGCTTATTTTGGTATTGGCAGGCATCACGACAACGCCCCATACACCACCTCCACCGAGCCGAATTTTAGTTGCTAGTGTATCTACCATCTGTGCTCGTGGTTGACTCTGATACCGAGTCGCAATTGCCTTATAGGACGGACCAACTACCTTACGATCCATGGCGTGGCAACCACTGCAGGTATTCTTTTTTGCTAAATCTGTAGACGCATGCGCTGAAATCAATGGCGTGAAGAGCAGGCCTAGTGCGAGGCTAGCAGTCAATATAGAACGCGTTATGAATGAAGTCATAGTTACCACTTTACAGGGTTCTTAAGTGTTAATAACCCCATGCACAAACCCCTTATTGGTTCGGCTTAGTCTGAGAAAGTAACGACGTGATCGGCGCCCAAGCGAATGCCAATTTTCTCGCCAATGTGGTGGTCGTGGTGGCTTGGGACGTACGCAAATACCTCTTGGCCTGAAGCAAGCTTTAAGGTGTATAAAAAATCAGCACCCCGAAAGGTTTTGCGAATCACTTCTGCCAATAGCGGGCTAGCATCATCGTGCTGAATATCATCGGCACGTAACAGCACATCCACTACTCTACCAATCGGATCGTGGTGATCGTTATCTAATTTAAGTTTGCCGAGTTCAATTTCAACCATGGCATTGTCTTGAATCGCACCTTTTACAAATACCCCGCGGCCAATAAAGTCAGCGACGTAGCGATTAACGGGTTGATGATACAAATCATAGGGCGTGTCCCATTGCACAATGTTGCCGTCATTCATCACGCCGATGTGATCGGCAATCGCGAAGGCCTCAAATTGATCGTGGGTTACTAGGAGTGCAGTGACTCCATTGTTTTTTAGGATGTCACGCATTTCAGAAGCAAGGCGCTCCCGCAAGTCCACATCCAAACTCGAAAATGGCTCATCTAACAGAATTAAGTCGGGCTCTGGAGCCATTGCCCTTGCCAATGCAACCCGTTGCTGTTGACCACCGCTGAGTTCATGGGGATAGGATTGACTTTTATCGGCGAGCGAAACCTTGCCAAGCCAATCCATGGCAACCGCGTGACGCTGGTTTGCGGCAAGGGCGCCAAGACCAAACATCACGTTCTCAATCACGGATAAATGGGGAAACAAGGCGAAATCCTGAAATACCATCCCCACCCGGCGCTGACTGGGGGCTAGGTTTACTGTAGGGGAGCTCACCACCTTGTCGTGCAACTTAATTTGACCGTGTTGTAGGGGCTCAAAACCACAAATAGCCCTTAAAACGGTTGACTTACCGCAGCCCGATGGCCCTAATAGGCAAGCAATGCCGCCTGGCTCAAGTTGAAGATTGAGGTCGTGCACGATGCGCATCCAGCCCTTGCCATCCGGTTTGGGATAGGCAATTTCAATTTCTTCAAGCGAAAGTAGGGGCTTAGGTGAATTCATCCCTATAATTTTCGCATTAACCGGTTGCATTCACCGGATTCACTGTATTAGCCCTTACGATCGCCCCCTGAAATGAGTCGAATTGTTGTTCTGATCGCACTATTGCTCTCCTTGCCATTGCTTGGCTTGGGCGTTCCGTTTCTGTTTCCAGAGAGTATTCCGGGCGCTGCTGGTATAGAGACCCAAGGAACCTTGGCGCACCTATGGGAATTTGTACTCGGCGACTATGTGATATCCACGGTTATTTTGCTGGTGGGCGTAGCGCTTGGCGTCTTTGTTTTGGGGGTAGGTAATGCGTGGTTAGTAGCCAATTACCAGTTCCCGGGTAAGCGTATTTTTGAGTGGTCATTAATATTGCCCCTCGCAGTACCCACGTATGTCATGGCCTATTTGTTCGTCGATGTGCTGGATTTTTCTGGCCCCATTCAGACTGGATTGCGCCATGCGCTGGGGCTAGAGCGATTGTGGTTTTTTCCAGATCCCAGATCCTTGGGCGGCGCCATTTGGACTTTTTCGTTTTGTCTTTTTCCTTACGTCTATCTGATTGCGCGAACAGCATTTTTAGATCGCAGCGGTCGCCTTGCTGAAGTGGCCGAAACCCTCGGCTACAGCGGATTTCAGGCTTTTTACAAACTCGTTTTGCCCATGGCACGCCCTGCTATTTTTGCGGGCATGGCGCTCGCCTTGATGGAAGTCTTGGCCGATTACGGTGCAGTATCGTACTTCGGCGTACAAACCTTTGCTACTGGGATTTTTCGCGCATGGCTATCGTTTGGTGATCGCTTGGCAGCAGTACAACTCTCACTGGGTTTATTGGCTTTCGTCTTGCTTATTTTTTATGTGGAGCAGCACAATCGGGCGCGGCTTCGTTACGCTGTATCGGGTAGCGTACCCCGTGCAACCCTTGCAAAAAAACTGAGTGGAAAAAAAGCATTTTTTGCTTTTTCAGTATGCGGTCTAACCGTATTGTGTTCTTTTGTATTACCAGTATTAGGCCTACTACAGTTGCAGTGGGAGCAGGGTATTACGGTTGATGCACGCTATACCGCTTGGCTGAGTAACTCCATTTGGCTAGCCAGTGTGACCGCGCTCATTTCGGTTGTATGTGCCGTATTCTTAGCCTATTTTGCAAGGGCCTCAAAGAGTGCCGCGATGCGTTGGGTTAATCGCTTGCTGGGGCTGGGCTATGCTTTGCCTGGAGCCGTATTGGCCGTCGGAATCCTCTCTTTGCTTGGTCTGATTGGGTCGGCATGGATTATGTCGGCAACGGTAGGGGTATTAATTTACGCTTACCTGATTCGCTTTTTATCGTCCAGTCTACAAAGTGTTGAAACTGGTTTAGCGCGGATTACGCCAGCAATGGATGGTACGGCCGCCTTATTAGGAGCATCGCAATGGCAAACCATGATGCAAGTTCATTTGCCTTTGCTCAAGCGCAGTTTGCTGACCGCTGGCCTGTTTGTTTTTGTGGATGTCATGAAAGAATTGCCAGCAACCCTACTACTGCGGCCGTTTAATTTCGATACCTTGGCGGTAGCCACCTATCAATTAGCAGCAGATGAGCGTTTATCGGAGCTAGCCTTACCATCCCTCACCATCGTGTTGGCAGGCTTGATTCCAGTGATCGTGTTGTCGCAGGCAATGTCAAAGCCACGTGCGTACTAGCCCCGACCAACATAGGGCATATTGGTTGCCATAATCGTCATGAATTGAATATTGCTTTCCAGTGGAAGCTGTGCCATGTGCAGTACAGCTTGACCTACGTGATCTACATCCATGCGCGGTTCGACCTTAATTGAGCCATCGGCTTGCATAATTCCAGCGGCCATTCTCTCCGTCATTTCAGTGGCAGCATTGCCTATATCAATTTGACCGCAGGCAATGTTAAAAGGGCGACCATCCAATGAGATCGATTTGGTTAAACCCGTAATCGCATGTTTTGTTGCGGTGTAGGGGGCGGTCATGGGGCGTGGTGCGTGCGCAGAAATCGAACCATTGTTGATGATGCGACCACCTTGGGGCGTCTGCGCCTTCATCATGCGGATGGCCTCTTGCGAGCATAAAAAGGTACCGCATAAATTACTGTTGACGGCATTCATCCACTGTTCGTAGCTGAGCTCTTCCATGGGAATGGCCGGAGCGCCAGTGCCTGCATTGTTGAAGAGCACATCAATTCGTCCCCATTTTGCTTTCAGTGCGCTAAAGAGATTTTTTACTTCCTCTGGTTTGCCTACGTCGCAGGTAACCGCAAGGCAATTGCTATCATTGCCACCGATGATCTGAATCGCATTTTGCAGAGCATCAAGGCGACGCCCAGTCATAACTACCTTGTAGCCTCCGCCAATCAGGGCTTTAGCGGCAGCTCGGCCAATGCCGCTTCCGGCACCGGTAACTAAGGCAACACGAAGGGGGGATGAATTCATGGAGGGCTTTCAAATAAGATGCGGATGGAAATGCTTATCTTAGCGTGAAAATATCCAGTAGCCTCTAGGGCAGGGCATAATCCAAAAAAACACCTATGATCATGAACCGCATTCAAGGACTCCGCTACAACCCATATGCCCTATTGGCATTATTGGTGCTGCTCATCGTATTTGTATTTGGCGTGCTGTGGACACTCATTCCAGCCCCGCCCAAATCCATTGCAATTGCTACTGGGTTTCAAGATGGCTTGTATTACCGCTTCGGCGAACGGATGCAATCCTCTTTGAAAAAAGAAGGGGTTGAGCTTCAAGTACTCAAGACTGGCGGTACGCTGGACAATCTGGCTCTGTTGGCTGATCCCAAATCGGGTGTGGACTTGGCAATGATTCAGGGCGGCGTTGCGGATGTGGCCCAGTACCCTCATTTGGTATCGATTGCCGGAATGTTCTATGAGCCAGTGTGGGTTTTTTATCGTGAGTCGAGTTTTAAGGGGGCTCGAGACGGACTGACTCTGCTCACGCAACTCAAAGGCAAGCGGGTCTCGATTGGCAATCCGGGAAGCGGCACCAACTCCGTTGCAAAATTACTGCTCGATACCAGCGGAATCAAACCGGCCGACCTAGAAGTGCAGGCACTGACACCGCAGGAGGGGGCGGCAGAATTGGCTGCTGGAAACCTGGATGCTGTTTTTGTGGTGGCTGCGTCTGAGGCACCGTTGCTCAATAGCTTTATCAACTTGCCTGGTGTCCAGCTGATGAATTTTGTACAGGCAGACGCCTATACCCGCGCCTTGCCTTTTTTGACCAAGGTTGAAGTGCCGCGGGGGCTGCTGAGTATTGAGAGTGATCAGCCGCGGCTGAGTCGGCAAATGATTGCGGCAACCGCAACCTTGGTAAGCCGCGAAACCATTAGCCCCGCCATTGTCAGCTTGCTCTTGCAAAATGCCCATGACGTTTTGAAATCCTATTCCCGCTTGCAAAAGCCCGGCGAATTTCCATCAATCAATGGCCTCGATTTCCCATTGCAAATGGATTCTGAAATCTATTTAAAAGATGGCCCATCCTTTTTACATCGCCATTTGCCGTTTTGGACAGCAGTTTGGGTCGGACGCTTTGTGCGAGTGGTCATTCCGATCTTGGCTATTCTGATCCCCTTGATTGCCTATATTCCAGCACTCCGCGATTTAAGTCTGCGCATCCGCTTGTCACGCATATATGCCGAGCTAAAGGTAATAGAAGGTAGTGCTGCAGACCCTGCTTCTCGCGAGCAAAATAGACAGGCCTTAGCAGAAATACAGGCTCGGGTTAATGCCATGAAGGTCTCTGCCCTTGAGTCTAAAGAGCATTACGACTTAAAGGGGCACGTTAATATGGTGCGAGAGCGTCTAAAACACGAATCATGACAGCAAATGCGTCGATGTCCTAAAATAAGTCGGTGAATCTCTCCCCGCCGCTAACATCTATCCCAAAAATTGTGCCTGCGATCCAAGGCAGTGGATTTGCGATCGCCGCCGCCGCCTCGGTTGCGGAGCTGGCTAATGTCAGCGTCAGCGATTTACTGGATTTGGGTGTGCATTGGCAGGATCTTCCACGTGACCCTTACTTAAAAGATGGTGGGCGTTATCGCTTTCGGCGTCACGCCAGTTACACGGTTAGCGGATCGGAATTGAAGATGGTCCCCCATCGTGCGCATTGGCAGTCGGTCAACTATAACGCCTTGCATGGTGGTATTGAGCGTTGGTTTGAGCCAATTACACCAGCCTTGGCAAAAGACGTATGCTGGCAGGCTCTGATACAGAACACTGCAGGACTCTTAAGCTCTCTCAAGCCAGTCACCACGTGGTTCATTGAGGCGCATCAATTTCGCATTGATACCAGCGATGGCATAGGTAGGCCGACTCCGGAAGGTGCCCACCGCGATGGCGTTGATTTTGTTGCCGTATTTTTGATTGACCGTCACAACATTAAAGGTGGCGAGACCCGCATATTTGAAGTCAATACGTCCGCTGGTTTGCGTTTTACCTTAACCGAGCCATGGTCAGTCTTGTTAATGAATGATGAACGGATGATTCATGAAACAACGCCGATTCAGCCAACCATGCCAAACGGCTATCGGGACACCTTAGTACTAACCTTTCGATCCAATGGGTTTCAGGATTCGCCCACTTCTAGCCAACAATAAAAACGAAAACGAAGCCAATCTGTGACTACGATTGCCGGAAAACTGCCGTGTACCCCTCTGATGTTATTTGCGCAGGTTTGCGCATTATTGGGATTTGCCTGTTACGCCGTAGCCTTGACTACATTACAGGCTCAATGGGGTCTGAGTAATTTTGAAGCTGGCTTAATCGCTAGCGCTTACTTCTTTGGTTATATATTAGTCGTACCTTTAGCAACCGTATTAACCGATCGAGTCGATGCGCGGAAGATTTATTTAATCGGTGGATTGTCTGGTATTACTGGCCTCTTGGGTATGGGCCTTTTTGCTAACGGCTTTTATTCTGCCTTTTTCTTTATGGCCTTAAATGGGGCCGGCTTGGCGGGAACCTATATGCCAGGCCTGAAAGTTTTATCTGACCGCGTGCAGCATGGTGATGTAACACGACATATTTCCTTCTACACCGCTTTCTTTGGCATTGGTGCGGGCTTGTCTTATCTCATTTCAGGCTGGATGTTAGAGGCCTTGGGATGGGAGGCCGTATTCGAGTGGATTGCCTTGGGACCGTTTACTGCATTTCTGATTGTTTGGTTACTGATACCAGCTCTAGATAAGCCTGAGTGGCGTGGCCCCATTCAGGTTCAATTGGGTGATGTATTTCCATTAAAAAAATGGCAGATGGTTCTGCAAAACAAAGAAGCATCTGGCTATATTTTTGGATACACCGCGCATTCCCTTGAGTTGTTTGCATCACGCAGTTGGCTCGTGGCTTTCTTTGCGTTCTGTACAGCCTACACCGGCGAAGCTTTTTTCTTGGCAGCGACTACATTGGCTGGGGTAATTAATTTCTTTGGCGTACCTGCATCCATTCTAGGCAATGAGATGGCGATCAAAATAGGTAGACAGAATTGGATTTGTTTTGTCATGCTCATCAGCGCGATCTTCGGTATTGCACTGGCTGCAGCCACCGGTCAGGGCTGGTGGGTGATCGCCCTACTGGCTATCGGGCACTCGATTTTCATTATGGCGGACTCTGCCACCTTGACTGCAGGGCTTGTGACCAGCGCACAGCCGCAGATCAAAGGTGCTGCAATGGGTCTGCACTCCCTCATGGGTTTTGGTGGTGGCTTATTGGGCCCCGCCATCTTTGGTTTTGTGTTGGATCTATCTGGATCGCAGGAATCGCAGTCGGCCTGGGTATGGGCTTACTTTTCAATTGTGATTTGGGGAGTACTCTTTGTGCTCGTTGAGCGCCGCAATGGATGGTCCAAGCGAAAATCTGGCTCACCCCCAAGCTAAGGTGAATATGGCTCAGGCGTGCTATCACTGCGGCAGTGATATTGCTGTAAATACACATCTGAAGTTAGAGCTTGGCGGCACCTACCGCTCCTTCTGCTGCACAGGCTGTATGGCCATTGCTCAAACCATACATGGTGAAGGCTTAGATATCTTTTACGCTCGGCGAGTTCCGGGCGATAGGCCAGATGCAGATGGCATTAGCGAGTCAATACCAGAGAGACTTCTGCCTTACGATGATCCGCTATTACTCGCGCGTTTTACTAAATCCATTAGTGACAATCTGCTTGAAACTACGTTAAAGCTAGAAAAGATACGCTGCGCAGCGTGTGTATGGTTATGCGAGCATTTTTTGAAACGGATTCCGGGTATCCACGATGTCCAAATCAATTACGCAACGCAAAAGGCCCGCATTCAGTATGATCCGCGGCAAACCAGCTTGGCTGGTTTGTTGCACGCGATAGAGCGTATTGGTTATGGCGCCTGGCCATTTGAGCCTTCGCTGGCAATGGATAGGGCTAAGAAAGAGCGTCGGCAATTACTCGCCCGTTTGGGTGTAGCCCTATTGGGCATGATGCAGGTCATGATGTATGCATGGCCTACTTATCTAAGCGATAGTGACATCAGTCCGGAATCTGAACTACTACTAAACTGGGCAAGTTGGGCATTAACCATTCCGGTTCTGGTCTATTCGGCAGGACCCATCTTTCAATCTGCATGGCATAGTGTTCGGCTCTTTGGATCCAGCAGGATACTGGGTATGGATGTCCCCATTGCGTTAGCACTGGCACTGGCATTCATTGCGGGCACTATTAATTTAGTTAATGGTTCTGGCGATAGTTATTTTGATTCGATCACGATGTTTGTTGCATTTATTCTGGGCGCGCGCTACATCGAATTGCTAGCACGCCAGGATGCACAGGGCGGGGCAGAGGCGCTTGCGAAGCAGTTGCCTGCGACCTGTGAGCGCTTTATCGATTACCCCGAGTCGGTCGACCTGAAATTAGTACCTGTTGTTAAATGCCAAATTGGTGACTATTTGCGCGTACCAACAGGTGCCGTTATTTCCGCTGATGGCACTCTGATTGAAGGTGAAAGTAACCTCGATGAATCGCTACTGACAGGTGAATCAAGGCCGATTCGAAAGCAGGTTGGCGATGCCTTGTTTGCGGGGACACACAATATTCATAATGCATTTGTAATGCAAATTACTGCTGTAGGGCAATCCACTCGCATTGCTGGCATTGCCTCTTTACTGGATAACGCCTTACATGCCAAGCCTGCAGTAGTTGGCTTGGCTGAAAAATGGGCAGGTCATTTTGTTCTCTTTTTAATTGCCAGTGCCGTTTTATCCACGGCTGTTTGGCTCATGATTGATCCTAGCAAAGCGTGGACTGTTCTGGTCGCTGTATTAGTAGCAAGCTGCCCATGTGCGCTGTCCCTTGCAGTACCAACGGCTATGGCAGCATCCCAGGGGGCTGTCACTAAACTCGGCCTGTTGATCGTGCGTGGTCATGTGATGGAAAGCCTAGCCAAGGTCACTGATATTGTTTTGGATAAGACCGGGACGCTGACGATGGGAGAGCCTGAGCTAAAAGAAGTTGAATTGTTTCGTTCGGGTTTGGATCGGCAAATGGCACTTGCCATGGCGGCGGGGCTAGAAGAGGCCCAGTCCCACCCCTTGGCAATGGCAGTTTTGCGCGCAGCCCACCGAGAGGGACTCACCCCAACATCACTCGGTACGCTCGTGAGCAATCAATTGGGTTGTGGTGTTCGTGCAGGGGGTTTTGTGCTGGGCAGTCAAGCTTGGATGCGATCACTTGGTCACATCAACTCGGCAATGCACTCACATTCAGGCGAATACGGCACGGTTTTCTTGGCGGATGAGCAGGGCTTGATTGCCCGCTTTGTATTTTTAGACACACCTAGAGCTGGTGTTCATGAATTACTAACTATGGCGAAGCGCCGTGGCATTACCGTTCATATGGTGTCTGGCGATGAGGCCGCAACGGTAAGTTGGTGGGCAAGCCATTTTGGAATTACCCAGTTCCATAGCAGTGTCTCGCCTGAAGGAAAGTATGCGTTGATTGCAGCCCTTCAGGCTGAAGGTCGAACTTGCTTAGCAATCGGTGACGGCATTAATGATGCGCCGTTATTAGCGAAAGCCAATGTCTCCGTGGCGGTGGGTTCGGGGGCACCGCTGGCATCTGCTGGTGCCGACGCTATCTTGACTGCCTCGTCTTTGGCGCCGCTAGCAAAAGCACTGGTTATGGCCGATCGCACCAAAGCCGTGATTCAGCAAAGCTTGCTATGGGCCTTCATTTACAACATCGTAGCGATTCCAGTGGCGATGATGGGTTGGATAAACCCTTGGGTTGCGGGTATTGGTATGGCGCTATCCTCGCTGGCCGTAACACTGAATGCGTGGCGCCTGCGCAAAGTCTAGCTTGCTGGCGCATTTTCCGTAAAGCAGGTGAGTGCGCTAGACTGCGGTAATGGAAAGCTTATTTCTGTTAATACCACTGTCATTATTGCTGATCGCCTTTTTGGCCTATCTCTTTTATTGGGCTGTAAAAACGGGGCAATTTGATGACTTAAATGGACCAGGCGAAGCCATTCTGATGGACAACGATGTGCCCAAAGCAGAAAAACTCGATCCCGTACCGGATCTGAAGTCCAGATCAAAATCCCGCCCACTGCCCACTAGCAAAGAAAAAATGTAAGTTACCTCTGCAAATGGCCTAGGCTCGTTTGATATAGATCAAATTAGCCGAAGACCCTCAAATCGATAATTAACAGCGTTACAGCACGTTATTTAAGGCGACTTACCGCCACGATTTGCATAAGGGAGAGACCATGGGCAGTGCCGTGGGTAATTACCAAGATCACTTTAATTACAAGGTCGTAAGCCAGTTTGCCATTGCAACCATCGTCTGGGGCATCGTTGGCATGCTCGTGGGGGTGGTACTGGCGGCGCAATTGGTTTGGCCTGAAATTACCTTCAACATCGCGTGGCTGAGTTACGGGCGTCTGCGCCCCCTGCATACCAATGCGGTTATCTTTGCATTTGGTGGTAGTGCGCTGTTTGCAACCTCTTACTACATCGTGCAGCGTACCTGCCAGGTGCGTTTGTTTTCAGATAAGTTAGCGGCTTTTACATTCTGGGGATGGCAAGCCGTTATTGTTGCCGCTGCCATTACCTTGCCCTTAGGCATTAGTACCTCAAAAGAGTACGCTGAACTTGAGTGGCCGATTGATATTTTAATCACGGTGGTGTGGGTAGCCTATGCAGTGGTCTTCTTTGGCACCATCATGCAGCGCAAAACCAAGCACATTTACGTATCCAACTGGTTTTTTGGCGCTTATATTTTGACGATTGCGCTCTTGCATATTGTTAACAACATTGAAATGCCAGCCAGCCTCTTTAAGTCTTACTCGGCTTACTCGGGTACGCAAGACGCGATGATTCAGTGGTGGTATGGCCACAATGCGGTTGGCTTTTTCTTAACCACGAGCTTTTTGGGCATGATGTATTACTTCATACCAAAGCAAGCAGAGCGCCCAATCTATTCCTATCGCTTGTCGATCGTGCACTTTTGGGCTCTGAACTTTACCTATATGTGGGCTGGGCCGCACCATTTGCAGCACACGGCTTTGCCAGACTGGACTCAGTCCTTAGGTATGGTTTTTTCAATCATCCTGCTAGCGCCATCGTGGGGTGGCATGATTAACGGCATCATGACTTTATCGGGCGCATGGCATAAATTGCGCAGCGATCCCATCTTAAAGTTTTTGGTTGTGACGCTGTCCTTCTATGGCATGTCGACCTTTGAGGGCTCGATGATGTCGATTAAGACCGTCAATAGCCTTTCCCATTACACCGACTGGACCATTGGCCACGTGCATTCTGGGGCGCTCGGTTGGGTGGCGATGATTACGATTGGCTCGCTCTACTACCTCATACCGCGCCTTGTTGGTCAAAAGGATATGTACAGCACGCGCCTAATTGAGCTGCATTTCTGGATTGCAACCTTGGGCGTGGTTATTTACATTGCAGCAATGTGGATTGCCGGTGTAATGCAGGGTTTAATGTGGCGTGCATTTGAGTCAGACGGTACTTTGACTTATAGCTTTGTGGAATCAGTCAAGGCAAGCTATCCCTTCTACGTCATTCGCTTGATTGGCGGCCTATGCTATTTGGGCGGCATGTTCCTAATGGCATACAACGTCTATAAGACACTGCAAGATAAGAAATTCATTGACGCGCCTATTCCAGCGCCGTTAGTGATGGCCCATTAAGGAGAGGAAAAGCCATGTCAAAGCCATACAAATTCTTTTCCCATGAAACCTTTGAGCGCAATATTGGTTGGTTGATTATTGCCACGATTATGGTGGTGTCGATTGCCGGTTTAGTACAAATTGTGCCGCTCTTTTTTCAGCACTCGACGACACAACCATCGCCCGGCATAGTTCCCTTTCCAGCACTTAGCCTGGCGGGCCGCGATATCTACCAGCGTGAGGGCTGCGTTGGCTGCCACTCTCAACAAATTCGTACGCTGCGTTCAGAAACAGAGCGCTATGGCCCATATTCATTGGCCGGCGAATCGGTTTACGATCACCCATTTTTGTGGGGCAGTAAGCGCACCGGCCCAGATTTAGCCCGTGTAGGTGGGCGCTATTCGGATGAGTGGCACCGCATTCACTTTCGTAATCCACGCGATGTGGTTCCGGAATCCAATATGCCGGCCTACCCCTATTTGCAACATGCCGCGGCTAATGCAGGCAGCATACAAGCGCATATGAAGGCTTTGCGTCGATTGGGTGTTCCCTACACCGATGAAGCAATTGAAAACGCACCCAAAGAACTCGAGGGTAAGACAGAAGAAGATGCATTGATTGCCTATATGCAAGGTTTAGGTATTCATCGCCGGTCAACCAATACGGCAGTAGTGAGTACTTCCACTGCCGATGCAGCCAAGTAAAGGACCGATATGATCGAAGTCATTGCACCTTATCTCTCTGCTATTTCAACGGTATTGGGTTTAACTGCTTTTCTACTGATTATTTGGTGGTCGTGGTCTAAAAAGCGACAGCCAGCCAATAAAGAATCAGCAGAGTTGCCGTTTGATCTCCCCGATGAATTCTCTGAGGAGAAAAAATGAGCGATTTTATCGACTCCTACTGGAGCATATTCATTGCCGCAATCACCCTAATTGGTATTGCCTGGTGTGTGTGGTTGCTTTCTTCTCAGCGCAAGGTGACGGTAGAGCAAAACCCAGATGGTAGCGTTGCTGATACAGGGCATGTCTGGGACGGCGATTTACGCGAACTCAATAATCCATTGCCACGCTGGTGGGCCTGGATGTTCCTTTTATCGTGTGTCTTCGGCCTGGTTTATCTGGTTCTGTATCCCGGGCTTGGATCGTATCCGGGCTTACTGGGCTATACCAGTGATACTGCTTACACCACCTCGGTTGTAAAGGCCAATGAAGAACTGAAACCCATTTATGCAAAGTATATGGAGCTTGACGTGCAGCAAGTGGCGGCTGATCCCAGGGCCCGTGAAATGGGCCAGCGCCTTTATTTAAATTACTGTGCTCAGTGCCACGGATCTGATGCCGGTGGATCAAAAGGCTTTCCCAATTTAACCGATAACGATTGGCTATACGGGGGTAGTCCCGAGATGATCAAGACTGCTATTCTGCAGGGTCGCAATGGGGTCATGCCAGCGTACGCCCATCTAACTAAAGATGAAATAGCCGACCTAACAAATTATGTTCGCAGTTTATCCGGGCTTTCAGTAGATCAAGCCAAGGCTCAGCGGGGTAGCGCATTATTTGCCACCAATTGCGTTGCCTGCCATGCGGTTGATGGCAAGGGCAATACGGCAATGGGCGCGCCTAATTTAACCGACAAAACATGGCTGTATGGCGGGACTGAAGCTGCTGTAACCGAGACCCTTACAAAGGGGCGCAATGGCCATATGCCTTCCCATGATGCGATTTTGACACCTGAAAAAGTGCAGTTAATCTCCGCCTATGTGTGGAGCTTGACTAATATTCGAGTCGATCCGGTAAAAAAATAGTGTTCGAGAGCTCGCCGAGTCCAAAGGTGATTCCGATTCAGTCGGTGGAGGAATCGCTGTACGAAGTGCGTAGAAAAATTTATCTTCGATCGGTATCCGGCATTTTTGCTCGCTGGCGTATTGCATTTGTATTTCTGACTCAAATTCTCTTTTACGGCTTGCCATGGATTAGCTGGAATGATCGTCAAGCCATACTGTTTGATTTGGTGCAACGTAAGTTTTACATCTTTGGCTTGGTGTTGTGGCCTCAAGATGTGATTTACCTCACGCTCTTGTTAATTCTTTCTGCACTGAGTTTATTTTTATTTACTGCTGTTGCGGGCCGGCTCTTTTGTGGCTATGCCTGCCCACAAACGGTCTATACCGAAGTATTTATGTGGATTGAGCGCAAAGTGGAAGGCGATCGATTTGCTCGCATCCGTTTAGATGGGCAAGAGTGGCCCTGGAATTTTAGAAAATGGCGACTCAAAATCATCAAGCATGGTCTATGGCTGATCATCGCATTCTGGACTGGCTTTACTTTTGTGGGGTATTTCACACCGATTCACGTTTTGGCTGGAGAAGTGCTTGCTGCTACATTGGGGCCATGGCAAGCGTTTTGGCTATTCTTCTATGGCTTTGCCACCTGGGGAAATGCAGGCTTTATGCGCGAGCAAGTCTGTAAATACATGTGCCCCTACGCCCGCTTTCAAAGTGTGATGGTCGATAAGGATACCTTTCTGGTGACCTACGACACGGTCCGAGGCGACCCCCGTGGAAGCCGCAGTAAATCGGAAAATCATATTGCAAGCGGCCTAGGAGATTGCGTTGATTGCAGTATTTGCGTTCAAGTTTGCCCCACTGGTATTGATATCCGCGATGGCTTGCAATACATGTGCATTGGTTGTGGTGCTTGCATTGATGCCTGCGATCAAGTCATGGATAAGATGGACTATCCAAAGGGGTTGATTCGCTATACCAGTGAGCGAGCCATGCTGGAGCGTTCCTCCCAAGAGAGCACGATCCGTCGTATTTTTCGCCCAAGGATCATTTTTTATACTGCGGTCATTGTAGTTTTAAGTACTGCATTTATCGTCTCATTGGCAACGCGCAATCCATTGCGGGCCGATGTGATGCGGGATCGCGGTGCTTTAGCACGTGAAGTGGATGGTGATCGGATTGAGAATGTGTACCGCATTCAGGTGATGAATGCTTCCGAGAACGCAATGCGAGTCAATTTTAAGGTGACGGGCTTATCTAACTTAACAATACTGACTTCACAGGGAAAGCCGTTGACGGATGTATTGGTTGAGCCATCCAGCAATCAACTGATACCGATTCGAGTGAGCTGGCCACTGGGTGAGGCTAATCCAGGAAATTACCCCATTCATTTTGAGGTGGAAGGCGTTGAGTTGCATAAGGGCAATGATGCCGTTACGCGGCTGCGCGATGAGAAATCAACCTTCATCGTGCCACGTTAATTTAGCTATGAAAGGAAAAAATCATGTCAACTGAGTTCCCAGTAAAGCCATGGTGGAAGCAATTATGGCCTTGGCTTTTAATCAGTGGCCCTGCGCTTGCGGCAATTGGCTGTGCGATCACAATATGGCTCGCATTTACGCACCACGCTGATCAGCCGATTCGGGATGGTGTGAATAAAAAAGGATTGAAGATAGAGGCGGTCTCTAAATGAGGTCACGTTTGCTGATTTGGATCTTGTGGCCTTCTTTTTTAGTAGCAGGCATTGCTGAAGGCTTACTGTTTACCGCTATTCATCCTGAAGAAATTCTACTTTTTGGCGAGCCCCTTGGGATTTCAAATGAGGGTATTTATACCTTGGGGTTTTTTATTATCTGGGCATTTTGTGCACTATCGAGTGCACTCACCGTTTATGTATTGCAAAAGCCAGGAGACAGCGCCAAGACCGGATTAGACGAAGTAGACCTGATTTAAGGGCATATTCGATTGGCACCTAGATTTGCAGGATTGGGTAAGCCAGCTAATTCATAGAGGCCAACAATATCAATTAACTTAACGTGGCGCTGTTTCACTTGGATCAATCCCGCTTCTGAAAATCGAGACAGCATTCGACTCACGGTCTCAATTTGAATGCCCAGATAACTGCCAATTTCCTCTCGGCTCATGCGGAGATCAAGCTCGTGATTGGTATAGCCCCGTGCAGTTAGTCGCTCAGATAAGTTCAGCAGGAAGCCCGCTAAGCGCTCTTCTGCACGAAGGCTTCCAAGCGAGAGTAGGTGGCGCTGATCTTGGGTTAACTCGCGGCTTAGAATGCGGTGGAATTGATTTTGTAATGTAGGTATTTGACTAGCAAGGGACTCAAACTCGGTAAAGCGAATAATGCACGCCTCACTATCCTCAAGGGCAATCGCATCGGACTGATGGTAGCCATCCCCAATAGCATCAAGACCTAGAATTTCACCGGGGAGATGAAAGCCAATAATTTGTGCCCGTCCATCGGCGAGGGTATGTTCTGTTTTGAGTGTGCCGAAGCGAACACTATAGACCGAGGACATTGGGTTGCCGTGACGGTAGAGGGCATCTCCCTTTTTTAAAGAAATTCTCTCTTTTATAAGGGTGTCGACTTTTTCAAGCTCCTGATTACTAAGTCCAACTGGAATGCAAAATTGACCCAATACGCAAGTAGAGCATTTATTACTAGAGTTTGTTTTCGGTGCTTGGTTCATAGTGTGCCCGTTTGCCTTAGGGGCTATTCTATTCCGTTGTACACTTTTTTAATCACTTTCTTGCGAAATCATGGTATCAACTAGCCTATTCGCCACTCTTTTTTTGAGTACCCTTGTTAGTGGTTGGCATTGCGCCTTGATGTGCGGTGGTATTGCTGCGGCAATTGAGCGTCCCAGGGCGAGTGAATTGACCTTAATCTCCAAATCAAGACTGTTTTACCATCAACTGGTCATGCATCTTGGTCGATTGACGACCTACGTCCTATTGGGAGCTGCAGCTGGGCAAATTGGTGTGATTGTGTGGCAACAAAATGTATTACCAATACAAAGACCCCTATTTGCACTCAGCGCACTGATCTTGATTGCAATGGCATTACGCTTGTGGCGCCAGCAACAACCCAAACCATCTTCCACTTGGCTGGGACTCAAGGCCGCAGAAGTCTGGTCAAAGTACCTCGGCAGACTGGCTAGCGGCCCAGCACGTTGGTTTAGCGGCATGCTGTGGGGCCTCGTTCCCTGTGGCCTGGTCTATAGCGTGCTGCCCTTGGCTTTTTTATCTGGTAGCGCGCTCTCGGGTGCCGGCTTGATGCTGGCATTTGGTTTGGGCACTTTACCCAATCTATTGTTGATCTCGCGTTTTTCTGCCAGCCTAGTTCAGTTCAGTCACTATGCTTGGGTACGCTACCTCGCGATTGCTTTATTGATGGGTTCAGGGCTATATGGGCTTTACCGCGCCTGGGTATTGCCGCAAGCCTTATTGCAGGGTGGCTTTTGTATTTCCTAAATCACTTAGGAAAGTCGGCTACCAACGGCATACGCGACTGAAGCACTGACTGCAGTCACAAAGGCGCCCCACACAATATCAATCACAGCCAGCCTTGCCGGAAACCCCTCGATCACAGCCAAGTTGGTTAAGTCATAGGTCATATAACAAAAAAAGCCAAACAGGGCACCAAAGCCCAGCGCATAGACGAAGGACTGTTTTGCAATTGCTGGACTAATGACAAAGATCGTTGTGCCAAGAGCATAGAGCAGGTAAAACGCCAAAGCCACCCAAAGCCGTGGTTCTGCAGCCATGAGTGCGCCCATTTCGGTGCGGTAGAGGTTTTTGGCAATGCCAAGCAGCCAAATAAAATCAATCACCAGAAACGTAATTAAGAAACTTGCATAGACAGCGAGATACTTGATCAATTTGCTCACCTTTCCTTAATGCGAACTATTTCGCTCATTATGATCCATAAGTATCCATTTTCTGAAATCAGGAGTAGGATGAAATATCAATTGAGCTGAAAAGGAAAAGCCATGTTTAAGCATCTATTAGTGCCGATTGATGGGTCCGACGTGACCAAAAAATCCCTCAAAAATGTATTGGATCTTGCCAAGAAAGATGGCGCAAGCATTACCTTGGTTTACGTCTCCGATCCAATGCCGCCGATGGTCTACTCGGATAGCAGTTTGGG
The DNA here is from genome assembly GCA_947457875.1 of Burkholderiaceae bacterium. GTDB lineage: Bacteria > Pseudomonadota > Gammaproteobacteria > Burkholderiales > Burkholderiaceae > Polynucleobacter. Next base: position 27,066 of record CANGWV010000008.1, read on the forward strand.
GTATGGTTTTTCGCAGAAGGACCACAAAAAAGCCTGTGATGCCTTTGCTAAAAACCTATTCAAAAATGCCCTGGCCATTTTAGGTACAGGGGCGACGGTACGAACACTGCATACCTATAGCCCTAGCCTCGCTGTTGGTGTATTGGCTGGTGCTAAAAAAGCCAAGGCCGATGTGATTGTGATGGCCTCACATAAGCGCACGGGGATTAAAGGAGTGCTACTAGGCAGTCAAACCAATGAGGTGATTGTGCACTCCAGCTTACCCGTGATCGTTCTCGGGTAGGCTTTACTTTTTCTTTGCGCTTGCTGCCTGTCTTGCGTCGGCAATATTGTCGGTAAAGGCTCTGGCTACCTCACCATCGGGCGGGACGAGCTTTAGTCCTCGTGCCCAGTATTGCTCTGCTTTGGCAAACTGGCCTTCTTCATAGTAAGCCGTGCCAGCGAGTGCGAGGGCTTTAATGTTGCTGGGATCAAGTTCGAGGGCGCGCAGGATGAGGCGCATCGGCTCGCCCTTGGCGCTTTGGTTTTGGTAGGCCAAAAAGTCAGCGTAATCGATCGTTACTTGGGCATTATTTGGATTGAGTTCCAAGGCTTTCTTATAGGCTTTGGTGGCCTCAGGAAAGCGCTGCATTGCGGCGTAAGAGCGCGCCAGCATTTGCCAGCCCTCAGGATTGTTTGGTTCTTTTTCTAGGCGAGATGCCAACTGCTCAACCATGTTTTGGATGTCTTGCTGTGTCAGTGCTGGCTGCTGGATCTGAGCTAGAGGGTCCGTCGCTACTGGGTTACCAATCCAAAGGTAGAGCAGTACGGTGCACACTGGCACGCCGATACCAATAAGGAGTGCTGGAAATAAAATGCGCTTAGGCTTAGCGCCCACTGGGGCTTGATCGGCAGCAATCGCCCGCTCTTCCAGTAGTAAGCGTTTTTCAATATCCCGCTGCGCATCTTGCAGTTGGTCTGCCGCGATACGGCCTTCGGCAAAGTCGACATCAAGTTGACTGAGTTGGTCACGCAAAATAACAATATTCTCTTCTTGCTCGCCCGTGGCAGCGGCCGTTTTTTTACGCAAGGGTAAGACCAAGAGGACAGTCGCAATCGCAATCATGCCGACGGCAATGGCTAAGAAAGTCATCATGACCGATCTCCCGATGAAGAATCAAGCAGTTTACGGGCTCGGGATAAATCCGTTTGATCGAATTCTTCCGAGGCAAGGCGTTTGTGTCGTAACCGAATTTGCTGGACCAAAATAAACATGGCAATCAGCAAGAGTGCAAATGGACCGGCCCACAGCAAAATAGTTTTATAACTGAGTGGCGGGCGGTACAAAACAAATTCACCATAGCGCTGCACCATGTAATCCAAAATCTCCCGATCAGACTTGCCTTCGCTGAGCTGTTTACGCACTTGGTTGCGCAGATCCACTGCTAATTCAGCATTGGAGTCGGCAATGGTTTGATTTTGGCAAACCAAGCAGCGCAATTCATTGGAGAGGGTAATGACTTTTTTCTCCAGCACTGGGTCTTCAGCAACAGGCCGAGCCTCTTGTGCAGAGAGGATTGCTGCTGGTGCAAATAAAACCATCACCACGCAGGCGCTAGTCAAAACAGATCGCAAAAGAGATCGCACTTGGTGCTGGCGAAGGTTAAGGGTGTGGATCATGCTTTAGCTATTGAGTTTTTGAATCAGCGGCAGAATTTTTTCTTCAATCACGCTGGGTGTGACTGGGCCGATGTGTTTGAGTCGAATCAAGCCCGCCTTATCGATCACAAAGGTTTCTGGAACGCCGTAGACGCCATAGTCAATACCAACCTGGCCTTTTAAGTCCGAGATGGATAGAACGTAAGGGTCACCAAACTCTTTAAGCCAGCGCAAGGCATCCTCGGGCTTGTCTTTGTAATCCAAGCCGAGCAACGGCGTTGATTGCGTTTTTGCAAACTGAATTAAATGAGGGTGTTCGTCACGACAGGCTGCGCACCACGATGCCCATACATTGAGTACCCAGACTTTGCCACGCATCTCTTCAGGAGAAAAGGTGACATTGTCTTTGCCGAGTACTGGCAAGGTAAAGGCAGGGGCACTCTTATTAATCAACGGGGAAGGCACTTCGCGCGGATTAAGCTGAAGGCCGGCAGCCAAGAACCCAAAAAAGACGACAAAAACTACCAGCGGAATTAAATACCGTTTCATTTACGCTTCCGGTAGCGTCGATCCGTGATGGCCAAAAACCCACCCAAGGCCATGAACAAACAGCCGCCCCAAATCCAATCCACAAATGGTTTTATATGAATGCGGACCGTCCACTCATTGGCATTAATTGGCTCGCCCAAAGAAACATAGAGGTCGCGGGTTAGGCCTGGATCAATCGCTGCTTCAGTCATTGGCATTTGACTGGCGTTATAGACCCTTTTTTCTGGCGCCATGCGCGTTACTAATTTACCATCCTGGCTAACATCAAATACACCGCGAATGGCTTTGTAATTGGGGCCATCAATGGCTTGAACCCCTAAAAATTGGAAGTTGTATCCACCGGCCTCAATGCTGCTACCAATGGCCATGCGCACGTCTTTTTCTGACTCAAAGCCACGTACGCCGGTTACGCCAATAATAAAAACTGCAACGCCGATGTGCGCCAGGAACATGCCGTAGTAACTCGCCGGCTGAGCGGCAAGATTTTTAATCACGCCACGATCCCGGTTGCTAAATGCGCGCTCAACCAATTGAGTGCAGGTGGTGGCGATAATCCAGACGGCTAAAAACAGGCCAAAGCCAACCAGCGGAGTCCAGCTGCGCAATACCAATGGAGCAAGGATTGCACTAATTACGCTCACAGCAGCAGCCCACTTTAATTTTTGCGCTAAATCAATTACGGGGGATTGACGCCAGCGGGAGATGGGGCCGATACCAATTAAGAAGAGTGCTGGCGTCATCAGCGGTACAAATACCGCTTCAAAGTAGGGAACGCCTACCGAGATCTTGCCTAGGTCCAATGCATCCAGCAGCATCGGATACAGGGTGCCGAGCAGGACTGCTGCAGTTGCCACTAAAAGCAAAACATTATTGGTCAGCAACATGCTCTCGCGTGACACGGTACCAAAATCGCCACCAATATTGGCTTTGGGCGCGCGCCATGCAAATAGCAATAGCGAGCCGCCAACCACCAGGGCCAAGAAACCCAGAATGAAAATACCGCGCTTCGGATCGGTTGCAAAGGCATGCACCGAGGTGATGACACCGGAGCGAACTAAGAAAGTGCCGAGCAAGGAAAGTGAAAAGGCAAGAATGGCTAGCAGTGCGGTCCACATTTTGAAGCCGCCGCGTTTTTCAGTAACGGCTAGCGAGTGAATCAATGCGGTACCAACGAGCCAGGGCATAAAGGATGCGTTCTCAACCGGATCCCAAAACCACCAACCACCCCAACCCAATTCGTAATACGCCCAAGCGCTACCCAGTGCAATACCAATCGTTAAGAAGCACCATGCGGAGGTGACCCAGGGCCTTGACCATCTTGCCCAAGCAGCATCAAGTCGGCCGGAGAGCAGGGCTGCAATGGCAAACGCAAAGGCAACCGCAGAGCCAACGTAACCCATATATAAAAAAGGCGGATGAATAATCATGCCGGGATCTTGCAAAAGAGGATTGAGGTCTTTGCCTTCCAATGCTGCCGGCAGCATCCGATCGAGTGGATTGGATGTGAGCAAGGTAAACAAGAGTACGCCGATGTTTAGTAAGCCCAGCACACCCAGGATGCGCGAAATCATTTTTACTGGTAGATGCTTTGAAAAAATAGCAACCGCAATCGTCCACCCCGCCATCATGAAACACCACAATAAAATCGAGCCCTCATGGCTGCCCCACGAAGCGCCAATGCGATACATCAAGGGGAGTGCCGAGTTGGAGTTTTGTGCAACGTTGAGTACGCTGAAATCATTGTTAATAAATGAGATGACGAGGCAGACATACGAGAGCGTCACCCACAAAAAGAGCGCAATGGCTGAGGGTCTAGCTAAATTCATTAAGGCGGGTCGGTTGGTTTGCGCGCCAATGAGGGGGGCAATACCCAGGACCAGGGCTGTCATCAATGCCAGAATTAAAGCAACTTGGCCAATTTCAGGAATCATGGTTTTTTCGCTTTAGCTAAGGCTTCTGCCGCTTCGGGCGGCATGTAGTTTTCATCGTGTTTGGCAAGAACTTGGCTTGCCGTAAATGAGCCGGTGGAATTGAGGCGACCCTCCGCCACAACCCCTTTGCCTTCTTTAAACAAATCCGGCAATAAACCCTCATAGCTCACTTCAATGCGGTGGGCAAAATCCGTGACCACGAAGCTCACTTTGAGTCCACCTGCGTCGCGCTTGATGGAGTTTTCTTCAACCATGCCGCCAACCCGAAATGCACGGTCTTTGGGCGCCTCATTGGCCGCAATTTGACTCGGACTGTAGAAGAACACCAAATTGCTTTGGAAGGTCTGAAATACCATATAAGTGGCAAATGCAATGCACGTTAGGCCACCAAGGATTGCTAGACCGCGTTTTGTGCGGGGTTTCATAAGTCCTTATTTTGCCTAATTTTTTTCAGTAGCGTACGACTCATCCCGAATACTCGCTTCGGTCAGGCGACGCTGCCGGCGGATCTGCATGATTTCAATGGCAAAAACAAGGGCAGTAACGGCGAATGACCCCCATACAAAGGGGCCGTGGCCGCCCATTTGCAGAAAATCACTAAGGCTATTCCAGTAAATCATTTCAC
>CANGWV010000009.1 GCA_947457875.1 Burkholderiaceae bacterium
AGCCGAGTTGGAATGGATCCAAAAAAAGCATTTCAATCGTGTCAACCTCTAAAAAATTAGGTCCAGTACCAATTCAAACACCCAAAACCAAAACGAAGCGAACTAAGGCTAGCAAATCTATTAAGGCCAAAGAATAAGCAGTACCTTCCAAAATTGGCCTGCCCAGCACGATTCGAACGTGCGACCTACGCCTTAGAAGGGCGTTGCTCTATCCAGCTGAGCTATGGGCAGAATGCTTCTAGAGCCCTATTCTAATAGAGATGGATTGCGTATTTGGGGCATTTTAGGGGCTTTTTATTGATTTAATTTATGATCGGAGGGTTATTTCATTTAACCCTCTAAGAGCCCTTAAGCCCATTATGAAGAACGTACAACGACTCCTTTTTACCCTTTCCATGTTATTTGCCGTTAGTGCAAACGCACAGGCGCTCCCAGAGTTGGGTGATGATAAATTCAAACCCAGCGTTGGCCAAGAGGGTAAAGATGTGATCTGGGTACCCACCAGCGATGAGCTGGTTACAAATATGCTCAAAATTGCTAAGGTCGGCCCATCGGATTTGGTCTATGACTTAGGTGCTGGTGATGGCAAGATTGCAATTGCGGCAGCAAAGCAATTTGGCGCGACTGCAGTCGGTATTGAATTTAATCCTGAAATGGCGGCACTCGGTCAGCGCAACGCGCAGCGAGCAGGCGTCTCAAAGCAAGTCAAAATCATTCAGGGCGATATCTTTAAAGAGGATTTCTCCAAGGCAACGGTTGTCACCATGTACCTTCTGCCTGAACTCAACCTGAAGCTGCGCCCTACTATTCTCAAGATGAAGCCTGGCACCCGCGTTGTATCGCATGCTTTCACCATGGGTGACTGGGAAGCCGATGCCGAAATTGATAGTCCAGCCAAAGGCTATTTCTGGGTTGTACCTGCCAATGTTGCTGGTGAATGGACTTTGACGAACTTTGATGCCCAAGGCCCAGCCACCTTAAGTCTTTCACAGCACTACCAGCGCATTGGTGGCAGCGTAATGATTGATCGTAGAAGTCAGCCTTTGCTCAATGCCAAACTCACTGGCACCAGAATGGAATTTAGCTACAAAGACCGTAATGGCAATTTCCGTACAGCGCAAGTCACAGTGAGCGGCAACACCTTAAAAGGCGACGACAAAGGCGGCTACGTTCAAAACGAATTTACTGGCGTGCGCCGTTAAGCATTGCCCAGTATTTTTTAACCCGCCTATCTAGCGCATGAATAACCCCGCCAATACGGTGCCGGAGCGCCTGCTCTCGCGCACCGGCGCCATCGCCATCATTGTGGGCATTGTGATTGGTGCAGGGATCTTCAAGACTCCATCGATGGTCGCAGGCATTACGGGCGATATCGGCTGGATGATGAGCGTTTGGATTATTGGCTCAGTGATTTCGATGGCAGGCGCCCTTTGCTATGCGGAGCTGGCAACTACCTACCCCCATGCGGGCGGGGATTACCACTTCTTATATAAAGCCTATGGCAAAAACGCCTCGTTTCTTTATGGCTGGGCCAAGGCTACTGTTATCAACACCGGATCGATTGCCTTACTCGCTTTTGTGTTTGGCGACTACATGACAAAGGTCTTGCCCCTGGGCGAGTACTCGGCTGTTATTTGGGCGTTGCTGATTGTGATTGGCTTGACTTTGGTTAACCTGATTGGCATTCATGCATCAGCAAACGTGCAAACCATACTCACGGTTTTGGAAGTGGCAGGCCTGCTTGCCATTATCGTGGCTGGATTTGGGCTGATGGGCGCACCCCTGCCTCCTGTAGAACATGCGGCCTTTTTCTCAAGCACCCCACCCCTGGGATTACTGGGTCTGGCGATGGTGTTTGTGCTGCTCACCTTTGGTGGCTGGAATGAATCCGCTTACATTTCGGCTGAGGTAAAGGGTGGCAGCAAGACCGTGGTGTACGTCATTGTGTTTAGCTTATTACTCATCACCGTTATTTACCTTTTAGTTAACTGGGCTTTGATCAGCGGTCTAGGCATGCAACAGCTCGCCAGCAGTAAAGCAGCGCCTGCGGATTTACTGGGTCTTGCCTTTGGTCCGATTGGTGAAAAACTCCTCGGTCTTTTTGTGGCGGTTGCCGCGCTCACCAGCATTAATGCCACCATGATTGTTGGTGCTCGTACCAACTTTGCGATGGGCGAAGATTGGTATGGCCTGCGCTTTATGGGGCGCTGGGAAGCCAAGCGCGGCTCCCCTAGTTTGGCCTACATCGTTCAAGGGAGCATTTGCGTTGCGCTGGTGTGTTTTGGCGCGCTGCAGTCCGATGGTTTTGAGGCCATGGTGGAATTTACGGCCCCGGTTTTTTGGAGCTTCCTCTTCCTCGTTGGCATCTCGGTATTTATTCTGCGCTTCAAGCACCCCCATACCAAGCGGGAGTTTAGCGTTCCACTCTACCCGCTGACGCCCATTGTCTTTTGTGCATCCTGCGCGTATCTAGCCTACTCTAGCTTTGCGTATGCGCACAGCAAAGGTGCGGTGACGATTTCGCTCTATGTAATGCTAGTAGGTGTAGTGGCATTGCTGTTCTTGCGGGCCAAAAAAGCGGCGCAGTAAGCAAATTTGAATTGACCTAAGATGCAAGGTCGTATGGGGAGGAAAAGTGGTCGGAGTACAAGGATTCGAACCTTGGACCCCCTGCTCCCAAAGCAGGTGCGCTACCAGGCTGCGCTACACTCCGACGGAATCGCTATTTTACACAGTATTGGGTGCTTTAGCCATTTCCTGTACCATTTGAGCCTATGAAGGCATATTTAATGAGATCAATCCAGCGGCCTGCCCGGGCTTACGCAGCGATTGCCTTCCTTGTTTTTAGCCTGCTTGGCACCCATTGGCTCGGTTATGCGCACAGCATTGCTCACCCCCATGCTGGGCAAACGCAGCTCTCCGGGCTTAGCCATTCATCTGAATTAGCCAGCCATAACGACTGCGATACTGACCATCATGGCACGGCAGTGTCGTCATCGCATGGTGATCACATTAGCGCCAATTGCTTACTGTTTGATGCCCTCACCTTAGCTGGTTTTGTTGGCAGTACCGGCATTGCTCTATCTGCAGTGCAAGCACTGGCCAGCGAGCCGATTGTATATAGTGCTGTATTCAATACTCAGGCTGTATTAAGCCACTACCAATCGCGCGCTCCGCCGCAATCACTCCAGTTGTAAATCCTTAAGCGGCACATTTACCGTGCCATTGATTATTTCGCCACTGCGATGCCGTGGCGCAATTGGAGCTTTTCATGAACATCCACTCTCGATCGCTTTTAGCGAAGCGAAATGCATTTGGCTTATTGAAATCAGTGGGCCTTACCACCACATTCACTGTTTCTTTCTCGGTAATTGCGTATGCGCAAAGCAGCGCAAACCCGAATCTGCAGATTGAAGCAACTGGCTCCCAAGAAAGTAACCTCAGTATTCTGACGCCCACCAAAATTTTGCAGGGCAATGAACTGCTCGACAAACTGGGCACCACCTTAGGAGCAACCATTGGCAATGAGCTAGGCGTATCCCAAACCGGCTATGGTCTTGGCGCATCGCGGCCAGTCATGCGCGGCCTTGATGGTCCTCGAGTGCAAATTTTGCAAAATGGCCTATCGGTTGGTGATGTCTCTGCCATCTCAGCAGACCATGCCGTGGCAAGCCCAGTTACCAATGCGCGCCAAATTGAAATCTTGCGCGGGGCTGCTGCCTTAAAGTATGGTTCAGGTTCTAGCGGTGGTTTGGTGAATATCGTAAACGATCGAATTTTGACTAACTTACCAGAGCAGGCAACAGGGGCAGTAAATACCAGTTACGACACTGTGAGTAATGGCCGAGCCGCATCGGGTGTAATTGAGGGATCAGTAGGATCGGTTGCGGTCCATGTTGATACTGCAATTAACAATAATCAGAATTACCGAATCCCAGGAAACTCTATTCAAGGCGGGCCGAATCAGGTTTGGAATATTCCTGGACATCCATTTGAAGAGGCTCAAAACTACACCGGCAAATTACCCAATTCCTTCAACAACCAAAATAACTTGGGTGCTGGAGTCTCATACATTGGTAAGTCTAGCTATACAGGCATCTCGGTTGAGCGCATGAATAATAACTACGGCATTCCGACTGTGGAAGGTGGGATGATTGCGCAGTCACAAAATCGCTACGATTTTCAACACCAGACCCGGGATCCATTTGAAGGCTTTTCTTCCTTAAAATTCAGCGCCGCCAATAGTAATTACAACCATACGGAATTTGGTATCGTGGATGGCGCATACACGCCCGCTGCACTATGGAAAAACATCTCTAATGAGTTTCGCCTAGACCTGGCGCATAAATCATTTATGGGGTGGAAAGGAAACTTTGGGGCTCAGGTAACAAGGTCTTCAGTTGAAGCGACTGAAATTGAAACCGGTAACTACGCCATCCTTCCTTCTACAAAAACCAACTCCAATGCCCTCTTTTGGATTGAGGAAGGCCGTTGGGGGGCACTCCAGGGTAATTTAGGTCTACGCTACGATGCGGTATCGCAAAACCCCAATCAAGTCAGTGAATTTCAAAATCCAGTTGCAGAGCCCGGACCTAATCCGGCAACACCCAATTTAGAAAATCGCAACTTTAATCTTCTATCTTATTCAGCCGGTGGTCTTTGGAACTTTGCCAAGGGCTACGGCACGGGCCTGTCGTACACCGTATCGCAGCGAGCGCCCAGTGCTGCCGAGTTGTATTCCTACGGCATCCATGAAGCGACCGCCACTTTTGCCGTGGGTAACTCCAATCTAAGCAAAGAAACCTCCCATAATTTAGAGCTGAATCTTCAGAAGACCATGGGCAAGGCACGCGGCAAGGTGAATGTCTACCTCAATAAGTTTAATAACTACATTTATGGCTTTTACACCGGACAAACTGCTGAGGCGGCAGAAGAATTCTCAGTAGTGCAGTCCCAACAAGCTGCCGCTACCATCAAGGGTGCTGAGGCCGAGTTAACCTATAACTGGGGCAATGTCGGCAGTGGCGCCCGTTTGTTTGCGGATGCATCCCAAGGAACTTTTGATGCGGGCGGTAATTTACCCTTGCAGCCAGCGCCTCGGGTTGGCTTACAGCTTGCTCAGCAAAAAGATAAGTGGCTAGCCAATGCAAGCTATACCTATAGCTTTGAGCAGAATCGTTTGGCTTCTTGGGAAGTGGGTCCAACGCCAAGCTATAACCTGCTCAATGCCGGTTTGTCGTATACGGAAAAGGTCAATCGCGTTAGTTGGACAGCCTACCTTAATTTACGTAACTTGCTTAATGAGCAAATCCGTTTTGCAACTACCCCGATGGCAGTGCGTTTGTATGCACCACAACCCGGTCGCAGCATGATGGTGGGGGTACGCGCCGCCTTCTAACGCTACTCGCGCAGTTGCGCTGCAACGAGGCTCTGGCTCAGTTCGGCCAGGGCCTTTCTGTCATCAAGGAGGGGTAGTTTTGCAGAAATGCGAATCTCAGCGCAAATGGGTGGGCTACAAATGAGCTTCCAGATCGAATCCAGTAAGCCCATCTCACCAATAAAGGCTGGGGCCGTGGTTTTTTTTCCTGTTTGTAACTCAAAGTACTGAATTGCAAGGGTGTATACCGGCGCATTGGCAACAATAGCTGCTTCAAATAAATTTGGCTTAAACGGCGCTACTTGTCTCCCGTCAGTAGACGTGCCTTCCGGAAAGATGCAAATGGCTTTTTGACCTAGTTGTGCAGCGAGCTCAGGAACCATTTTCCGAATGCTGCTGGCCTTGCTGCGCTCAATAAATAAGGTACCCAATTGCTTTGCCATCCACCCAAATATGGGCCAGCTCGCCACCTCTGCCTTGGCGACAAAATAATGGGGCTTAAATGCATTGATCACATGAATATCAATCCAGGAAATATGATTGGCAGCCATTAGGTAATGTGCATCTTCAATCTGCTCTGCTCCAACAACACTGAGGTGCATCTTAAAGATACCGAGCAACTGCTTGCACCATTTGCGAATCGATTGATGCCGCTGCTCTGCCTTAAGCCAGGGAAACACAAGTAGCAAAATGAAGCAGCCCTTGAAAACATGGGTGATGATCTGCAGTACGGTGAGAAAACGGCTAAAGGTCATATCAAGAAAATACAATGTGCCATGAAGTTTAGTGTGCATTCAGAATACTAATCTAGTAAGTCATAAAAATGACATGAAATTGTCATGAAGCCTACACATAGCAATGGCTTAATACCATTCAATGACGCACTACCGAGCCATCTGGATTTCAGACGTGCACCTGGGTACATCCGGTTGCCAGGCTAACTATCTCCTCGATTTTTTGAAGCACAACGAAGCCGATACCTTTTACTTGGTTGGTGACATTATCGACGGCTGGCGCCTCAAGAAATCCATCTACTGGCCACAAACACACAATGACGTGGTCCAAAAATTACTGCGCAAGGCCCGCAAAGGCGCTAATGTGTATTTCATTCCAGGCAACCACGATGAAAGTGCACGCCAATACATCGGTATGTCCTTTGGCGATATTCAGGTGGTAGAAGAGATTATTCACACCACCAAGGACGGTAAAAAGCTCTGGGTTACCCATGGCGACCTATTTGATGGCGTAATGCAATACGCCAAATGGCTGGCTTATGTGGGCGACAACCTTTATTCCCTGATTCTCTACATCAACCGCTACTTTAATTTAGTGCGCATCAAAATGGGCCTGCAGTATTGGTCTTTATCGCAATACCTAAAGCACCAAGTCAAGAATGCCGTGAGCTACATTGCCGATTTTGAGCACATCATGGCGCGCGAAGCCCGCATGCGCAATTGCGATGGCGTCGTTTGTGGGCATATTCACAAAGCAGAAATTCGGGAAATCGACGGGCTGATTTATTGCAACGATGGCGATTGGGTCGAAAGCCTTAGCGCCCTCGTCGAAACGACCGAAGGCGAACTCAAATTGGTTTTTTGGAAAACCATTCTGGGTGATCCTGCCCCAAGCATTGCCAACATAGAACAACTCCATATGGAAGTTGCTGTTAGTAAATCACGTGAAGAGGCCTTAGCATGAAAATAATGATCGTAACGGATGCCTGGGAACCACAGGTCAATGGGGTTGTCCGAACACTCAAACAAACCTGCCATGAACTGCGCTTAATGGGTCATGAGATCGAGATGATCACACCCCTCCAGTTCAAAACCATTCCCTGCCCTACCTATCCCGATATTTCACTATCACTATTTCCGGGGAAAGGCGTAGCGCGCAAAATCAAGGAGTTTGAGCCCGATGCGATTCACATCGCCACTGAAGGCCCCCTGGGCTTATCTGCTAGGGCGTACGCTGTGCGCAATCGCCTACCCTTCTCTACTGCCTACCACACCCGCTTTCCAGAATACGTACAAGCCAGAACGGGCATCCCGCTTTCCTGGACATACGCTTTCTTACGCTGGTTCCATGGACCATCGATGGCCGTCATGGCCCCGACCATTGTGGTGAAAGACGATTTAGAAAAATTTGGCTTTACCAATGTTGTTTTATGGTCGCGCGGCGTCGATACCGACGTATTTAAAATGCAGGAATCGAAGGCCCTCAATTCAGCACATCCCATTTTCTTGTACGTGGGTCGTGTTGCAATTGAAAAGAACATCAATGCGTTTCTAGAAATTGATTTGCCAGGATCAAAGTGGGTGGTGGGCGATGGTCCTGCTATGGAAAAAATCAAACAGCAGTATCCGAACGTCAATTATTTAGGGGTTTTACAGCAGCACGAATTAGCCAAAGTCTATGCGGCAGCCGATGTCTTTGTCTTTCCGAGTAAGACGGATACCTTTGGCTTAGTCTTGCTAGAGGCAATGGCCTGCGGAACCCCAGTGGCAGCCTATCCCGTTACAGGCCCAATCGATGTTCTTGGCGACTCGCCAGCAGGTGCTATGAACGCGGATTTACGCACCGCTTGCCTTGATGCCCTCAAGATCCCCCGAGAAGTGGCTAGAGCCCATGCGGAGCGCTTTTCCTGGCGCGCCTCGACCGAGCAGTTTGCACGGCATTTAAAGCCCGTCCCTAGCCCTGCGGTACACCGAACTGCCTTGGCTTAAGAAACCCGGGTTTTTAATTGAAAGATACGTACCACATTGACCAAAATCCGCACAAAGGCAATCGCGGATTGGTGCGTGCATGGCATGCTGCGAAAAACTCGTGGCGCGGGCTGGTGTTCGCATTTAAGGAAGAGAGCGCATTTCGGCAAGAACTGACTCTGTTTGTATTGCTAACCCCAATTGCCCTTGTATTGCCCGTATCTCTATTCGAAAAAGCCGTCTTAATTTGTTCCCTTGTATTAGTAATGGCGATTGAACTGCTGAATTCGAGTGTAGAGGCGGCGATTGATCGCATCTCCTTTGAACACCACGATTTATCCAAACGGGCTAAGGATTTTGGGTCTGCGGCTGTGATGCTGGCACTGCTGATTTCCTTCATTTTATGGGTTTGCGTGTGCCTTCCTTTATTCATGAAACTGTCATAAACGCAATTTACAGTTAGGTTTACTTTTATAAGGTTTTTCTATGTCCGATATGCCCAATCCTTTCGCCCCATTCGATGTGTTATTCAAAAGCACGACGACCGTAGAGCACAAGAAAAAACTTCAAAAAATCAAGAAATTACTTTCCAAAAAAACGGCAAAGCGTTTATTTGGTAAGGCGTTTGCCCAGCGTACCCGCGCTGAATTGCAGTCCACCCCTGAAATTGCTCGTCCCCTTATTAAATCAAAGCGCCCTGCGCTGCAAGTATCGTGGGCCAAAGATGCCGGCGAAGTTAAAGAGGCGCAGCGCTTGCGCTTTAAGGTGTTCGCAGAAGAAATGGGTGCCACTCTGACACCAAATGCAGAAGGTCTAGACGTCGATGAGTTTGACGCCTATTGTGACCACCTGATCATTCGCGATGAAGATACCCTTCGTGTGGTTGGTACTTACCGTGTTTTACCGCCCCACAAGGCGCAAGAAATCGGCAAACTCTATTCGGATTCAGAGTTTGATCTTTCCCGTTTACAGCATTTACGCCCCAAGATGGTCGAAGTGGGTCGTTCTTGTGTCCATCAAGACTACCGTTCGGGCGCCGTGATCATGGCGCTGTGGAGCGGTCTTGCTGAATACATGCTAAAAAATAATTATGAAATCATGCTCGGTTGCGCTAGTATCCCGATGTCGGATGGCGGTCACTTTGCTGCCAGTCTCTACAACGGTCTGAGCGCCGATCAAATTGCGCCCATTGAATGCCATGGCTTTCCAAAAGTGCCACTGCCACTCGCTCGCCTGAATGGCGGACTCGAGGTTGAAGCGCCGCCATTGATTAAGGGTTATCTAAAACTTGGGGCAAAAATTTGCAGTGCGCCTGCATGGGATCCAGACTTTAATACCGCTGACCTCTTGACGATGTTGCGCTTATCGGAAATTAACCCCCGCTACGCTAAGCATTTTTTAGGGAAATAAGCGGAGTACAGCCGAATCGAGTTGAATTAGCTTAGCTCGATTTGATAGGGCCTGCCAATCCGCTCCCACTCTGCCGCCTCTTTGCGCAGGCTAAATTCAGTCAGCGGGTGATTTTCTAGCCAACTCCGTTTGATGCTGACTGTGAAGCTGGCGCCTGACTCGCTGACGCTAACCTCGGGTAACTGAGCATCGCTTCGACCACGGCAAAGCAATTGCGCAAGCCGTAAAGCAAACAGCATGCGCCAATCTAAAAATTGGGTATTGCTGGCCAGCTTACCGAGTTTGCCGGTGTGACCGACGAGCAAGGTAGCCAGCCGCAGCTGATCATTTTTTGAGAACCCCGGCATGTCTGCATTACCAGCAATGTACGCTGAGTGTTTGTGGTAACTGTTATGGGAAATCGATAAACCAATCTCATGCAGGTTAGCAGCCCATTCAATCAAGACTAAGTTATTCATTCTGGCTTCCTTATCCAAGACAGGTAACTGCGATAAGAAATTGCTTGCTAAATTGCCCACCCGCTTAGCCTGCTGCCGATCAACCGAATACCGACCCATAAACTGCTCTACCGTCACAAAACGCATATCGTGGTGCTGCGAACGACCCAATAGGTCATAGAGAACGCCAACCCGAAGCGCCGCATCGGTGACTTCCATTAACTCAATCCCAAGCTCCTCAAACACCGCCAGCATGATTGCTAGGCCGCCTGGCCATACAACGCGTCGATCGTCTTTTAGGCCAGGTACAGGAATCTGACTGGTGTTCTCATAACGCAGTAAATCATGTTTCATTGCCTTCAAGGCGGGCTTCGTAATAAAGCCTTTAGGCGCGTCGCCATAGCCCATTTGGGCAATGATGTCGGCTAAAGCGCGCGCAGTGCCAGACGATCCAATTGCCTGCTTCCAGCCTTGATTTACAAACGGCTCTGCAATGACTTGGATTTCACGGCGTGCAGTGAGCTCGGCCTCCTTGAACGCATGGGCATCAATCTCCCCTTTTGGGAAAAAACGCATGCTGTGTGAAACGCAGCCGATGTAGAGGCTCTCCATTAATTGGGGTTTATAGCCCTCGCCAATGATGAGCTCAGTTGATCCGCCGCCAATATCGACCACTAGTCGATTGCCTTGGACTGGCGATACCTCATGGGCGGCCCCGATATAAATCAGGCGCGCCTCCTCAACCCCTGCAATCACCTCAATCGGGAAGCCCAGGGCCTTTTCGGCATCCTTAATAAACTCCGCCGAATTACGCGCAACCCGCAAGGTATTGGTTGCCACCGCCCGCACTTGAGCTAAATCAAAGCCCCGTAAACGCTCGCCAAAACGTCCAATCGCTGCTATGCCGCGCTCATAGGCCTCATGACCCAATAACTTCTTGTCCGTGAGGCCGGCAGCAATCCGTACCGACTCCCTGAGGGTGTCAATCGGTCGCAATTGCGTCCCGGATGGTGTGTTGACAACCTGCGCAATCAGCATCCGAAAGCTATTCGAGCCTAGGTCAACGGCAGCAACGTAGGCGTCATCCTGGGGCATCTCACTATTTTTTTTCAAACGACAATCACTTTAAAAAGGACAGAAAACCAGTAAATCAATGTGCTTATTGTATGAAATAAAAATGACATATTCATTAAATATAAGGGAGAATTACTGCTTACCCCCTTATGAATACGCAACATATCCCCATTTTAAATCGAGAAATCGGCATTTTGGAATTCAATTCCAGGGTGCTGGCACAAGCGGAAGATCCCCATAACCCGCTGTTAGAACGCTTGCGTTTTTTAGGAATCTTTTCTAGTAATTTAGATGAATTTTTTGAGGTGCGCGTTGCCGGCCTGAAGGAACAACTCTTATCGGAACCCAACAAAGTTGAAGCAGACGGTTTACGCATACAAGACGTATATGACAAAGTAACAGAATATGCGAACGCCCTAGTAATACGCCAATACGCTGTCTTTCAAAATAACATCAAACCCGAACTCGATCGACATGGCATTTTATTCATTCATTCCTCAAGCTGGACTCCAGAGCAAGAAAAATGGGCCTACGGAATTTTTCGAACGGAATTACTACCTCTACTAACACCAATTGCACTGGATCCAGCTCATCCATTTCCGAAGGTTGCCAACAAAAGCCTCAACTTTATTGTAGCGCTTGACGGTAAAGATGCCTTTGGCCGGCGTGCGGGCCTTGCTGTAGTTCAAGCACCGCGATCCTTGCCACGCGTAGTACGAATGCCAAAACGCTTGGCTAAAACTGATGATGGTTTTGTTATGCTATCTTCCTTCGTACAAAAATTTGTCGGTGATTTATTCCCTGGTCTACGTATTTTGGAGTGCCATCCCTTTCGTGTAACCCGCAATTCTGAGTTATTTGTCTCAGATGATGATGTCACCGATTTGCGCAAAGCCCTGCAAGGTGAATTGCCAACCCGCCACTTAGGGGATGCTGTACGTTTAGAAATATCAATTGATACGCCTCATGCACTAGTAGAGCGATTGCTAAAGGAAAATGGTCTGCAGCCGCAAGACTGTTATCGAGTCGATGGGCCAGTGAATTTACTCCGCCTATCACAAGTACCGGATTTAGTCGATAAACCCGAGCTTAAATTTACCCTATACCGCCCCAAATCATTGCTTGGGTTTACCAAACCTGGCCAACAAGATTCGATCGATCCAGACGATTCCATCATAGAAAAAGTTCGTCAAGGTGATATATTGCTGCACCACCCTTACGAGAGCTTTGAGCCCGTATTGCAATTATTACGCGAAGCCGCAAATGATCCAGATGTGCTGGCCATTAAACAGACGGTTTACCGTACCGGGGATGATTCCCCAGTCATGGATGCCCTAATTCAAGCTGCACGCAACGGCAAAGAAGTCACCGTTGTGCTCGAGTTATTGGCTCGCTTTGACGAGCAAACCAATATCAATTGGGCAGCCAAATTAGAGAGTGTTGGCGCCCATGTGGTTTACGGCGTAGTGGGTCATAAATGCCATGCCAAAATGCTCTTGGTCGTTCGGCGAGAGAAAATTGCAGGCAAAAAAAATAAGTCGCAACTGGTTCGGTATGTGCATTTGGGTACCGGCAACTACCATCCAAAAACAGCTAAGCTTTATACCGATTTTGGCCTCATGACCTGCGACGAATCGATTACAAACGATGTGCACCTTGTCTTTCAGCAGCTCACTGGTACTGCCTTGCACCTCGAAACCCGCGAGCTATGGGAGTCACCCTTCACCCTGCTGGATGAACTGATTGCGCACATCCGCGCCGAAGCGAAAGCTGCCAAAGCAGGAAAAAAGGCGCTCATTATCGCCAAAATGAATGCCTTGCTAGAGCCAACCATCATTGCAGAATTGTATAAAGCATCCCAAGCAGGCGTCAAAATTCAACTGATTGTACGCGGTGTTTGCGCACTGCAGCCCGGCGTCAAAGGGCTATCGGATAATATTATTGTGCGATCCATCATTGGTCGGTTTTTAGAGCACCACCGTATTTATTATTTCTATGCAGGCGGAAAAGATGTAGTGTATCTGTCGAGTGCAGATTGGATGGACCGCAATTTACTGCGGCGCGTCGAAGTGGCGTTTCCTATCAAAGATCAAAAATTGAAGCAGCGCGTGATCAATGAAGGACTCAAAGTGCTTTTAAAAGACAATGCAACTGCATGGAAAATGAATTCAGATGGAAGTTATGTACTGCTCAAGCCGCGCGCCAACCAAATACCATTTATTGGGCAGATGGAACTAGTTCAGCAATTCGCTCAGCAGGGAAAATCAAAGTAAATTGGCTACCGATGCCAACCATGCTCTCAATTTGCAGCTGCGCTTGATGTCGGCTTGCAATATGTTTCACAATAGCTAAGCCTAAACCAGTACCACCCGTATCCCGTGAGCGACTACGGTCGACCCGATAAAAGCGTTCAGTGAGGCGCGGCAAATGCTCTGAGCTTATTCCTGGGCCAGTATCTCGTACCGAAAAAACCCCTCGCCCCTTTGTGTCCCTGTCCCACTGAATCGTAATCTCGCCACCATCTGGCGTATACCGAATGGCATTTGAAACTAAGTTACCAAACGCAGATAGGATTTCTTGCTCATCACCCAATAGGCCTGCTGACGCATCGCATTCAAAGCGAAAGGTATGTCGACCTTGCGACAACGCATCAGCATCGCCTCGAAGAAATGCAAAAACTGATCCGGAAACTACAATTAATTTAGTAGGGGCTGGCAATGCATTCGATTCTAAGTTGGCCAGTGTCAATAAATCCTCTACCAGACTCTTCATTCGATGGCCCTGAAACATCATCAGATCAAGGTATTCCTTTTTTTGCTTTGGCTCAAGCTCTAGACTTTGCATGGTTTCTAAAAAACCCATCATCACGGTGAGCGGTGTACGCATTTCATGTGAAACATTGGCCACAAAGTCGCGCCGCATTGCTTCGGCTTTACGTAAATCGGTAACATCCTGTGCCAGCAATAAACGGTGATTTTCAGCAAAGGGAAAAATTTGTAACAGCAGGCTCAAATTCGAAGCAGATCCCATTTTTTCAATTAGTAGGGGCTCCTCAAATCGACGGGCACTGAGGTATTGAATGAAGTCTGGATTACGTAAGATATAGTTAATACGCTGCAAGGCGTCACGCTTAAAACTCAATCCGAAAAAACGCTCGGCAATTGAATTGCACCACTCAATTTGGTCTTGGTTGTCGAGCATCACAATGCCATTGGGCGAAGCCTGAAAGGCCTCGATAAAGCGCTGGTGTTGCCGTTCAATATCAGCAATGCGTTTTTTGCTTGACCGCGCTGCACGCTGTAAACGAAAAAAAACATCCTCCAAATACCCGAATGCTAGAGGTAGGTTTTCTATTTCATCGGCTTGCAGGTACTTTTTTAATATCGAGAGCTTAATATAAAAATAGCCCAATGGCAGGGCCAAAACAGCCAAACTCGCACTAAACGAAAGCCAATTACCCCAAATCGACTGAGTAAGGCCATACAGAACTGCTGCACAGGCTATAAGAAGCAGAAAACGGGTAATTGCGGCGAACATAGCGACATCTTAGAGCATGCGCATCAGCCAGCCCTAAATACCCTTAAAACCGAACTTAGGTTTCTACTGGATTCTTGGTGATGCGATACCCGCTGCCACGGACTGTCTCAACAAAACGGTCGCAATCGTAAGGCGATAGTGCCGCCCTTAAGCGCTTAATATGAACATCGACGGTCCGTTCCTCAATATAAGCCTCATTACCCCATACATTGTCTAAAAGATGGGCACGTGAGTGAACGCGCTCTGGGTTGGCCATTAGAAACTGCATTAAGCGAAATTCAGTTGGTCCCAAAGACACGCTTTTTGGGCTTAAATTAGGCATGGTAATCGTTAAACGATGTGAAATCGGGTCCAATTGAATCGGGCCCACACTCAGCGCTTTTTCTTCAACCGCCGATGGGGTACGTCTGCGCAGTAGCGCCTTGACACGCGCTACCAACTCTTTGGGAGAAAAGGGTTTAGTGACGTAGTCATCAGCACCCGCGTCCAGGCCAAGAACTTTATCGGCCTCTTCTCCCTTGGCTGTCAACATCAAAATCGGCAAGGGCTGGGTTGCTGGATTAGCACGTAATTCTTTTGCAAACTGCACCCCCGATTTACCGGGGAGCATCCAATCTAAAATAACCAAGTCAGGTGAAATATTGCGCATCATGAGCGCAGCTTCATCCGCCTGAAATGCCCTGGCAACTGTAAAACCTGCATGACTTAAATTAATGGAGATGAGCTCAGCAATCGATGGCTCATCCTCAACAATCAAGATCAGTTGCGACATGAATATTAGCTATTGGCTTCGCGGATCACATTATCTTGAGGCGTATGCCGAATGTCAGAGCCCTTCACGATGTAAATGACAAACTCAGCAATATTCTTAGCATGGTCGCCAATGCGCTCAATTGCTTTCGCAATGAAGAGTAAATCGAGGCCAGTCGAAATCATTTTTGGATCTTCGGCCATATACGTAATCAACTTACGCACAAAACCACGAAATTCCTCATCAATCTGCTTATCGTCTTGTACCACTTTAGCAGCACCAACTGCATCTAGGCGGGCAAAGCAATCTAAACTTTGACGTAATAAGTCAATCGCCATCTGACCCGATAATTTGATCTCTGCCACATTAATTTTATAGTTTGACGATTCTTCAATTACTCGGCGGGAACGCTTGGCTACACGCTCTGCCTCATCACCAGCGCGCTCCAGGTTGGTAATTGCCTTCGAGACGGCCATAACTAAGCGCAAATCACGGGCAATTGGCTGGCGACGGGCGATCACCTCAACACACGCAGAATCAATCTCAACCTCGATCGCGTTAACAGCTTTTTCACGCTCAATGACTTCATTGCATAAATCAATGTTGAGCTCGGTAAATCCACGCATGGCAGTCTCGATCTGCTGCTCAACTAACCCCCCCATTTTTAGCAGCTGGGCACATAAGGTATTGAGGTCTTCATCGAACTGGGATGATAGGTGCTTATCTGGCATGTATTCTCCTAATTAGCCAAAACGGCCAGTAATATAGTCTTCTGTTTCTTTGCGCTTGGGCTTGATGAATAATTCATCGGTCTTACCATACTCCATTAATTCACCCAAATACATGTAGGCCGTAAAATCAGAGCATCGGGCAGCCTGTTGCATATTGTGCGTCACAATCGCAATGGTGTACTCTTTTTTTAGTTCATTAATTAATTCTTCAATCTTTGCTGTTGAAATCGGATCAAGCGCCGAGGTTGGCTCATCCAGCAAGACTACTGATGGCTTAACGGCCACACTGCGTGCGATACACAAACGTTGCTGCTGACCGCCCGACAAGGATAAGCCGCTCTGGTTCAGCTTGTCTTTTGCCTCATTCCATAGCGCAGCCTTGCTAAGAGCCCACTCCACTCGCTCATCCATTTCTGCTTTAGACAGGCGCTCATATAGGCGTACACCAAAGGCAATGTTTTCATAAATTGACATTGGAAACGGGGTTGGTTTTTGGAAAACCATGCCAATGCGGGAACGCAATAAGTTCACGTCGCTGTCTGGGGCAAGGATGTTCTCGCCATAGAAGCTGATCTTGCCCTCAGCCCTTTGTCCCGGATATAAGTCATACATCCGGTTCAGGGTACGCAATAAAGTTGATTTACCACAGCCGGATGGGCCAATGAAGGCAGTGACTTTCCTTTCGATGATATCAAGATTAATGTCTTTTAAGCCTTGAAAGCTGCCGTAGAAAAAGTTCAAATCACGAATTTCAAGGGCGGTGGTAGACACTCCTGCATCCAAGCGATCGGCTACTGCCGCATCCGCCTCAGCCGAACCCGCATGCATTACTGTTCTCATCATTGTCATACTTTTACCTTTTCGCGAAACACAACCCGTGCCAGAATATTTAAACCCAATACAGCAAATGTAATTAAGAGCGCGCCACCCCAAGCCAAATTGACCCAGTTGTCATATGGACTCATGGCGAACTGAAAGATCACCACCGGCAAATTAGCCATTGGTGAGCTCATATCGGTTGAGAAGAACTGGTTATTAAGCGCTGTAAACAAGAGGGGCGCAGTCTCGCCGCTGACACGTGCGAGTGCCAATAAAATTCCGGTAATCACACCACTCTTGGCTGCAGTTAAGGTAATGCTCAGAGCGACTTTCCACTTCGGGGCACCTAAGGCATAGGCCGCCTCTCGAAGGGTTAAGGGTACCAAACGCAACATGTTTTCAGTAGTGCGTACCACCACAGGCACCGCAATCAGGGCCAAGGCAACTGAACCGGCCCAGCCCGAGAAGGTCTTAACTTGATACACAATGATTGCATAAACAAACAAGCCAATCACAATGGATGGTGCCGACAACATAATATCCGTGACAAAGCGTGTTACCTCAGCAAACTTACTGTTGCTGCCGTACTCCGATAAATAAATACCTGCCAAAATACCAATTGGCGTACTAACAAAAGCACAGGTCCCCACAATCATCAGGCTCCCGATAATGGGATTCAATAAGCCACCGCCTTCAGTACCCGGTGCTGGGGTATTTTCAAGGAACAATGATGGGCTAATGGCGGCAAGCCCCTTGAACAACAGAACCGACAAAATCCAGAATAAGAAGGCCATGCCGATGGTCATGGCGATTAAGGACAAGGTTAAGCCAATCGCATTGACCCGCTTGCGCTTATTAAATAGCGCTTGATCCATACCTTTTGCAATGGCAGAACCCGTTTTAAATTGAGCAGTACTCATCAGGTTTTCGCTCCTTGATTGGCTTCCATGCGCATCAGCATGATTTTTGCCAGGGATAACACGATAAACGTAATAGCAAAAAGAGCTAATCCCAAGAGAAAGAGCGATGAATAGTGGGCGCCGATTTCTGCTTCGCCAAACTCATTTGCCAAAGTGGATGCAATCGAATTACCTGGGGCAAAAAGGGATGCCTTAAGTTTGTGAGCATTACCAATCACAAAAGTAACTGCCATGGTTTCACCCAAAGCACGTCCCAAGCCGAGCATGATGCCGCCAATCACACCCGTTTTGGTGTAAGGCAAAACCACATTCCGCACTACCTCCCACGTAGTACAGCCGATGCCATAGGCAGACTCTTTTAATACGGGGGGAACAATCTCAAATACATCGCGCATGACGGAGGCGATAAAAGGCAAGATCATCATCGATAAAATTAAGCCCGCACAGAGCACGCCGATGCCGTTAAATGCGCCGGTAAAAAGAATGCCGATTCCGGGTATTTGGCCAAATGTGGCAGCTAAGCCTGGTTGAATGTAATCAGCAAATAATGGAGCAAAGATAAAGAGGCCAAACATGCCGTAAATGATCGATGGCACGGCAGCCAAAATTTCAATCGCAGTACCTAACGGTCGACGAAGGCTCTTGGGACAAATTTCAGTTAAAAATACCGCAATACCAAAACTCAAGGGGACTGCAATGAGGAGCGCGATCACGGAGGTAACGACTGTTCCGTAA
Source organism: Burkholderiaceae bacterium (assembly GCA_947457875.1). GTDB lineage: Bacteria > Pseudomonadota > Gammaproteobacteria > Burkholderiales > Burkholderiaceae > Polynucleobacter. The sequence goes on from CANGWV010000009.1 coordinate 18,494, forward strand.
ATGGCAATGGCGCCACCGAACTCGCCGTTGATAATGTCCCACTCTACGGTGGTGAAGAACCCAAATCCAAATTTCTCAAACGCTGGATACGCATTAACCACTAGGGAAGCGATGATACCAAGCAGCGCTAGTAATACAAGTAAAGCAAAAAACTGCGTAACCAAATAAAACAACTTATCGAATATACGTTGTTGCTTTGCGATATTTGTTGCTTGCTGACTAATTAGACCCGCTGAAGCCGTATTTTCCATAAACTGCCTACCCTTAAGATCTACTTTTGACATGTTGCCCAAAATTATTCTAGGCCTGACAAACAACTACCCCACCGAAGTGGGGTAGATATTCAAACGAATGCTGTATTACCTATTCTGAATCTGAGTCCAAACGTTCTTACGAATGAAGTCAATGGTTGATGCTGGCATTGGTACGTAATCCAAATCAATCGCCATTTTGCCACCTTCTTTGAAGGCGTAATCAAAGAACTTGATCACTTCGGCAGACGTTGCTTTGTTGGTTGGTTGTTTGTACATCAAAATGAAAGATGCGCCGGTAATTGGGAAAGACTTAGCACCCGGAGCATCGGTAATAAATGTACCCATTCCTGGAATCTTTGCCCAGTCAGTTCCAGCAGCAGCAGCTGCGAACGTAGTATCGTCTGCAACCACAAACTGACCATCCTTATTCTTTAACTGAACTGTGGTCATGTTGTTTTTCTTTGCATAAGCATACTCAACGTAGCCAATCGAATTTTTTACACGAGCAACGTTTGCAGCAACACCTTCATTGCCTTTGCCGCCAACCGAGGAGGTAGCTGGCCACTTGACTGCTGCACCAGCACCAACTGCACTCTTCCACTCGCTACTTACTTTTGCTAGGTAATCAGTGAAAATCGCTGTGGTACCGGAACCGTCGGCACGATGGACTACAGTAATCTCGCCCGCTGGAATGTTAAGGCCTGGGTTGAGCAGCGCAATGCGCTTATCGTTCCAGTTCGTAATAATGCCCTGGAAAATATCAGCCAAGACGACACCGTCTAATTTGAGCTGATTTGGCTTCAAGCCTTGAACGTTAATGATTGGAACAACGCCGCCAATAATGGCTGGGAATTGAACCATACCGTCTTTTTCGAGGTCTTCAAATTTCACTGGGTTGTCGGTTGCACCGAAGTCTACTGTCTTGGCTTTAATTTGCTTGATACCGCCGGATGAGCCGATCGACTGGTAGTTCATGCCTGTACCAGTGCGGGCTTTGTAAGCTTCAGCCCATTTAGCGTAAATTGGGAATGGGAATGTTGCACCAGCGCCAGTGATATCGGCAGCCATTGCTGTTGGAGCAAAACCCACTGTTGAAATCGAAAGGGCAGCTACGGTAAGCGCCTTTTTCAGTGTCAATTTCATTTCATTGTCCTTTAATAGAGTTACCGCACAGCGCGATGACTGAACAATAAAGAGGCAATGTGACGGCTTTGTGACACCCTGCTTTGTATTAAAAAACCCATACAAAACAATGCATTAGATTAAATACTTCTTATGTGGGTATGGCTGCGGCAATGGTTTTTGCGGAGTCTGTCGCTAGTTGCTGGTCTTTCGCTTCGACCATCACGCGTAGAACCGGCTCGGTGCCCGACACCCGAATCAATACCCTGCCGGCATTCCCCAGCTGGGCGGTAATTGAACTCACTGCTTCAATCACCTTGGTATCGGCTTGCCAATCATAGCCAGAAGTAATTTTGACGTTCAGTAAAACCTGGGGAAAGACATTTACCCCGTATAGCAACTCTGCCAAGGATTTACCTTGTTTACGCATCGCTGCTAATACTTGCAAGGCGGCAACTGTGCCATCGCCAGTGGAGTGCTGATCAAGGCAAAGCAGGTGGCCTGAGCCCTCTCCACCTAATGTCCATTGCTGCTTTTTTAGTTGCTCTAAAACGTAACGGTCGCCTACATTGGCGCGCTCAAACTGCAAGCCCAGAGCTTTAATGGCATGCTCTATTGCGGCATTCGTCATCAAGGTACCGACCACCCCGCCTAATTTCAGACCTCGATCTACGCGGTCCTTCGCTAGCACATACAAGAGTTCATCACCATTAAACAGACGGCCTGTGCTATCGACCATTTGCAAGCGATCAGCGTCACCATCCAGTGCAATACCCAAATCCGCCTGATGTTCTATGACCTTGGCAACCAGTGCTGCTGGCGCGGTAGCACCACAGCCATCGTTAATGTTGCGGCCGTTGGGCTCAACGCCGATGGAAATTACTTCTGCACCAAGTTCATGAAACACATTGGGGGCCGATTGATAGGCAGCACCATTAGCGCAATCAACGACTAGTTTTAAACCACGTAAATTCAGCGCCGCAGGAAAGGTGGATTTACAAAACTCAATATAGCGTCCAGTAGCGTCATCTAAACGAAAGGCTTTGCCGAGGTACTTCGAGCTCACGCAGCCTAAGGGCTGATCTAAAGCGGCCTCAATCGCGAGTTCCGATGCATCCGATAACTTATCTCCCTCGGGCGAGAAAAACTTAATACCGTTGTCTTGGTATGGATTATGCGATGCGGAGATCACTACACCCGCAGAGAGTCGCAATGCTTTAGTGAGGTAGGCCACGCCGGGCGTGGGCATAGGACCGCAGAGCATGACATCGACTCCAGCAGCAGAAAAGCCAGCTTCTAGGGCGGCTTCTAATAAGTAGCCCGATACACGCGTGTCTTTACCAATTAAAACAGTGCAGCGCTCGCCTGCAGGAGCTGCTTGCTTTAATACCGTACCAGCAGCATAGCCGAGTCGCATGATGAATTCCGGAATGATCGGGGCTTTGCCTACTTCACCGCGAATGCCATCAGTGCCGAAATACTTTTTCTTATTTGCTGTCATAGAAATTCATTATAAAACTTGCATACATGGAAGTGCGTGGTTTTGCCGATCATCATGCAGTTTGGGCTGCAGCCCAGAGCCTTAGGGCATCAATCGTCTCAGGAACATCGTGCACGCGAACGATGCTGGCGCCCCGCTCTGCCGCTAACACTGCGGCAGCTACACTAGGTACTAGTCGATCACCGACCTCCCGCCCAGTAATTTTGCCCAGCATCGATTTCCGTGAAATCCCTGCTAAAACAGGATGGCCGTTTTGTGTGAAGCTTGCAAATTCTTGTAACATTCTGAGGTTGTGATCTAAGCTCTTACCAAAACCAAATCCAGGGTCAATCGCAATGCGCTCAGCAGCAACGCCTTGCTTTATTAAAGTCTGCGTGCGCTCCATCAAAAAAGCATTCACCTCACTGACCACGTTTACATAGTTTGGATTGAGTTGCATGGTGATAGGGTCACACTGCATGTGCATTAATACAATGCCGCAGTTGTGCGCAAGAGCAGAATCAAGCACCACACTTTCTGCGCCGGCTTGACGCAGAGCCCAAATGTCATTGACGCAATCCACCCCAGCCAGCAAAGCCTGCCGCATGGTTTCGGCTTTATAGGTGTCAATCGATAAGGCAACGCCGCAGTCTTTGAGTGACTCAATGATTGGTAGCACCCGATCCAATTCTTCTTGCAGTGAAACCGGAATGGCGCCAGGCTTAGTGGATTCGCCGCCAATATCAATCAGGTCAACGCCAGCAGCAATCATTGCCTCAGCTTGGCGCACGGCATCGTCTTTGGCATAAAAGCGTCCGCCATCCGAAAATGAATCGGGTGTGGCATTGAGTATGCCCATCACCAAAGGCCGCTGGCGATTTACTCGCCTTTGCCCTAGCTCAAAAAGAAAACGCCCGCAACGCCATGTTGCGGGCAGTTTTGAGTGCTGCATTGCGCTAATCGAAGGTACTATTTACGCAGCTGCAGGTGCACTACCCGCGGTTGGCTCAGTTGGGCCGCCCGCAGAATTACCAAACGCAGTCGCTGGTGCTGGCTTGGGTGCCCGTGGTGGACGGCCATCCATGATGTCGTTGATTTGCTCAGCATCAATGGTTTCCCACTCCATCAAGGCAGTAACCATTGCCTCAACCTTGTCCTTGTGGTTTTCAAGAATCGATTTAGCCAGCGCATATTGGCTATCAATCAAACTCCGAATTTCCGCATCAACTTTTTGCTGGGTTAACTCCGAAACCGACTTCGAGCTATTCGGGCCAAACATGCCCTGCTGCTCGGTGTCCACATACACCATGGTACCTAAGCTATCGCTCATACCATAGCGCGTCACCATATCGCGCGCCATCTTGGTTGCGCGCTCAAAGTCATTGGATGCGCCCGTGCTCATGGAATTCAGAAACACCTCTTCGGCTGCACGGCCACCAAACAAAATGGCCAGCTCCTCTAGCATGCGGTCTTTGTATAAATTGACGCGATCAAACTCTGGCAGCTGCCAAGTCACGCCTAGGGCCATGCCACGCGGCATGATCGTCACTTTATGTACTGGGTCGGCCTTTGGTAATACCTTGGCGACCACTGCATGGCCGGCCTCATGGTAAGCCGTATTGCGACGCTCTTCTTCACGCATCACAGCCGATTTACGTTCTGGACCCATGTAGATTTTGTCTTTCGCATCCTCAAAGTCTTGCATGTCGACTGAGCGCTTATTGCGGCGTGCGGCAAACAGCGCAGACTCATTCACCAAGTTAGCTAAATCAGCGCCAGAGAAACCTGGAGTACCGCGCGCTAACACCGCTGCATTAACGTCGGGGCTAATGGGCACCTTACGCATATGCACTTGCAGAATCTGCTCGCGACCACGAATGTCAGGCAAGCCAACGTGCACTTGACGGTCAAAGCGGCCTGGGCGCAGTAAAGCGCGATCCAATACGTCAGAACGGTTGGTTGCAGCAACCACGATCACACCGCTATTGCTTTCAAAACCGTCCATCTCAACCAGCATTTGGTTTAAGGTCTGCTCGCGCTCATCATTACCGCCGCCCATACCAGCGCCGCGATGACGACCAACTGCATCGATCTCATCAATGAAGATGATGCAAGGAGCATTTTTCTTTGCGTTCTCAAACATGTCGCGCACACGGGATGCACCAACACCAACAAACATCTCAACAAAGTCAGAACCGGAGATCGAGAAGAACGGTACTTTGGCTTCACCCGCAATGGCACGCGCCAGCAAAGTCTTACCGGTGCCGGGAGGGCCTACCAATAAAACGCCGTGTGGAATATGGCCGCCCAGCTTTTGGAACTTTTGCGGATCCTTGAGGAAGTCAACAATCTCAAACACTTCTTCTTTGGCTTCATCGCAACCAGCAACATCACCAAAGGTAACGGTATTGCTGTTCTCATCCACGAGGCGGGCTTTTGATTTACCAAAGGAGAATGCGCCGCCTTTGCCGCCGCCTTGCATCTGCCGCATCATAAAAAACCAAAAACCAATAATCAATAAGGTAGGTCCGAGGTAATACAAAGCCGACATCAATAAATTGGGTTCGTCTTCTGCTTTACCAGTCACTTGGACGCCGGCCTTCATCAGGTCGCCAACCATCCAGATGTCCCCTGGAGAAATCAGGGAGTACTTGTTTCCATCGACCGGGGTCACCTGCAAGGTGCGACCTTGCACATCAACACGGCGCACTTTGCCATCCCGCGCGTCATCCATAAATTGGGAATACGTCACTCGTTCTGGCGTGTTTGGCTTATCGAACTGTTTAAAAACAGTAAAAAGGACGAGGCCCACAATGAACCAGACGCCGATTTTTTGGAACATATTGTTGTTCAAATACCCACCTTTGCCGGATTAATCCGGGAGTTCTTCCATTACAAAAGCAGTCGAAAAGACAGCTTCCTCATGTAAACGATTCTACTACCTCCGTAATTCAAGGGTTTAGCCTAATTTTATTGGCTAAAACCACTAAAATACAGGGGTTATTTACTATATTACGGCTGTTTTGGTGGTTTCAAGTGCCGACCCAGTAAAAAGGTTTCCGACGAACGATCACGGGAGGCTTTGGGTTTTCGCGCTGAAACCGTCTTAAACACCTTTTTAAAGGTTTCCACAATTTGGCTATAGCCACTGCCATGGAAGCATTTAATCAATAGAGCGCCGTCCGGCTTTAGGTGATCCTTGGCAAAATCCAAGGCCAACTCAGCCAGGGTTGCCATGCGCGCTGCATCGGCAATACCAACGCCCGATAGATTGGGCGCCATGTCCGATAAAACCAAATCGACTTTGCCATTGCAACTGGGGGGCAATAGGGACTCCAACGCACGCAAGCCCTCTTCCTCCCGAAAGTCACCTTCAATGAAGCTGACGTCGGCAATGGCTTCCATGGGCAACATATCGATCGCAACAATCACACCATCGGGCTTTCCCGATTCAATCTTCGGATTATGTTTGCCCAATTCGGTGAGGCGATTACGCACGTATTGTGACCAGCTGCCCGGCGCACTGCCCAAATCAACCACTACCATTCCGGCCTTAATTAAATGGTCCTGCTCGTCGATTTCGCTGAGCTTGTATGCCGCGCGTGCGCGATAGCCTTCTTTTTGCGCCATCTTGACGTAGGGATCCATCAGGTGGTCCTGTAACCAGCTTTTATTGAATTTATTCTTTGCCACGTAATCCCAATTGGTTAACTACCGCTCTACCTTACTGCGCTAAACGCTCTACTTTACCTGCTTATTCTGCTCTCATAAACAGCAATGCTCTATGATCGAGGCATGACTGCACTCATCATCTCCCCCGCCCAGCGCAAAGCGCTTAAAGCCAAAGCCCATGACCTCAGCCCGGTAGTGATGATTGGTAATGATGGACTCACCCCCGGCGTGGTCAAAGAAGCAGAAATCGCCATTAACAGCCATAACTTGATTAAAGTGCGCGTCTTTGGTGACGATCGCGAAAATCGTATTGGGATTTACGAAGCGCTGTGTGACAAACTGAATGCTGCGCCAGTACAGCACATCGGCAAGTTATTGGTTATCTGGCGTCCAGAGCCCCTCATCAAAGATGCCAACGCACCTTATGCACGGGGCGGTAGTAAAACCAAGAAATCCATTCAGGCGCCACGCTCGCCGAACCGCCCCATTAATCGCGGTGCTACCAGCACATCGGAGCGCTCTGCCCGGCGAACTGCTGCGGCCAAACCCTTCGGCAAAACAGAGGCGCCTGCGCGCAAAGCGGCAGCCAAAAGTACGTCAGCACGCCCAACGCGCGCCGATGCTGCTGAGTCTAAGATTGGTTGGTCGTCCCCGGGTTACAAACGGGCAGCAGCGCCAACAGGACCAGTGAAGCGCCGCAAAGTGCGGCAAGCCAGTACCAAGAAAAAATCCCTGGGTTAATTTCTGTTTGGTGGGCTACGGAGTTATTGGGTGGCGAGTTAAACGCCACACCATCCACAGACCCATGAGGCTTTGAATTAAAAATAGTCCGCTAGAGATGCCATGCAAGCGCCCAAAGAGGCTTGCATACGGCGATGCCTTAACTGGCACACCCAACAGCAGCGCCTCTTGGCGTAGCGCATCCATATACGGAATTAAACCGAAACACGTCACAGCTGAAATCAATAGTAGTACGAGAATCACCCAACGGATACTGCGGTAGTTAGTGACGTTGCGCTTAATCAGGGCATTGACCAACAAAAGTAAAGCGACACATACAAGCACGCTGAAGTAGGCCTCGGCTTGAAAAATGGCTGCTGCAATCATGCCGGCAACTTGACGGTCCTGCAGGGAATTAAAGATGGTCGGAACAACCAAATAACCTACCGTAAACAGACTACCCACCCACGCCCCAGCAATTAGGACAAATAGACGCTGGAAAAGCGCAAGGCGATCTGCTGTAACCGCAGTCATTTAGATGTAGCGGACTGCCAAAATCTCCACTTCGCGATTACCCGCTGGGGCCTGAACCGCCACCACGTCGCCCTCTTCTTTGCCAATCAGCGCACGCGCAATCGGCGAGCTAATGGAGATTTTATTCACTTCAATGTCCGCCTCGTCGTCGCCAACGATTTGGTAAGTGAATTTCGTGCCATCTTCCAAATCCTCAAGATCTACGGTAGCGCCGAACACCACACGGCCCTCCACTTCGAGGGTTGCGGGATCAATAATTTGAGCAGCAGACAATGTGGTCTCGAGTTCCTTGATGCGGCCCTCGATAAACCCTTGCTTTTCTTTTGCGGCATCGTACTCAGCGTTCTCGGATAAATCACCCTGCGCACGCGCCTCTGAAATGGCATTGATAACGGCTGGACGCTCGACGTGCTTGAGGCGATGCAACTCTGCCTTGAGCAGTTCAGCGCCAACTTTGGTAATGGGAATGGTGTTCATACTGCAACCTAGCTTATCTACGAAATAAAGAAGTAGTGTAAGCCAGGTTTGCGGTATTGACAGAGACTATTCGAGGCTGCGGTGTAAATTTTGCAAGGAATAGACTTCGAGTGAATCTTTAGCACCGCTTTTGGACGCCATCAGGCCATCCATTACCGCCCGTGCTGCACTGATCGTGGTGTAGTACGTAACGCCGTTCGCCTGAGCACTGGTTCGAATCGAGCGTGAATCGGCAATCGCAGTGCGGGTCTCGTCCACGGTTGTAAAGACCAGTGAAATTTCCCGGTTTTTAATGAGGTCAACGATGTGGGGCCTTCCGTCTTTTACTTTATTGACTACGCGCACCGGCAAACCGGCAGCCGCAATCGCCGCGGCAGTGCCCTTGGTTGCCACCATCGGAAAGCCAAGTTCATGCAAGAGCTGGGCAACGGCAACTGCTTTACCTTTGTCGCTGTCTTTCACGGTCAATACCACTGTGCCAGTTTTGGGAAGCTTGATACTAGCGCCCAGCTGCGACTTAAACAAAGCCTCACCGAAGGTTTTACCAACCCCCATCACCTCACCAGTAGAACGCATCTCCGGTCCTAAGATGGGATCAATGCCGGGGAATTTATTAAATGGGAAGACGGCTTCTTTGACTGAGAAGTACGGCGGAATGACTTCGCGTGTAATGCCTTGTTTGGATAAAGTTTGACCCACCATGCAACGCGCGGCAATCTTGGCGAGTTGAAGACCGGTCGCCTTCGAGACAAATGGCACGGTCCGCGATGCGCGGGGATTAACTTCCAGGACATAAATCACATCGTTGCCATCGACATTCTGAATTGCAAACTGCACGTTCATCAGACCAACGACATTGAGGCCTCGGGCCATGGCTGCGGTTTGACGCTTGATTTCATCAACGGTGGCCTCCGATAAGGAATACGGTGGCAATGAACAAGCCGAGTCACCCGAGTGCACCCCCGCCTGTTCGATGTGCTCCATCACGCCGCCGATAAAAACGGTCTCGCCATCGCTGATGCAATCCACATCGCATTCAATCGCGTCATTTAAGAAGCGATCCAATAGGACTGGCGAGTCATGCGATACCTTCACTGCCTCACGCATATAGCGCTCTAAATCACGGCCATCGTGCACGATTTCCATTGCCCTACCGCCGAGTACATAGGATGGGCGAACCACCAAGGGGTAACCAATTTCTTCGGCGAGTCGCAAGGCTTCGTCTTCAGCGCGCGCTGTACGGTTTGGTGGCTGGCGTAAATCCAAGGTGTGTAATAGTTTTTGGAAACGCTCGCGGTCTTCAGCCGCATCAATCATGTCTGGGGATGTGCCAATGATGGGAACGCCATTGGCCTCCAAATCCAATGCCAGTTTGAGCGGCGTTTGGCCGCCGTACTGCACGATCACGCCCTTCGGCTTTTCTTTGGCAACAATCTCCAGAACATCTTCTAAGGTCAAGGGCTCGAAGTACAAGCGATCCGATGTATCGTAGTCCGTCGATACGGTCTCGGGATTGCAGTTGACCATAATGGTCTCGTAACCGTCTTCGCGCATGGCAAGAGCAGCATGCACGCAGCAGTAATCAAATTCAATGCCTTGACCGATCCGGTTCGGTCCGCCGCCAAGCACCATGATCTTGTCACGATTACTAGGCTGGGATTCGCACTCGCCATGCTCTGCTTCGTAAGTTGAATACATGTAGGCCGTATTCGTTGAAAACTCGGCAGCGCAGGTATCAACCCGTTTATAAACCGGGAATACCTTAAGGCGATGGCGCGCGGCGCGAACCGAGGTAGCATCAACCTTCAGCAACTTCGCTAAGCGGCGATCCGAAAAGCCTTTTTGCTTTAAAAAGCGCCACTCCGCTGCAGACAAACCGTCAATCGTATGTTGCTTTAATGTATTTTCTATCGAGATGAGTTCTTCGATCTGCTCTAAGAACCAAGGGTCCACTTTGGTTTCTTCATAGATCTCATCCAGACCCATGCCCATGCGGAATGCATCCGCTAAATACCAAATGCGATCCGGGCCTGGCTCACCAATCTCTTGAATGATGTCTTCTAAATCGGTTGAGCGCTCGTCCAGGCCATCAACGCCGACCTCAAGACCGCGCAAGGCTTTCTGAAAGGACTCTTGGAAGGTGCGGCCAATGGCCATCACCTCACCGACGGATTTCATTTGCGTCGTTAAGCGTGAATCCGCTTGTGGAAACTTCTCAAATGCAAAACGGGGAATCTTCGTTACAACATAATCAATTGATGGCTCAAACGAAGCTGGTGTAGCGCCGCCGGTAATGTCGTTGTGCAACTCATCTAAGGTATAGCCTACTGCTAACTTTGCTGCGACCTTCGCAATCGGAAAGCCAGTGGCTTTGGAGGCCAAGGCAGATGACCTGGAAACACGGGGGTTCATCTCAATCACGATCATGCGGCCATCGACTGGATTGATTGAGAACTGCACATTCGATCCGCCAGTATCCACACCAATTTCACGCAAGACCGCAATCGATGCATTCCGCATCAACTGATACTCTTTATCGGTTAGGGTTTGAGCGGGCGCCACCGTAATCGAGTCGCCCGTATGAATACCCATCGGATCTAGATTCTCAATCGAACAGACGATGATGCAATTGTCGGCGCGGTCACGCACCACTTCCATTTCAAATTCTTTCCAGCCCAGCAGTGATTCTTCGATCAAGAGCTCACCCGTTGGTGAAAGCTCTAAACCGCGCTTGCAGATTTCTTCGAACTCTTCGCGGTTATACGCAATGCCGCCACCCGAGCCGCCCATCGTAAAGGAAGGACGAATCACTACCGGAAAGCCTGCGCTACCAGTTTCCTTCTGAATGCGCTGTTGCACGGCGACGGCTTCATCCATCGAATGGGCAATACCGGATTTAGCAGAGCCAAGACCAATCTTGGTCATCGCATCTTTAAACTTTTGACGGTCTTCGGCTTTATCAATCGCCTCGGGTGATGCGCCGATTAACTCGCAACCGTATTTTTCTAAAATGCCGTGACGGTGCAAATCCAAGGCGCAATTGAGCGCTGTTTGACCGCCCATCGTCGGCAATATGGCGTCGGGCTTTTCCGTCGCAATAATGCGCTCGACTACTTCCCAGGTAATTGGCTCAATGTAGGTGACATCGGCCATCTCGGGATCGGTCATGATGGTTGCGGGATTGCTATTAACCAAAATGACTTTGTAACCCTCGTCACGTAGCGCCTTACATGCTTGCGCGCCCGAGTAGTCAAATTCACACGCCTGACCAATCACGATTGGTCCTGCACCAATAATCAGGATGCTTTTAATGTCGCTCCGCTTAGGCATTATTTGCCTCCTTGTTTACTGGTTGGAGCGGCATGCATTAAGTCCATAAAGTGATCGAATAAGTAAGCGATGTCGTGGGGCCCTGGTGATGCCTCGGGGTGCCCCTGAAAGCAAAAGGCCGGCTTGTCTGTCCACGCGAGGCCCTGTAGCGAGCCATCGAAAAGGGATACGTGGGTTACGCGCACATTACTGGGCAATGTTTTCGCATCAACCGCAAATCCATGGTTCTGGGATGTAATCGCAACGCGCCCGCTATCCAAATCCTTTACCGGGTGATTAGCGCCGTGATGACCGAATTTCATTTTCAAGGGTTTTGCACCAGCAGCGAGGCCCATAATTTGATGACCCAAACAGATGCCAAACGTGGGAACGCCCTTCTCGATGATTTCTTTTGCGGCGCTAATGGCGTAATCACACGGACCTGGATCGCCGGGCCCGTTAGAGAAAAAGACGCCATCGGGTTTCATGGCTAAAACTTCCGCTGCTGTCGTTTTAGCAGGCACAACGGTTAATTCACAACCGCGCTCGGTGAGCATGCGCAAAATATTCCGCTTAACACCAAAGTCGTAGGCCACCACTTTCTTGATGGATTTCTTGCTATCGAGGCTGCGGTATGCGGGTTTGCCATTGGGGCCGTGTAATTCCCACTCAGCTTCGCGCCAAGGGTAGGCAGCTTTTGTAGTAACAACCTGCGCCAGATCCAAGCCACTCATGCCTGGAAATGCTTTTGCAAGCCCCAAGGCTCTTTTGCCTAAAGTAGCTGCATCATCGCCCATCTTGCCAGCCACAATCGCACCCGACTGTGCGCCCTTATCCCTTAGCAAACGGGTCAGCTTGCGCGTATCAATTCCGGCGATGCCAGGAATGCCTGCCTTTTGCAAATACGACTCGAGGCTTTGTTCGGAGCGAAAGTTGGATACTCGGCGCGAGAGGTCTTTAATCACTAAACCGGCCGCATGAATTTGCGATGATTCGGCGTCTTGGTCGTTGATGCCTACATTGCCAATGTGCGGATACGTCAGGGTCACAATCTGACGGCAATAACTTGGGTCGGTAATGATTTCTTGATAACCCGTTAAGGCGGTATTGAAAACAACTTCGCCGGCAGTTTCACCAGGGGCGCCAATGCTCTAACATGAAAAGAGAGTGCCATCGGCTAATGCCAACACGGCTGGGGGAAAAGAAGGAAGCAAGGGTGACAAACCATCTCCAATCCCTGCTGCCATCCAAC
>CANGWV010000010.1 GCA_947457875.1 Burkholderiaceae bacterium
CAATCCACTATCATTTTTAAGCAGCGTGCATCTTCAAACGCTGTACGGTAAACATCATCTATTTGGGTTGATGAACGATGGTGAGTAATCAAGTCATCCAAACTCAGAAGACCTGCATCGATGCAATTCTTTACGGCATTTAAGTCGCTTGGATCCCATTGGGATGCGATGCGCAATTTTGCTTCCCGCATAAATGCAGGAGCAAATTGAAAGGCAATGTCGTTGTCATAAAAGCCGGCAAGAATAATTTCTCCGCCATGCTTGAGGCGTGCAATTAATTGATTTAAGACTTGCGCTTGGCCACTGGCATCGCAAATACGTGCATAGTCTTTTTTTGCATCGCTATCGGGATGAATCACTTGATACCCTTTAGCGCCACTCATGCGGTCAGCATTGACTTCCCAGACCACCGGTTGATGTCCCAACATCACCGCAATGCGCGCAATTAAGCGCCCCACTACGCCGTGTCCAATGATTAAGTCGGGTTGCTTATGTACATTACCCTGCGTCACGTGATACGCCGTAGCAGCTAGCGCAAGTAGCACACCTTCTCTACCAATTTGTTCTGAGAGGGGTGTCACGCGCACCGATGGAACAACAACATGGGATGCGGCGCCACCAAATAATCCTTTGACGTCGCCAAAGCATTTCGCGCCCGGCACAAATACGCGTTGCCCAACTGGAATGGTGGCTTTAGGTCCTGCTTCGATTACTCTACCGACCGACTCATAGCCAGGAACAAGGGGGTAACCCATGCCTGGAAAGTTTGGCATCGTGCCGTTCCAAAGCAATTTTTCAGTACCGGTACTAATTCCGCTCCATTCGATTTCGACCACAATGTCATCGGGCTTAGGCTCATCGAGCACAAGCCTGCTCAGCTTGAGCTCTTTGGGAGACTCAATGACAACGGCGGTGGAATGGATGGTGCTCATATGTAATATTTTATTTACTTTATTAGATGTAAACTAATTTATACATTATATCTAGGTTCAGCATCAGTATTTACCCTTAAATTACCGGCTAGCCAGCACGATTTGCGTGTTAATTGGCATCTTGGTTGCTACGGTTTGAACCGATTTAAATCCGACTTTTTTCAGTAAGTTACTGATTTCATTGATAGTTCTTGGTCTTCCTCGGCCCATGGCTAGCAAATAAAAGCCAAAATAGGCATGGCCCATCGCTTGCGCATCCGGGGCATCCGCCATAGGCTCTGCGATTAAGAGGGTCCCGCCACTGGGCAAAGCTGCATGTATAGAGGCAAGCAAGGTCAAAACACGCTCATCATCGTGGTCAAAAATCACGCGCACCAAGGTAATCAAATCAGCGCCGGTAGGCAGTGCTTCGGTAAAAAAATTACCGCCGTGGGTCTGAATTTCGCGTGTCGCTGGATTGGACGCCAACTGCTGCGCCGCCAGTTGCGCCACTCCCGGCAAATCAAACAGCATTTTTTTCAGCTGTGGACTGCCCTCATGCACGCACTTTAAAAATGTTCCCTGGCCTCCGCCAACATCGAGCATGCACTGATGCTTACTGAAGTTGTAGGCATCAACAATCTCATCGGCAACCAAAGGTAAGGATGCCGACATTAGTGCGGAGTATTCAGCCACGCTCTCTTGATTTTTGAGTGAGGCCTGATCTTCGTCCTTATCCGAAACATAAGGCCAATACTTTCCTAAGTTACGCTCACTCATAGAGCCGGATAAGAGAGCGAGCGGGTCGCGTATGTCGGCATAGAAAGCCGTATGGTGCTCTACCATCGCCGCGATGGCATCGTTGCCAACCAAAGGAGAGCCCAGCGCACCCAAACCATAACGCTGCTCAGAGCGACGCTCGAGTAAGCGAATTGCTACTGCCGCATCGACTAATGTTTGTAATCCCTTTGTCGGAAAATGCGTTACGCGACTCAGCTCCTCTAAACTCAGTGGGCCATTTTTTAAAAGATTGAATACATTGAGTCGTACGCAAGCCAATAGGATTTGTGAATACACAAATCCAGACATCACATCAAATAAATTACTGGCGCGGGAGCGGGAGATGGAACGAAAAATCGGGAGGCTTGCAGCAAAGCGTTGAAAGCGTTTTGTTGCAATCAACTGATCGCGCAGAATTAATACACGATCCCACAAACCATACTCTGGCTTTAACGGCAATTGCGTTTGCGGAGTAACGGTTTCGTTTGCAACAAAGGGCATATTTGCCTTGGTGGATTCTATGCGGCCATACGACTAATGCCAGCCGCAATCAAGCGCGCATCTTTTTCAAACCATGCTGCTGGCAACAGGCGCTCAGCCTCATGCCTGACCAGCATCTTTAATGCGGCATCCCCTTTGCAATTGGGTATCGAGCCAATCGCTTTAGAAACGAGCTCATCGAAGTATTGAACTGCGCCACCGAGTCCCAGTTCACGTGCGGAGCTGGGTCGATTGTGTTCCACATCTTGCCCAGCAGGCTTACCCAACATTTGCGTATCGCCCAAGACATCGCGAATATCATCTGCCACTTGGTATGCTTCACCGAGCCACTCGCCCAGCGCACGCCAGGTATCGGCATCGGAGCCAGCTGCTTGCGCGCCACACGCTGTTGCTGCAGCAAACAACGCTCCTGTTTTTGCACGTTGATAGTCGCCAAGTATGGCTTGTGGCTCACACTCCCAGGCCTGCCCTGCAATGATTCCGTGAGGGGCTCCAACGCCAGTTGAAATGGTTTTAATTAACGGTGCAATGCGATTTGCAGAGTGGCGTGCTGCCAATGCCACCACTTGATATGCCATCACGATTAAGGCATCCCCTGACAGCACTGCTAAGCGCTCACCGTATTGGCGATGGACCGACGGCACACCGCGGCGTAACTCGGCATTATCAAAGCAGGGTAAATCATCATGAACCAACGATGCGCAATGGAGCAACTCAATTGCAATTGCGGCCGCCATCGACAGTGCAGGATCGTCATCGCCGCAAGCATGTGCAACCGCCAAGGTCAGTTGCGGACGGATTCGCGCGCCCCCTGGAAATACCGCATGGCGCATTGCTGCACTTAATAACTTGGGACCAGTATCGGATTCATGCCGCGTCAATGCAGTTTCTAATGCGCGATTGATATGCTTGATTGGTGACATAAGGCACACTCCCGAGGGTGAATCGTCAAAATCCGTGGACGATTTATGGTGTAAATATTTAATTACTTGCTAATATGTAAAAAAATATAGACACTCTTATCCTTACTGTCAACCGATGAAACCCTTAAAGCCGTCATGAACGGATCTAAATTACCCGTATTTTGCCCATATTGCTTAAAAATTAGGCAATTTAGCCTATTTCTGCTCAAAATAAGGTCATGACGCAGGGCTCCATCGACCGAATTCCGAAAAACTGGCCCCTGCGCGAGCTTAGTTGCTCGATTTCCACTGGCCAAATGGAATGGCACGTGCAAATGGGGGATTCTCGCCTATCCCCAGAAGGAGCATCAAAGCCAATTGCCTTATTGCTCCACGGCACCGGTTCCTCAGCCCACTCCTGGGCAGAATTACTGCCTGCACTGGCTAAAACGCATTGGGTGATTGCGCCTGACCTACCAGGCCATGGTTTTACGATCAGCCACCAACCCGAACAACTCTCTTTAATACTAATCACGCACAAGCTAGCGGAATTATTGCGTGTCTTAGAAGTAGGGCAAATCGACAGCATTGTTGGTCACTCCGCCGGCGCTACCCTCGGATTGCAATACAGCCTCCTCTATCCTGCACCTAAACGCATCCTTGGTCTTAATCCATCCCTAGTGAGCCTACCGAGTTTCTATCACTCTTTTTTAGCGCCGCTTATTAACCCAATTGCGACCTCGTCTTTTGTTTCATCGATGATTGCCGATTTATTGCCGTTTACCTCGATGATCGATAAGTTGCTGGACTCCACCAATTCCAAATTGAATAGCATTCAGCGTGAGCGATACAAATTATTGTTTAAGCAAAAAAATCACATCAACGGCTCACTCAATTTCATGGCAGCAACAGACATCCCTAACTTACTTGCGCATGCAAATGAAATCACTTCAGAGTTAACATTCTTGGTCGCCAATCAGGACAGCTGGGTACGAAAAGAAGAGTTGCTTGCTGTGATCCAGCGCTACTTTCCACGGTCTACCGTGATAGAAAAAGACGGCGGCCATTTGTTTCATGAAGCAAACCCCGAGGTGGCTTTAGCCATTATTGAATCTGCACTCGATTTGGCGCAGTAAGGCTTTCATTGATAAACTGAATGAGGAGAAAAAATGCCATGAACTCGATAACACTCTATGCGATTGCTGGAATCATTATTTTGGCTGGCTTAGGTCTTTTCATGAATGCCTACATTAAAGGCAATCAAACATTGAAGAAGCTGTCCGCCAAGAAAAAGAAAACGAGCTGGTAAGCCAGCAAAAATATAAAAAAGGTATCGGATTACTGCCGTGCTAAATGTGCGGCGCGTTGTGAAATAGCTTTACCCGAATGGATGTACGGTAGCGGCAAATACTGCGCAGCCATTTCGGTGGCAAGTGCTTCTGCCAATGCTTGCGGTGCACTAGCTGTATCAATAAATAAGATGGCATGCCCTGCTGTACGTAACTGCCGCGCGGTCTGCAAAGCATCTTGATGCGCACGTTCGCGGCCCCCAACTCCTTCTAATGTGACATTGGCTACGCCATCGGTCATCACCACAATCAACGGCGTCATGCCTTTACGTCGGATCGATAAAGCCATTTCATTCACTGCAGCAAAACCGGTTGCCAAGGGGGTTCCGCCGCCACCAGGTAAAGCGGCTAAATTGCGCTTGGCACGTACTAAGGATCGCGTTGGCGGCAACACTACGTCTGCAGTGCGGCCACGCAAGGCAATCATTGCAACCTCATCGCGCCGAATGTAGCAATCCGCAAGTAATTGCTCGACTGCACCTTTGGCCTCTGCCAAGCGCTGAGTCGCCGAGGACCCCGATGCATCGACAAGAAAAATCGTGACCACGCCTTGGCGCTGCTGATACCGTTTAATGTGTAAATCATCTGCGCGGATCTGAATGCGACTGCGTTGCTTATTCGGGGAAGACAGTGTGGCCTTGGACTCTGCTTGGCGCATGGTTTGCCAAGGAACGGCAGCACGAATGGTTTTCAGTAAATCAAGGCGCTTCCCGCCCTTGGGTAGTCCCCGCCAGGATTCTGCTGGGCGTCCTGAATTCGCATTCTTTTGCAATTGACCAAATTGACCTTTAGAGCCTTGCTTGCTATTTGCGCGCCCCAATTCAGTATTCAGCTGGGCCAATGCATTTGCCGGAATGCCGGCCTTGATGGCTTCAATTAGTAGCTCTTCCAAATCATCCGTGCTGGGCTGCTCCATATTTTCTTTCGGCTCATTTACGTTCGTATCGCTATCACCGTTTTGATTCGAGTCGTCCTGTTCTTGCGGGCTTTGCTCTTCATTGGGCGGCTCTACATCATCAGCAGACTCATCCAGCTCCTGCTCTTCTCGGCTACTGGGCATGCGGGTAGCACGGTGGCTTAACACCAAACGCGCAGCGTCAACTACCTCGTCTTCCGTAACGGCGTCTTGGTTTCGTAATGCCGCCAGGGCTTTCGCAGTTCGCACTGCGAAAAGACCGGCCCGGATGGAGTCAACCCCAAATGCAGCCGCTGATTGCATTAAAGATTCAATAAAGCGTGCATCGCATTCAATCTCAGGCTGTCGCTGCTTTGCCTCCGCAATGACTGAGGGCGTAATTTCCAGCGAGTCCTTGCAGTCATTTTGGCTGAGCTGGTCAAGGCGTACTTCAAATGCCATGTGCTCTGCTAAGCGTGGGTGCATTGATTCATCTGGCGCTATACCTTCGTCAAACGCAATCATCCCAAATTCACATGGGGTCAGTTCGGCCGTTTGCTGTGAATGCCTTACTTCGCCGCGATCAACTACTTGGAGAATGTGCGCAATCGTATGTGGCGATATGCGTTCAGCCATGGGGAGCAGAATAAAACCGCCATGGCTTTTTGCTAATAATCCCGTGCTGTATACCGGCTTACCATGCTGCAGAGTTGCCTCTAGATCGAGTCCGCCGAGCAATTGCTCATCTTGTATTTGAAGAGGGATTTTTTGAAAATGCGTACTTGGAGCAATCTGCGTTTGCATAAATGCAAACCATGCATCCCGAATAGGGCCAAACTGACTCTTAACGCAAATACCACCTAAGCCATGGGGATCAATTGCCAATAATGCTGCAGTCGTCTGTGCATCAAACCAAGCCGATTGACCGCGTTGTGTGGTCATGGCGCTTTAGAAAAAATCAGCCAATACGCGCTCGACTCGCGTTGTAGAGCTACTATCGTCCAATGGATTGCGGCGCAAACGGTGGCGTAGTGCCAGAGGCGCTAATCGCTTAAGGTGTTCAGCCGTTGCTTTGCGTGCGCCATCAAAAGCAGCAAGCGCGCGCATACCGCGCATTAGGGTTAATTCACCACGTAGGCCATCGGTTCCCAGCTGAGCACACAGCTTGGTAGCAAGCGTTAGTACATCATCGCCAATCGTGACCTTCGCCAAGCGCTTACGCGAACTGAGAATTTTTTCCTTAAACTCATTTTCGCTGTCCTCGTATTGCGCTAAAAAGGCAACCGGGTCACGTTCAAATGCATCGCGGCGCTTAATGATGTCGATGCGCTGCGCTAGGTCTTGTGGGGTCCTCACTTCAACCGAAAAGCCAAATCGATCGAGCATTTGTGGGCGTAACTCACCCTCTTCTGGGTTACCACTACCAATCAAGACAAAACGTGCAGGATGGCGAATACTTAAACCCTCACGCTCTATGACGTTTTCACCGGAGGCGGACACATCAATCAGCAAATCAACCAAGTGATCTTCCAATAAGTTCACTTCATCAATGTACAAATAACCACGATTGGCCTTGGCCAGTAAACCGGGTTCAAATACTTTAACGCCTTGGGAGAGGGCTTTTTCAATATCAAGCGCCCCTACAACCCGATCTTCCGTCGCGCCCAGCGGCATATCCACTACTGGAACAGGTACCAAACCGGTCTTTAATTTATCGCCGGCAGCCTTACGCGCCTCACAGGCAAAACAGAGAGTCGGAGCGCTGGGATCGCAGTGATAGGGACAGCCCGTAACCACTTTCATCGGCGGCAAGAGTGCTGCCAATGAGCGAATCGTGGTTGACTTACCAGTACCGCGGTCACCAAAGATCAGTACACCGCCAATACTGGGCTCAATGGTGGAGAGGGCAATTGCCAGCTTCATCTCATCTTGAGCAACGATTGCAGTAAATGGGAAATTAAGAGCCATCTCAATTCAATTTAGGTTATAGACCCTGAAAGCATACTACGAATGGGTGCAGCTACTCTTCAGCATGGCCAGGCCCCATTGACTATTGGATTGGAATCAGAATCTCATTACGCCGCATCCACGGAATACTCCAAGGCGGGTTGTAACGCGCTAGGCGGGGGTTGCCCAATGGAAGGGCATTTCTTGATTTAATCCAGGCCATCAGTTCAGCCGTTTTTTCTTGCACTTTATCGTCACTGATAAATCCCGTAAAACGAATTACGGCTATTTTTTGAGGTCCTATGGGTATTAATTTGACTTGGGGATTATTTGGCTTAGGCAGGGTATCCATGGTGTACTGCTTTGGCATCACAAATT
The DNA here is from genome assembly GCA_947457875.1 of Burkholderiaceae bacterium. Taxonomy (GTDB): domain Bacteria; phylum Pseudomonadota; class Gammaproteobacteria; order Burkholderiales; family Burkholderiaceae; genus Polynucleobacter. The sequence goes on from CANGWV010000010.1 coordinate 7,664, forward strand.
GAATGAGCCACATTTTTTGATCACCCTTACCTTCAGCTATCACCGGCACAGTCATGGCAATCTTTTCAGGAGCTGGCTCAGTCGTAGTCAGCCCACCATCACGCACTGAAATATTATTTCCAAAAATATAATTAGCAATTAAGCGAAAGCCAGCACTAGAGGCCTCACTCAGATCGCCTGGCACCTCTACCTGAGCCACGATCAACGGTGGATATTCGCGAATCTCAAATGGTTCTGATTGCGCAACCACGCGATAACTCGGTTCTTCTATTGCCATGACAAGGGGCGCTCCAATCAGAAAAAGAGAGAGGGCAATGGCAGTCTGAAGCCAAGCCGGAATTGCGCAAAACAGAGGATTACTCAAAGTCATATAAGCGCTCCGGATTACTTACCAGTATCTGCTGTAACAGCGCAGGCTCTTGAATCCAATTACCCAGTAGATCACACAAATCAGCATCATTGGGCATTAATCCCTTCACCATGACATGGGGCCAGTCCGTGCCCCAGACAATCTGCGCTGGATTGGCCTTAAGTAAGGCCTCCGCGAAAACATTGACATCGGAGTATGGCGGCGCAGCTTGCGCTGAAATCCGATAGGTACCAGTGAATTTAACCCAGGCACGCCCTTCCCGCATCATTGCACACAGGTTCTGAAAGCCTGCATTGGCAATACCAAGGCTCGCCTTCACGTAACCAAAATGACCAATCACAATCTCTACTGGAAAATCATGAAAGTCATTTTGCAATTGCGGAAAGGCATCCACGTGCATTAAGAATTCCAAATGCCAGCCAAAGGGAGCAATGCGCTCGGCAAGGCTTCTGAGCATCGTCATCGGCAATTGTCCGGTTGCATCGGCTAAATCGACGATATTGCAGCGCAGTCCGCGCACACCTGATTGATGCAAGGCTTCAATTTCAGTATCGGTAATGGCGCTGTCCACCACCGCAACGCCGCGTAATTTTTTTGGAAATGCCTTGAGCGCTGCGAGTATGGCACGGTTATCGGTACCATAAATACTGGGCTGCACTAAGACAGCGCGCTCAACCCCCAAGTGCGTTAAAAGATTGAAGTAATCCGGGAGCAGAGCATCTGGCGGGGTATAAATGCGCTCACTGAAATAAGGAAAGATACTTTCTGGTCCGCAAATATGCGCATGGCAATCCGTGGCTCCTAAGGGCAAAAGCAGATCGGGTCTGCGTAACACCCGATCTGGAGCCTGGCAGAGTGGCGCCTTATTGAGGTTCAATACCAGCGTCTTTTGCAATCTTGGTGTACTTGGCGATTTCATTCCGAACAAACTGAGCGGTTTGCTCTAAATTCATCGGCTTGGATGTAATGCCTGCTTTTGCGTATGCAATTTTGATATCAACGTCTTGCAGTGCGCGATTAATGTCCTCGTTGATCTTGACTTTGATTTTCTCTGGCGTTGCAGATGGAGCCCAAACGCCAAACCAAAGTCCGATATCAAAGTTCGGATATCCCTGCTCTGCAATCGTTGGGATCTCCGGCGCAACAGACGCGCGTGTAATGCTGGTTATACCCAGTGCACGTGCTTTGCCGCCACGGACTTGCGCCATGGCTGTTTCAAATGGAGCCATATAAAACGCCGTTCTACCCGCAATGGTTTCTGTAATTGCCTCAGGGGATCCCTTGTAAGGCACATGCAACATCTTGATTCCCATGGTCTGATTAAAGTACTCTGCAGCCAAGTGCGTAGAGCTGCCTATACCAGCAGAGGCATAAGGCAGATCACCTGGCTTGGCCTTTGCCGCAGCCACTAAATCTTTAATGGATTTATAAGGGCTTTCAGCACTGACAATTAATAAATAAGGTGTCGTGCCCAGAATATTCAGATCCGTCAGGCTTTTTAAGTCGTAGGGTAACTTTTTATAAATTGCTGGGTTCGCTGCGTATGAGGCAGACTGCACCAATAGGGTATAGCCATCCGGCGCCGCGTTAACCACCACGCCTGTGCCAACAAGACCGCCAGCACCTGGGCGGTTTTCAATAATTACAGGCTGCTTCCATAACTCAGCCAGACTTTTTGCAACCAATCTACCGGCAATGTCCGCGCCCGATCCGGGCGTTAGCGGAACAACCATCTTGACGGTCTTGGATGGGTATTTATCGACCGCTGGCTGTGCTTGGGCATGCATGCCTACGCCCAATATAGCCAAGCCAATGATTACCACTTGCCATTTTTTTTGTATTGTTTTGAATTGCGTCACAGTACGTCTCCTTTTATTTTTATTGTGCTGCCATTAAATACTAAGCGAGTTTATTGAGCGGAGTCCAAAAACTGCTTCAAAACTGAATTGAATTGGGCCGGCTTTTCAATATTGGATAAATGGGCCGCATCGTCAATAATATGCATGCTCGAATGCTGAATTAAGCGATGCAATACAGTCGCTTGAGCAACCGTACACGCAGGATCCTGCCTGCCCAATAAAACCATGGTGGGAGCTGTAATCTTGAGCAGCATCGTTGACTGCGCCATATCCCGAACTGCGCTGGCACAGGCAATGTATCCATCAACCGGTGTGTTCAAAATCATCGTACGCACCCGCTCAATTTTTGCTGGCTCTCTGGCAACAAATCCATCCAAAAACCAGCGTTTGATGGTGCCATCGACTAGACCGCCTAAACCCTGCCCCCGCGCAATTGCGAAACGCTCCTCCCACAAGGAGCGCGGTGGCATCTCGCTGGCAGTGTCACACAAACTCAATGAGATAACCCGATCAGGAAAATGAGCGCCAACAAACTGGCAAATCATTCCGCCCATCGATAAGCCGACCAGATTGGCCTTAGGAATATGTAGTGCATCCATGAGGCCTACTAGATCGTTCGCCAATAACTCAATGCTGTACGGACCAGGGGTGACTTCGGATTGGCCATGCCCTCGGGTGTCATAACGCACTACGCGGTAGTGAGAGGTCAATGCAACAATCGTGTCATCCCACATTTCTAAGCTCGACATCAAGCTATTGCTCATAACTACGACTGGCGCAGTCTCAGGGCCATCGATTTGATAAGCCATCGTGATGCCATTGGCATGAATCGTTTTCTTCATAACACCCTTACAGTAAACGGATTGAACGTAAAAAAATTGCAATGCATCGTTTGTTTGCATTAAGTCGCTAATTCTACTCAGAAAATGCCTACTTCACATACACTAGTGCCATGATTGCTGGTTTAGTTCAAATCCTTTTCTTTCAGGGCTTAGGCGAACTGATCTCCAAGTTTGTCTTTACCAGCCTGCCAGGGCCTGTGATTGGGCTCGTCTTGCTGTTAGCGTGGCTGATGCTGCGCGGCAAACTCGATCCATCCTTGGCTTTGGTAGCCGATGGTTTTAGTCAATACTTGGGTCTACTGTTTGTTCCTGCTGCGGTTGGGGTTGTTCTATTTTTGCCACAACTCAAAGAACATGCTGGGGCACTTATCACCGCATTGGTGGTAAGCGTTGTCCTTACGATCACCACGAGCGCACTCATCCTTAAGCTGATGCACCGCGAGCCTAAAAACGATGCGTGAGTCTGCTTCGATTGTCGAGATCTGGGTCTACCTCTCCGGCAGCCCTTTAATTGCACTCTTCATCACATTAGCTGCCTATCAAATCGGTCTGTGGCTCTATCAGCGCAGCGCCCAAAATCCGATCGCCAACCCGGTAGCCATCGCAGTGATTTTGGTTTCAGTGGTAATCGAGTTACTGCAAATGCCGTATCGAACTTATTTTGAAGGTGCGCAATTTGTCCATTTTTTACTTGGCTCGGCGACGGTCTCTTTGGCTATTCCGATTTACCGCGGCATTCAGCATTTGCAAAGTCGTGCACTGCCGCTAATTGTTTCCTTGGTCTGCGGTGGCCTTGTTTCCATTTTGAGTGCAGTCGGTATTGCAACCGCATTGGGGGCAGACAAAACCTTAGTCGGCGGGCTCTATTCGAAATCGGTCACAGCGCCAATCGCTATGGGTATCGCTGAGCAAATTGGTATCTCACCGACGCTCACTGCCGTCTTTGCAGTCGTGACCGGCATTCTGGGTGCCGTACTCGCACGATTCATACTGGATGGATTAGGGATGAAATCGTGGTGGCAGCGCGGCTTTGCAATTGGAGTTGCATCACACGGCATTGGTGCCTCGAGAGCGTTTAGTGTGAGCCCCGAAGCAGGCGCCTATGCCAGCCTAGCGATGGGGATGCACGGTATCTTAGGCGCCATCGCGATACCGTGGATTTTTCACCTCATCAATCGCTAAGCCGAATTACCTCATTCCAAATGCGTTTTTAAAAATGCATGGGTACGCTGCCATGCTTCTTTTGTGGCTGCTGCGTTGTATTGCAATGGTGGCAAATGCCGCGCATCGGCTTCCGGATTAGTAAAGGCATGCTTTGCGTCATAGCGATAGAAGGTGTACGGCGTATTTGCTGCTTTGAGATTGGCCTCGAGTTGATCGACGCCGGCAATGGGGAAGAACTCATCATGCAAGGCCCAATGGCCCTGTAGCGGCTTCTGAATTTTGCTGGCATCCACGTATTCGAGCGGAGGATAGCCATACCAAACCACGCTGGCATCCAATTCAGGTACGTGGACTGCAGATAACAAGGTTAGTGCGCCGCCCATGCAAAAGCCTGTTACGGCAACCTTGGAACTGCCGGTTTTCTTCAGGTACTGTACCGCCCCTCGAATATCCTGCGAGGCAACATCACCGAAGTTCAAATCACCCATCAAGTGCTCTGCCTCTTTAGCCTCTAAAGCCAACTTGCCTCGATACAAATCCGGCACTAAGGCACGGTATCCGGCTGCAGCCAATTGATCGGCTACAGCCTTAATCTGATCATCCAGACCCCACCATTCCTGAATCACTACTATCCCAGGTCTGTTTGAGTCCTGCTCAGGCTGAGCAAGATACGCGTTAACGGATTGGCCATCGGGGCGTGTGTACTGAATCTGTGAATGCATACCGGTGTACTCCTTAGCTAAGTGGGAATAGAATGAAAACGTACACAATAAATTACCACAATCAGGCACAACCGCTATGCTTGCCTCTCCCGATCAAAGCGTATTAATCATTATCGACATGCAGTCCAAGCTGATGCCAGCGATTGAGGACCATGCGCACGTACTCAGCCAATGCATTCGGCTGGCGAAAATTGCCCAGCAGCTTGGCATACCTATCGTTGGGACCGAAGAAAATCCAGTAGGACTTGGGGAAAACCATCCTGAATTAAAGGCCCTCTGCAAGAACACAGTAACTAAATATCACTTTGATGGCTGTAGCGATGGGCTTATCAGCCATATCCCTACCGATCGTAAGCAATTGGTATTGGTTGGCTGCGAGGCGCACGTTTGCCTCATGCAAACTGCGCTTGGGCTCCTTGAGCACGGTTTTTCAGTCTCGATTGCGGTGGATGCCATCGGCTCACGCCAATCCCTTGATAAGACCATCGCCACCCTGCGCCTAAAGGAATCCGGCGCCACGCTGAAGACCGTTGAAATGATCGCATTTGAATGGCTCAAAACCTGCAAGCACCCCGGCTTTAAAAATGCCTTGGCCCTAATTAAGTAATCAACGATCCTGCGCCAACAAGATAAACAAAAAACTGGACCGGATTTGATTTGTGTCAAATCAGTAAGGCTTTTTTTGATCAAGAATAGCGTCATGGCAGTGCTACACTGAGATGACACTTATTTTTACTGCGCCAAGAATACACAATCATCCTTAAGGAGAAAACATGAAGATATTGTTACCCGTAGATGGCTCAAAATCCGCCATGAATGCCTGCAAGTACGTCGCCAAGTTATCAGCTGATCTTAAAAGTAAGTGCAGCGTCACCTTGATCAATGTGCATGATGATATTGGCCTTAACCACGTAAAGCAATTTGTAGCAAAGAGCGTAGTCGACGATTACCTGCGTGAAGTCAGCGAGAAAGAGCTCAAGCCATCACAAAAAGTATTGGATGCAGCTGGTGTCAAATACACAATGGTGATCAAGCGCGGCAATATTTCTGAAGAAATTATTGCCTTAGCTACTAAAGAGAAAATGGACATGATTGTGATGGGCTCGAAAGGCCGTAGTAGCTTTGTCGATATGATCATGGGCTCGATTGCACAAAAGATTGTTTCTGGTGCAAAACAGCCAGTTGTTTTAGTGAAGTAACTCACCTACGCGCCCTTGGTGGGCGTAGAAAAAGCCTCGCAGAATTTCTAGCGAGGCTTTTTCTATTTCTGTAACGAAAAAAGAGGGTTTACGTTGTGCCGTAGTTCTTGGCGATAAAAAATACTCTATCTACATCGGTTTTCCATACAACCCCATCGCCAATTTGCCCGGTTTGACAAACCTCGACAATGCAATCCATCAGGCGATCTGCCACGTCATCACTGCACACAATTTCAATCCGTACTTTCGCCGAGTAATCGGTTAACTCTTCTTTTATCGATGATTTACCCGTGCTACCTGGCGCGCTGCAACCCTCAACACGCGTGACGGTCATTCCTGGAAAGCCGGGGGTTTCCATCAAGGCACTACGCAAGGCAGGCAATCGCCCAGGACGAAAGACGGCTTTAATTTCGATCATGCTTCAATCTCTTTTTCTTCAAAGGTGCGGTATAGGACCGGCAATACCAATAATGTAAGGGCAGTAGAGGTAATTAAACCCGAAATTACCACTACTGCCAAGGGCCGAGTCACCTCTGAACCTGGGCCGCCCGAGAACAACATCGGCACCAAGGCCAGCATTGCCACCGATGCCGTCATCATCACCGGCCGGAAGCGATGCTCACACCCCTCAATCAAGGCATCTTGCATCGAACGCCCCTCTTCCCGCAACTGCTTAATAAAGGAAATCAGTACCACACCATTTAAAACGGCGATACCCCACAAATTGATAAAACCAACGGCAGCTGGCACCGATAAATACTCGCCACTAATGAGTAGGCCAAAAATACCGCCAATCGACGCAAAGGGCAGAACCAAAATAATCAAGCCAGCCAAGCGGATCGAATTAAACAACATGAAAAGAAGGAAGAAAATCGCTGCAATGGTAATTGGAATAATGATCATTAAACGCGCCATCGCCCGTTCCATGTTTTCAAACTGACCACCCCATTGCAGGGTGTACCCCTCTGGTAGTGTTACTTTCTTGGCGATTTGTTCTTGGGCCTCCTTCACAAAGCCGCCGAGATCTCGCCCTTCAACGTTTACACCAATCACCAGACGCCGCTTACCACTCTCCCGCGAAATTTGCGCGGGGCCATCAATCAGACTGATCTCTGCTAAATCACGTAGCAGCACTTGCGCACCATTGGGCGAATGCAAAATAATCCCTGAAATCGCTTCAATATTGTCGCGATACGGCGCGGGGTAGCGCAGCATCAAGGGGAAGCGACGTTCGCCCTCGTACACAATCGAGGCTTGTTTGCCACCAATCGCGGTTTCGATGACCTCATTTACATCCGAAACATTGATACCGTAGCGTGCAATCGCATCCCGATCAATCTTAATATTGAGGTAGTTCTGACCGGATGCTTTCTCGATCCGCAAGTCAGTGCTGCCCTTCATATTACTGAGTACTTGACTAATTTGATCGCCGAGCTTTTTAAGCTCAGCAAGGTCTTCACCAAAAATCTTGATGGCAACCTGCGAGCGCACCCCCGAGACCATCTCGTCGACACGCGCGGCAATCGGCTGAGAAATTGACAGCTCAACACCGGGTAGGGTTTTCAGCTTCTCCCGAATTTGGTTTGCAATTTCTTCCTGAGTTAGGTCCCGGTCGCCCAATGGCTTTAGGGTCACAATCGGATCCGACTCAAACGGTTGACCTGGGTCAGCAGGCGACTCACCACGCCCTAAGCGTGACACTACCCGCTCAACACCTGGCACCGTCATGATGCGCTTCATCGCTTCAAATTCGAGCTTAATGGACTCATCCAAAGAAATATTGGGTGACTTCGCAATTAAAGGCGTAATCGAACCCTCTTGCATCACCGGAATAAACGATTTACCTAGCATCGTGAATGCCACAAAACTGGTCAATAGCAAAATAATGGCGCGCTTCACGACCAACTTGGGATTATCCAAGCACCAATGCAGCCACTTGGTATAGGGCGTTCTAAGGGTTCTGACAATGCGGGTATCTTCCTCCCCGCCTCCCTTCAAAATATACGAGCACAAGACTGGTGAAAGCGTAAAAGACAGAATCAAGGATATGGTTAGGGCAATGGCAATCGTAATGGCCATGGGTGCAAACATCTTCCCCTCCATTCCCTCAAGTGAGAGCAATGGCATGAATACCAAAATGATGATGCCAACACCGAACAGCACGGGCTTGCCGACTTCAGTTGCCGCTTCTAAGATGATGCGGTTTTTAGATTCGCCTGATTTAAGGCGCGCGCCTAATTTTGCAAACGTATTTTCAACCACTACCACCGAGCCATCGACCATAATGCCGACTGCAATCGCGAGGCCTCCAAGTGACATCAAGTTCGCTGATATGCCATAGCGATTCATGACCAAGAAAGTCAGCAGCGGCGTCAGAATCAAGGTTGCTACGACAATGATCGAAGAGCGTACATCCCCCAAGAACAAGAAGAGCAGGACGATCACCAAGATGATGCCTTCAATCAATACTTTGGCGACGTTGAACATCGCAGCGTCAATCAGATCAGTACGATCATAAAATGGAATGATCTGCAAGCCATCGGGCAATAGTTTTGCCTCGTTAATTTCGCGAACCTTTAGCTTAATGCGGCTCACCACCTCGCGCGCATTGCCACCCCGAATCATTTGAATAATGCCGGCAACACTTTCAGTCGTTCCATTGAGGATGGCGGCACCCTGCCTGACTTCACTGCCAATCGTCACATCGGCGACGTTACGGACATAGACTGGCGTACCTCTGACCTCTTTCAGGATGATCTTGCCAATATCTTCAGGTTTTGCAATCAAACCAACACCGCGTATTAAGTAACGTTCGGAGTAGGTAGGCAGTTGGCCGCCGCCGGAGTTGGCATTGTTACGCGCCAAGGCTTCATACACATCCTGCAAGCTCACTTGGTAGTGGCGCAAGCGCTCTGGGTTTACCAGCACTTGGTATTCCTTCGCATACCCTCCCTGAGTATTAATTTCAGCGACTCCAGGAACGGACCGCAACATCGGCCGCACTATCCAGTCTTGAATCGTTCTACGCTCAGCCAAATCATCGACACCAATTTCTTGATTGCCATCCGCTGGGTGGTTGATGGTGTATTGATAAACCTCGCCTAAGCCGGTTGAGAGCGGCGCTAAAACGGGCACAACACCAATTGGCATGCGCGAGGCAGCCTCGATCAAGCGCTCTAAAACCAATTGCCTTGCAAAATAGACATTGGTTTTTTCAGTAAACACAAGGGTCACAATCGAGATGCTATTGCGATTAAGGGATCGCATCTCCACTAAACCCGGTAAGCCCGTCATGCTGAGCTCAATCGGAATGGTGACAAAACGCTCAACCTCTTCCGGCGATCGGCCTGGAGCTTCACTGGCAATCTGTACTTGCACGTTAGTCACATCAGGAAAGGCGTCAACGGATAAGCGCTTGGTTGCAATCAAACCGGCAATGAGCAGCACCACTGAAATAATCAGGATCAGAAGACGCTGCTGTAGCGCAAGGCGGACTACTTTTTCAATCATGGTATGGGTTTATTGACCTAAATAGAGTGACAAGTAAATTGGGGCACATTAACCACCGGAAAGCTGCTTCTTGCGCTCGGTGTTGAGGTGATAGGCACCTTTAATCACGATCTCGGCTCCCTCTTTGAGTCCAGAGCGTAACGTTCTAAAGCCCTTACCCTCTGGCCCTAGCTTGACCATCACCATGCGATAACGCTCGTCGTCTTCACGAACATAAACATAGTCGTAGTTATCTTCACGAACAATCGCCTCCAATGGCACAAGAAGGCGTTCCCTTGGCTGGCTATCGATCAGCATGGTTGCCAGCATGCCTGGCTTGACCTGACCACTTTGGTTTGGAATATCCATGCGCACTAATACGGTTCGAGTTATCGGATTGACGATCGAGTCCACATGAGAGACCACACCCTCAATTACCTGATTACGTAAGGCGGGAATAATGACGGATGATTTTTCCCCTTTGACTATTAAGTACGCTGCACTTTCAGGTACTTCGGCAATAGCCCATAGGGCATCTAAGTCAGCAATCGTAAAAAGTGCGTCGGCTGGCTGAACTACCTGTCCCTTGGTAATTTTGCGCTCGACGATTTCACCGTCAATTGTTGCGCGTACATTATTAATGGATTTAATTACGCTGGTTTTCGCAAGCTGATCAATACTGGCTTGATCCATGCCTTGTACGCGCAACTGATCATTTGCAGCTCCAAATTGGGCCTTTGCGCTCGTCGCCTCGGCTTCACGACGCTGTAACTCGGCGAGCGCGATGACGTCCTCTTTATACAGAATGCGTGCCCGATTGGCCGCCTGCTCGGCAAGCTGACTAGCGCTCCTGGCTTGCAGGTAGGACAATTGCGATTGGGTTAATTCGGTTGACGTAATTTTGGCTAATAAGTCACCCTGCTTCACCATTTGACCTGGAAAGCCTAAGATTTCCGAGACCCGTCCGGTGACGTTGGCGCCAATGCGCGCTAGGAATGATTCGTTGAAATCAATTCGCCCTGAAACACGTACCTCTTCAGTGAATTTGCCAAGCTCAAGTTTGCCATCTTGAATCATCTTACGTAGGTCGTCATTTACATAGACAATATTTGGATCTTGGACGTATTTGACTGTTGGTTTGGGATCAAAAACATCAAAGTAGTGCAAGGTTGATAGCACAACAAGCAGCCAAGGCAATATAAATAGGCCTTTTTTAAACCAAGTCGGGGCTTGTAAATAGGTATCCGTGAATGCTGGCACGCGCACGGCAAGCCAGTTAAATACTTGGCTATAGAGCTGCTTTTGCGTCGCCATTGTGCTGTCATATGCTTCTCCAGCATATTGAAAGAGGCGATTTTTCAAGGCGATCAACTGATCTCTGATCTGCTTGAGAAGAATCAGTAACTGGGGATTCATTTTTTATTACCTTCGAGTTTGGCAACCCACTCTGGGCTAGCACGTAAACGCTGAATCTCCGTTGTGATCGATGCCAGATCAAAACGGGCTTTAATTAAGTCATTGCGGGCTGCACGAAAAGTACGTTGCGCATCCAAATATTCGAGCATGCCGCGTTCACCGAAACGATAGGAAATTTCAGCAATACGCCTAGCGCTCGCCGCCAATTTCACGACCTCTTGGTCCAGGATTTGTACCTGATAGCTTGCAATAAGGTACAACTTATAAGCGGACTGCATCTGTTGCTCTAAGCTTTGGGTTTGGGCATTCAAGTCATTTTTAGCTCTCGATGCATTGGCTGTGGCCTCGGCAATTTGACCACCCCTAAAATCCCAAATGGGAATCGTCACGACTAAGCCATAAAGACGGTCAGTGAAGTTGGGGTCGTTTAATTGCTGGGCTTTCACTGCCAAATTAGGCAGGCGGGAGTTTTTCTCAAAGCTGAGTCTTGATTCGCTTGCCTCTACTTGGGCTTTTGCTTTTTGCAAATCGGGGCTTTGGTTACGCACCTCAGTCATGAGGGTCTCCAATGGCGGCAATTCATTCATTTTTTGGCTGTCAGGCAGTACTGAGAATTCAGCTGGCAGCTGATGCCCCACTGTTTGACGCAAGAGTCCGCGCGCTTGCTCGATGCGAAGCTTGCTTGATTCTGCATTCATTTGTGCATTCAAAAATTCCGTCTGCGCCCGAATTAGTTCAAAACGTGCCGTTTCGCCCACGTCATAGCGCAACTGCATGCGATCACGGATTTGTTTGGTAAGGTCTAAATCTTCATTGGCGGCCCGCGTTTCAGCTTCCCTGCGAAGTAACTCGTAGTAACGCATTTGTACATTGGCGATCGCCTCCACTTCAAACGCGATCCGCGTGGCTTGCGCTGCACGCGCATTAGCCTCTGCCACATCGACACGCGGGAAACGGGTGTAAGGCATGTCCAATGGCTGGGTCACCGACCAAGACGAGACATTGCCGGTAGTCAATGGTCCAGTAGCGGAGCGTTGTTGTCCGGTGTTGTATTCAAATTGGGGGTTTGGCACTGCTTTAGCAGCGCGCAATTGCCCACTAGAAGCTGCCGCTTGATCGCGCGCTGCCAATACCCGCGGATTGGATTCCAATGCCAACTGAATTAATTGCTCTAAGCTGTAGATGGTGCCCGGAGCAACTGGCGTTGACTTTTGGCTTGGCGGCAGCAGATCCGGCTTTGATTGGGCTACCGCGGTTGGCATAGCAAGCGCTACAGCCGCCACCAAGGGCATGCAAGCCACTAATCTACCAATTCGGAAATATCGAATGCGCATCCTGTACCTGAGAAATAGAAAACCATTAACCATTCATAAAAAACAAATGGTCTTGCCTTAGACTATGTCCACCCCGATACCGGCTTGGATCCTTACAACGTAAAGTCCAAACGTAATGACGGTAAAGAGGGCTCATTGCTGAGCTGGCTACTCCCCAGTGCTTCGTTATAAGAATTAAAACATAAAGTTATGGAAATTGCGGCTTTGCACAAAAAACCGCAATACCCATAAAAACTATGGGATTAACTACGTCCCGATTGCATTTTGACGAATGGCAAACACTGGGCATTTGCCATTCGCTTTAATCAAATAGATTAGTCCTGTGCGCTTATGCTGACTCAATAATGGCATTGAAGGTTTTGCTGGGGCGCATCACCGCATCACACTTTGCTGGCTCAGCAAAATAATATCCACCAATGTCGACTGGCTTGCCTTGAACGGCATTGAGCTCACTTACGATGGTTTTTTCTTGCGTCTCCAACGTTTTTGCGATGGGTGCAAAATGAGTCTGTAGCTCCTTATCTTCTGTTTGCTGGGCTAATGCCTGGGCCCAATACATCGATAAATAAAACTGGCTGCCGCGGTTATCGAGCTCACCTGTTTTGGTGGACGGTGACTTGCGATTTTCAAGCAGGGCGCCGGTTGCCTCATCTAAGGTGCGCGCCAAAATTTTGGCTTTTTGGTTGCCGGTTTTGTCGCCAATATCTTCCAACGATACGGCGAGAGCCATAAACTCGCCCAAGGAATCCCAACGTAAATGGTTTTCTTCGACCAATTGTTTGACGTGCTTCGGAGCCGAACCGCCTGCGCCCGTCTCAAATAGTCCGCCGCCGGCCATTAAAGGCACAATCGACAGCATCTTAGCGCTGGTACCCAATTCCAAAATGGGGAATAAATCAGTAAGGTAGTCACGCAAGATATTACCCGTCACGGAAATCGTATCCTTGCCGCGAATCACGCGCTCGAGGGTGTAGCGCATCGCTCGTGTTTGCGACATGATCTGAATATCAAGACCCGTAAGGTCGTAATCCTTCAAGTAGGTCTTTACTTTTTTAATTAACTCGGCCTCATGCGGGCGATATTCATCTAGCCAAAACACAGCCGGGGTATTGGACAAGCGAGCACGATTCACCGCCAACTTGACCCAATCCCGAATCGGCGCATCCTTCACTTGGCACATGCGCCAGATATCACCCTCTTCTACTTGCTGCTCGAGTAAAACGGTGCCATCATCGGACACGACGCGGGCTGTTCCGGCTTCAGTGATCTCAAAGGTCTTGTCGTGTGAACCGTATTCTTCTGCTTGCTGCGCCATTAAGCCAACGTTGGGTACTGTACCCATTGTTTTGGGATCAAAGTTACCGTGGGTTTTACAGAAATTAATAATCTCTTGGTAGATCCGTGCAAAGGTGCTTTCTGGAATAACCGCTTTGGTATCTTGCGGCCGCCCATCTGCCCCCCACATCTTGCCGCCAATGCGAATCATGGCTGGCATGGATGCATCCACAATCACATCGCTTGGCGAATGCAGATTCGAAATGCCCTTGGCTGAATCAACCATCGCCAAGGCAGGACGGTGCTCATGGCAAGCATGCAAATCCCTGATTATCTCTTGGTGCTTGGAGTCAGGTAAAGAGGCGATCTTGTCATACACACTACTCAGACCATTGTTCGCATTTACACCAAGCTCTGCAAAGAGTTTTTCGTGCTTTGCAAAGGCGTCTTTATAAAAGATTTTGACTGCGTGACCAAAGACAATCGGGTGAGAAATCTTCATCATGGTTGCCTTCACGTGCAGCGAAAACATAAGCCCGGTCTTATACGCATCTTCCATCTCTGCTTCGTAAAAAGCACACAGGGCTTTTTTACTCATGAACATGCTGTCGATCACTTCGCCTTCTTGCAGGCTAATCTTCGGCTTTAAGACAATCGTTTTGCCGCTCTTCGTGACCAAATCCATCTTCACATCGCAGGCCTTAGACATCGTCATGGATTTTTCGCTAGAGTAAAAATCACCACCATGCATATGCGATACATGGGTACGTGATGCCTGACTCCAAACCCCCATGGAGTGGGGATTATTACGTGCATAGCGCTTGACTGCAGCTGGCGCGCGGCGATCGGAATTACCCTCCCGCAGCACCGGATTCACGGCACTGCCTAGGCATTTTGCATACCGAGCCCGAATGGCTTTCTCGTCATCACTCTTGGGATCGTCTGGAAAGTCAGGAATGGCATAGCCTTTACTCTGCAACTCCTTAATGGCATCTTGAAGCTGTGGCACAGATGCGCTGATGTTGGGTAACTTAATGATGTTGGTATCTGGCTGCAGCGTCATCTTTCCTAGCTCAGCTAAATTATTGGGTACGCGCTGCGCCTCGCTCAGGCACTCTGGAAACTCCGCCAAGATTCGAGCCGCTACAGAGATGTCACTTTTGACAATATCAATACCAGCTGATTTTGCAAACGCGCTAATGACGGGCAAAAATGCACAGGTTGCAAGCGCTGGGGCTTCGTCTGTGAAGGTATAAATAATCTTTGAATTTCCTGAGGCCATAACAAATCCTTAAATTGGAGGGAGCACGGTATTACGGATTTACAGATTCTTCTGCATACCGCTATCCATTAATGCTGCAAGTGCACAAGGTAAGTCAGCATGCTAATCCGCTATTTTAATTCATTGACTTGGCAGGCTTGAACAGGGTTTTATATACTGGAATGCCGTATTGCTAAGTGAACTGCGATACTGCTCAATATGCACTAATTTGGTGCAAATTGGCAATCTTTTTTAGACAAGGCCCTCGACGATGAATACCCCTCTCAAACTCGGTTTATTGATTCTTGCTGGCGGCCTGGCTGTGGCATTCTTAATGCCGAAATCCGGCGGTGATTCGAAACCGTCCTCTACTACCCCATCTTCTATAAAGGCAAATACCGTGAGCGAATTTCAAAAAATTGATACTGTCGTAGGCAGCGGCGCAGAAGCAACAGCCGGGTCCGATGTATCGGTTCACTACACTGGCTGGCTGCATGATCCATCTGCACCTGACCTTAAGGGCAAGAAATTTGATAGCTCAGTCGATCGCGGCCAAGCATTTGAATTTCCCTTGGGCGGCGGTCGCGTGATTAAAGGCTGGGACGAAGGCGTTGCTGGCATGAAAGTCGGCGGCAAACGCACCTTAATCATTCCTGCGGAAATGGGCTATGGTGCGCGCGGTGCTGGCGGCGTGATTCCACCCAACGCGACACTGGTATTTGACGTGGAGTTACTTGGCGTCAACTAAAGTACCGAGCTTACACAATACGAAAAAGCCTTCTTAGATGAGAAGGCTTTTTTAGTTTTCGGGAGTCGGAAAGCGAGTGCCGCAATGCCTGCAGTATTGATTCGTTGTTTCGTGGCCATCGGTATAACAGGCATCGCAGGTTTTTTTGGCGACAAACTCTTGGTTACGGCGGTGCGCAAACTCGGCAGTCACAATCCCCGTTGGCACAGCTAGTGTGCCCCAGCCCATCAGCATCATGACTGACGAAATGAGTTTGCCTAAATCGGTGTGGGGAGTGATGTCACCAAAGCCGACCGTTGTCATCGTTGTGATTGCCCAATACACCGCAATCGGAATGCTCGTAAATCCATTGCTCGGCCCTTCCACTACGTACATGATGGAACCCATCACGGTTACTACCATCAATACCACCGATAAAAAAACCAGGATCTTGCGCCTACTCGCCGATAGGGCTTCAGCCAGGTGCTGATACTCCGACATGTATGCAGTTAACTTGAAGATACGGAACATCCGAATCAAGCGCAATACGCGCACATCAATCAATGCATGCAGCTCAGGAAAGAGCAGGGCAAGATACGTCGGGACCACCGCCAGAAAATCAATCACGCCATAAAAACTAGTTGCGTAACGCCAGCGATACTTCGCACAGTACAAGCGCGCAATGTATTCAATACTGAAAAGAATCGTAAACATCCACTCTAGCGTGACTAATTCGCTATGGAATTGTTTTGAAATCGATGCCACGCTATCGAGAACGACAACCGATACGGAGAGCAGGATGGCGTAAATTAAAACGCGATCAAATAATAAACCCATTTTGGTATCGGATTCAAAAATGACCACATACATGCGCTCCTTGAGTGAATGCGCAGAGTGGTGTTTTGGATCGGCGGAGTGAGCTGTCATGGGCTTATTAATACTAAATCAGTTGCGTCTGCGTTTTACGAATCAGTCCAAATGCCCCAATTACTATTGGGTGGCGAGGGCTGGTTCCAGCGCAGAGGATATTTGCATTGCCCCACTCCCAGGCGGCTCCAGACATAAGCCACTATAAAAATGGTGAGCACTCCCAGCATAACTACTGCACCTAAATGCATGAGTCCGGCTTGCGCCTGAATCATGATGAGCGGATTAGCGCCCGCCGGTGGATGTACGGTTTTGGTGAGCAACATCAACACAACGGTCACGACCACCGCAAGGGCCATTACCCACAGTGCGTCTCCAGCAAGCTGGTATGCGGCAATGCCAACTGCAGCCGCAATAAAGTGACCGCCAAACAATGCGCGGGGTTGTGCTGGTGGCAAGGCTGTTAAGCCAAATAGAAATAAAGTGGAGCCGCCCAAGGACGCAAGAACTAGCGGGGTAGTAGCGTTACCCGTGATCCATAAAGCAGCCGTAATGGCAATGGCTGATCCAAATGCAACCCATGCCAAGCGTAGAAAAATGGTTTTCATGCCACTACGATACAAGTAAATCTGGGGGTACTGAGATAAAACTAGAGTGAATTGGGCTTGCTTGGGTAGCGGGCCTTTGCAAGGCGTAGTAGAGGCGGCCCAAAAAATCCCGAAATACCATGGCGATGCTTAGCAAAGAATCGATAGCTGGGTCGCAAAATCGGCATCATCCAGCCGCGCGTAAAAATCCACGCCATCAGCGGCAAATTGGCACGGCGATAGGCTTCACCAAACACAGCAACTCCATTTATGGGTGGCTCGCCTTCGATCTGACCATACATGCTGGCTAACGCTGCCTCACACGACACTCCTACTGCTTGCGGATCATATTGCGCTGAATTGATGTCAACAAAATGAAGTAAGCCTGCCTGATTGCGGTTTTGCAAAAACAGGATTTCTGCCTGGCATAAGGGGCAGGCACCGTCGTAAAAAAGGGTGAAGGGTTTCATCGTCCGTGGGACTGCTTGTATTGGGTCGGGCAGTAGGCACGATCGATGTCAAGACTGCGCAGTGCGCTGTGTTTGCTTGCGCGACCCGTCACACGAGCGCGCCATAAGCGAAAAGAGCCAGCCTTCAAATTGGCTCGCATGAGGCGAATAACTGCGGGTTCTGATAAACCATAGCTACGCAAAATGGCCTCAAAGGGCGTGCGGTCCTCCCAGGCCATTTCTATGATGCGCGATACGTCTGCCGCGCTGAGCTCTGCTGGGTTTGGGGATAGATGATCTGGTGATGGCATACCAAGCAAGTGTAGAGCTTATTCACTAGAATGGTGTGATACCCACCTCATTCAATCCGTCATGCATTTCCCTGTCCGCCGTATTGCTCGCATTGGCTTACTAGCCTCCCTACTGGGCGGCCTCGCGGCTTGCGATAAAAACGATTACACCACCTGGAATTGCATTCTAGGAGTAGATGGAGCAAAAGTAACTATGGTGCTGAGTCGATCGCTGATGACCTTGGATCCGCCGCAGGTATTGGCAATCAATCCGTCCAGTAAAAACGAATCGGATTTGCGTTTTTGTGGCAGCTTAGGCCACGACAGTTTTTTTGATGTGCGCTGCCCGGCCGATACGCAAGCCGCAATAGTCCGGTTTACGCCCGGATCCGGAGCACTTCGTCTTGGTACACAAATAATGCAGTGCACCGTCCTATGATCCGCCATGCCAACTAAAAATCCACTTAGCCCCAAAAAATTATTGCTGACGAAGTGGACTGCGGTTAAGCCCATCAAAAAACAAAAGCATTTTTTGATAAGTAAAGTCATTCCGCCGGAGCTGCCGCACGAGGCTATCAAACACGTGGAAATTGAAGCCGTCTTTAGCAAAGAGGTGCGGCAAATTGATTGGCGTGAATTGACAGATGCCACCATCTGGAAACAGGGCTGGGTTTAGATGATGACATCACTACCAGAGGGCTACCGCGCCCTCATCATCGGCTCATCCGGAACGATTGGGTCTGCTTTTTTAGAGCTACTTCAGACTGATCCCCGCTGCGGTGAAGCGGTTGGCATTCATCGCCACTCCAGCCCAGCCATTGACTACGCAGATGAATCATCGATTGGAATGGCCGCGCAAGCCTTGGCCTCGAGCGGTCCGTTTCACCTCATCATCAATGCGATTGGCGTCTTACATACCGATGCGTGGAGTCCCGAGAAAAAACTAGCAGACGTAAGCTACGGTCAGCTAGAGTCTCTCTTTCAGATTAATGCATGTGGCCCCGCTGTAACACTATCCAAGTTCAGTGCCCTACTGGCCAAAGAGAATGCCATCATGGCCGTGATCTCCGCCAAAGTCGGCAGCATTGAAGACAATCGCTTAGGCGGTTGGTACAGCTATCGTGCATCCAAAGCGGCGCTCAATATGCTGCTCAAAACGACTGCGATTGAGTTGCGACGCACACAGCCCAATACCAAATTAATTGCGCTCCACCCTGGTACCGTCAACTCACGACTCTCCAAACCATTTAAAGGAGAGCAAATTGGTCGACCAGCGATCGATGCGGCGCGCGATATGCTGGCGGTGCTCAATCAATTACCGCTGTCTGAATCCGGCAGCTTTTATAGTTACTCAGGGGAAAAATTACCATGGTAATGCGAGCACGATTCCAATTTTGCCAACGCGCGATGGCCATGCTAGTCATCACGCTTTGCCTCAGCACTGCAGCATTTGCTAACTTAGCCGGTCCAATGACGGATGGCCAGCATATTTTGTTGATGCGCCATGCCGATGCCCCTGGCTTTAGCGATCCTGCCGGCTATCGCCTCGATCAATGCAGTACGCAGCGCAATTTAGGTGAATTTGGAAAAAAACAGGCGGAGCGGACTGGGCAGTGGTTAACGCAGCAAGGCATCGATCGCGCCAAGGTTTACAGTAGTCCATGGTGCCGCTGCATGGATACCGCGACCCTTTTAAATAAGGGGCCCGTTACTAGCGAGAAAGCGCTCGGCTCATTTTTTGGCAATATGAGCCTATCGGGTCAACAAACCGAGGCCCTGCGCCAATTGGTGCAAGCGAGTTTGAAGCAATTTCCAAAAACACCCATCATTATGGTGAGCCACCACGTCAATATCGAGGCGTTTACGGGAGCAGTTATTGGCTCGGGTGATATGGTCCTCGTCAAAATTGGGCCTAATGGCAGGCCGATATCGCATCAAGTATTTCCGGGCCTGCGCTAATCCGCAGAATACCAAAGCAAGGGATCTACTGCCCCATCACCCTGCGCAATTGTTCCAAAAAGAGTTCTTCGCCATGTTGCACACCCGCATGCCAATCACTGCCAGCGGAGGCATTGGCATCGTCCGTAATGTATTTGAATGAGCGCCATGGAATAGCCGCATCGTGGGCCACTGCGGCAATGGCAAAGAGCTCCATGTCCACCACATCAATTGCCTGTGCAATCAGCCATGGATCAGACTCCGTTACAAAACTATCTCCAGAGCCACATACGAACATCCCACCATCGGATACATAGGTATTTGGGCGCGTGGAAAATGGCACCTCTCCCCGCGGAGCCAAGGGCTCTGCAAAAACATCGCGTTGCACTACCCTCCCAATATCCAGTAAACCACTGACGGCAGGGTTAATTCGTCCTACGGTACCAAAGTTAATGATCTCCCGTGGACTATAGGTTTGGATGGCCTTAAATGTTGCAATTGCCGCATTCACCTTGCCAATCCCGGTATAGACCACGGCCGCTTCCGGCGGCAGTCGCTTTGGATCAAGCTCATTCTCGAGGGCAGTGATAATGACAAACGGATGGCGCATCATGGAATTGACCTTGGGTAGTAGCGATAGCAACGCAATCAACAAACAGCACAACTAAACTGATAGGCATTATGCAAATGCAATTACTCGATTATCTGCCAACCGTCGCCGACTTTCCAAAGCCAGGCATTCAGTTTCGGGATATCTCCCCATTACTTGGCGATCCAGCTGCTTTTGCGCAGGCGATTGGGTGCATGGCAGCGATTGCGCAGCAGTTTGACTACAGCCACATCGTTGGGGTGGAATCGCGCGGCTTTGTGTTTGCCTCAGCACTAGCCCTGCATACCCAAAAAGGCCTGGTGCTGGTCCGCAAACCCAATAAGCTGCCGCTAGCCAGTCACCGAGAATCCTATGGTTTGGAATACGGATCGGATGCGCTGGAAATCCAAAGCACATCGTTGCCCGCTGGATCACGCGTGCTGTTGATTGATGATGTGTTGGCGACCGGTGGCACGCTCATCGCTGCAGCCAAGCTAATTAACCAAGTCGGCGCCGTGGCCATTGCATCGATCTGCTTGCTTGAAATCGAATCCTTGGGCGGAAAGGCCAAGCTAGGCAGCAATGGTCTCGTATCTCACGCGGTACTTAAAACAGCATAGCAGGACGCCAACGTCCAACAGGCAACTCAACCCAGCGATATAAGTAGCCGGCTGCAATCCAACTCAGCACGGATATAAGCGCAACAAAACTCAAACCAATCGCCGGGTTTTGTAAATGCCATGCAATGAATACCGTGTTCGCCAGCAGGATGAATGCAAAGTGAATCAAGAAAGCGCAATACGCGCGCGCACTAGCCCACTGCATGGCACTGGCAAGCCATGATTGCGGATGTCGGTAGGGTCTATTACCGGCATACAGCAATAGAAATGCAATGCCGAGTGCTAGGTAATTGCGTAGCCAGACTGAATGCAGTGCAGACATAAGGACAATGAAGGCAATCGCCAGCAGTACTTTCTTGGCACTCACCCAGGGAAGGTTTGCCTTGATTGCATTGAGGCCACTAGCCCAATAGGCCAGGATGCCTAAGCCATAGGAACCAATAAAGTAGATGAAGCTATTTTCGAGGCTGGCATGGCGATTAAAGTACAAGAGCGAAGCCACAATCAAAATGGACATGACGCCGATGCGCACCATCTGCCGCTGAAAAACAGCATAGATCACCACTAGCGCAGTAAAAAGCTGCCAATCGATGGCTACATACCAAACCCCTGCCGAGATAGACTCATAACCCAGCGCACCTTGCAATAGAAAAAGGTGAGCTAAGACTTGGGCGATGGTTTCAGGCTGACCGATGTACTCATCTATAGACCACTGGCGCGCCAGTGATGCGCATAGGATGGTTATGAGTAAGGCGACAACATAAGGTCCCACTAAACGCAAATAGCGGCGCATTGCCAACTGCAGGACGAAGCTCATTCCGTATCCGCCTGAATGCGCATGGCCTATCGCAAAAGCCTTTTCGGCTGACTGTGCTGCCAAGTAGCCCGCCATAACCAAAAATACTTGAACGGCATACCTGCCGTAATCAAACAAGATGCTACTGACATGAGGTAACTGGATTGAAGCCGCTGAAGCCAATAGGCCATAACTAAAGCAGTGGTGCAAAACAATTATTTGTGCTGCCAAAACCTTCAATAGATCAATGAGCCAATACTGGGATCGTTCAGGACTCATTCGGTGGTTTTGACTTAGGCTTGCTCGAGAAGGCGGCTAATAGTGGATTTGCCTTGACCAACTCATCCGCCAGCTGTTGCTTGGTTTTGGCTTGGGCTCCCGATCCGGGGCCTTTTACTTTTGACGCATTTTTCATCTTGTGCGCCACAGATAACCCCAGATTTTTGTACAGGTCTGTTTTTTTCATGGGGGGCTATCTAGGATCACTTACGAAAGGGGTTAATTGGTTGCCAATAATGGCGCTCCACTTACTTACAAAACGAAAGGTCTTTCGATTGCTTTTAAATACTTTAAGCCTTTATTTTATGCTGTAGGATGATTCAAGCGACATCATGATTTTTGCTTGTTGTCCTTTTTTGTTCATCTTTACCGGAGTTTGATATGGCCACCAGCACTGTTCCTGCAATTAATTTGCGCAATTCGGTTACGGAATGCGCCCAATCCCTGAAAAAGGAAAATGCGGGCAAGTTTTACAACTATGGCATTCGGGATTGCGCTGCATCGATCGCCGCCCTGAAGGCAAAGTAACCTGAACAATCTTTAGGCATCAATATATTCAATAAAAACAATCGGTTGAGTATTTTTATTTCTTTCAATATATGTTAGTAATAACTTACTTAATATTGTGACACATTTATTAAGTTAATCAGAAAGACAAATTTGGTTGGTTTTAACTATCGCTCCAATACAAAAATACGATTATTTAGACCCCAAAGATCCGCATAATTTGTTTGTGGTGATCCCTTCAATCGTTGATTGAATTGCATCCCCTCCATTTTGATTTAACTGAAAACAAGGAGCCCTTAAATGAGCAAAACTGTAAAAGGCACAAAGACTGAAGAGTCCTTGAAGGCCGCATTCGCTGGCGAATCTAAAGCCAA
>CANGWV010000011.1 GCA_947457875.1 Burkholderiaceae bacterium
AGAGGCCTTTGTCAGTGCTCACCAAAATTGTCCCTATATTCTTAACCTCGCGCACCACCATATAAGTAGGGCGATACTCGGGATTTGCTTGCGCTAAATTAGCAGCGATTTCCCTGATTTTTTCAGAATAGGGGCGCGCATTGCGCATACGCTCTTGGGCACGCCGCATCTTCGATGCGGCGACCATTTCCATTGCCTTCGTGATCTTGCGCGTGTTTTGCACGCTCTTGATCTTGGACCGTATCTCTTTTGTACTTGCCATGATGTATGCGTTCCCTCTTAGAAGGAGGCTGAGCGCTTGTAGTCCTCAATTGCGGCACGTAAAGCAGCTTCATCGTCTTTACTCAAGTCTTTGGTTTCTTCAATGCGACCAACTAAGTCTGCATATTTTGATTTGAGGTGATCTTGCAAGCCTTTTTCAAATGCCAATACATGCTTTACTTCGAGATCGTCAAAGTAGCCATTATTCATTGCATAAAGTGAAGCAGCCATTTCCCAAACTTGCAAGGGCTTGTACTGCGCCTGTTTACACAACTCTGTAACGCGCTTACCCCGTTCGAGCTGCTTACGCGTTGCATCATCAAGGTCGGATGCAAACTGTGCAAACGCAGCTAGCTCACGGTACTGCGCTAAGTCGGTACGAATACCACCAGACAGTTTTTTGATTACTTTGGTTTGTGCGGCGCCACCCACGCGCGATACAGAAATACCGGCGTTAATCGCAGGACGTACGCCAGCGTTAAATAGGTCGGTCTCTAAGAAGATCTGGCCGTCGGTAATCGAAATCACGTTAGTTGGAACGAAAGCGGAAACGTCACCCGCCTGCGTTTCAATAATGGGTAGGGCGGTTAATGAGCCGGTCTTGCCTTTTACAGCGCCGTTGGTAAATTTCTCAACATAGTCTGCATTCACACGGGCAGCGCGCTCCAACAAACGGGAGTGGAGATAGAACACGTCGCCGGGATACGCTTCGCGGCCTGGTGGGCGGCGGAGCAACAAGGAAATCTGACGATAAGCAACCGCTTGTTTGGTTAAGTCGTCATACACAATCAAGGCATCTTCACCGCGATCGCGGAAGTATTCGCCCATAGTACAACCGGCATATGCGGAGAGGTATTGCATAGCGGCAGACTCCGACGCGCTGGCAGCAACCACTACGGTGTATTCCATTGCACCAAGTTCAGTTAACTTACGCACGACGTTGGCGATCGTCGATGCTTTTTGACCAATCGCAACGTAGACGCAATACACGCCCTTGCCTTTTTGGTTAATGATGGCATCAACCGCAACCGCTGTTTTACCGGTTTGGCGATCGCCAATAATCAATTCGCGCTGACCACGGCCAATCGGAACCATGGCATCAATCGCTTTTAAGCCAGTTTGCACTGGTTGGCTAACGGATTGACGAGCAATCACCCCTGGGGCAACTTTTTCAATAAAGTCAGTTAGTTTGGCGTTGACTGGGCCTTTGCCATCAATTGGCTGCCCCAAGGCGTCAACCACACGGCCTAAGAGTTCTGGGCCAACAGGAACCTCAAGAATACGCCCAGTGCATTTCACCGGATCGCCTTCTTTAATGTGGGTGTACTCACCGAGCACAACCGCACCAACCGAATCACGCTCTAGGTTCAGTGCGAGACCGATGGTATTACCAGGAAACTCCAACATTTCCCCCTGCATCACACCAGACAAACCATACACTCGGCAAATACCATCGGTTACCGAAATAACGGTACCTTGGTTGCGCAGCTGGGAGTCGACTCCCATCTCACTAATGCGGCTCTTGATCAGTTCGCTGATCTCGGAAGGGTTCAGTTGCATCAATTACTCCTGGATATTATTTCGTATGTTCTTAGTAATGGGTTATGCGCTTAAGCTTGCTTGCATTGTGGCTAACTGAGCCTTAACGGTGCTGTCTATCACCTCGTCACCAACTTGAACCCGGACGCCACCAATTAAGCTGGGGTCCACTTCAATGGTTGGGCGCAACTCCTTGCCGCCAAAACGCTTTTTCAAACTGATTAACAAACTGCTTAGTGCATCGCCTTCAAGCGGAAATGCGCTGGTAATGATTACCTCTGCTGCGCCTTCACTTTGATTCTTCAAAACCTCAAACTGGGCTGCAATTTCAGGCATTGCCGCTAGGCGGTGATTTTGGTTTACCAAGCGTAAGAAGGCATTGACTTTATCGTCTAACTTCGTCTTAACCATGCTACTCATTAATTTGCTTAGCTCGTCTGCCGAAATTTTGGGGTTGTTAGCCAACACCGCCACATCCGGCATCGAGGACAGCTGCGCGAGTTCGCTTAATTGAATCAGGACAGGGCCGAATTCTGTAGGCTTAACGCTTGAGAAAAGCGCCTCCGCGTACGGCCGGGCAATGGTAGCTAAATCAGCCATATTAGAGCTCTGCCTTGAGTTGGTCTAACAGGGCAGCGTGAGCCTTTGGATCCACTTCACGGCGCAAAATTTGCTCAGCGCCACGCACTGCCAAGTTTGCAACCTCGGCTCGCAACACATCGCGCGCGCGGGAGACTTGCTGTTCTGCGTCTTGTTTTGCTTGATTAATAATGCGCGCCGCTTCTGCCTGAGCGTTACTACGAATCTCTTCGGCACTAAGCTGTGCGCGCTTTTCTGCTTCGGCTACGCGCTGACCGCCTTCTTGGCGTGCGCGTACTAACTCTTGCTCGGCCAGTTTTGATGCGGAAGCAAGATCAGCCTTGCCACGCTCAGCGGCTGCTAAGCCTTCTGCAACTTTGGTGGCGCGCTCGTCTAACGCTTTTACTAAGGGAGGCCACACAAAGCGTGCAACTACCCACCATAAAATGAAGAAGACGATCATTTGCGCGAATAGGGTCGCGTTAAGATTCACGGCATTCCTTTCGGTATTGTTAAGAGCGTGCGGACAACACAGTGTTGCCCGCGTCAGAACAATTACTTAATAACGGCCAACAATGGGTTTGCAAATGCAAACAACATCGCAACACCAACGCCGATCAAGAAAGCCGCGTCGATCAAACCAGCCAGCAAGAACATTTTGGTTTGCAGTTCATTCATCAACTCAGGCTGCCGCGCTGCGCCTTCAATAAATTTTCCGCCCATAAGGCCAATGCCTAAACACGCCCCTAACGCGCCCAAGCCAATGATGAGGCCGATGCCGATTGCAGTTAAACCTTGAATGTTTGCTAAAAATTCTTGCATGATGACTCCTAAGTAATGAAAGTGGTAATAAAAATAAAACGGTTAATGGTGGCTATGTGCTTGACCTATATATACCAAGGTCAACATCATAAAAATAAATGCTTGCAACAAAATAACGAGGATGTGAAAAATTGCCCAAGCAGACCCTGCAATGACATGCCCTACTAGACCAAGCATGCTCAGGTCGAGACTAAAGGTCCAAATGCTGCCCAATAATGCGATAAGCAAGAAAATGAGCTCGCCCGCATACATGTTGCCGAACAACCGCATGCCCAAGGAAACCCCTTTGGCGATGTACTCGATGATGTTTAGAACGAGGTTGAATGGGGCCAGGTACCACTTTGCTCCAAACGGCGCGGATAGGAGCTCGTGTACAAATCCGCCCAGGCCCTTAACCTTGAAGCTGTAATAAAAAACCAGCAATAAAACCGCGAAGGACATACCTAATGTCGCATTCAAATCGGTTGTAGGGACCAGCTTATGGTGCGGTACATGCAAACCTAAATTCTCAAGAAAGTGGTTTACACCCACCACCCAATCCACCGGCACAAGATCCAGCGTGTTTAACAAGATGATCCAGCAGAATACAAAGAGGGCAAGGGGGGCAATGTAGCTTCGGTCGCCGTGAACAATACTTTTAGATTGCGTTTCGACCATTTCGACGAGCATTTCGATTAATGCTTGGAAGCGCCCGGGCACTCCAGGGCTTGCTCGCCGTGCGGCAAGGAGTAAAAATCCAACCGTTAACAGACCCATAGCAAGGGTCCAAAAAATAGTGTCTAAATTAATAACGCTGAAATCAATAATTGAGGCTTGGGGTCCGCCAATATTGTTTAAATTTTGCAAATGCTCTGCAATGTACGCGGTCGGCGTTAAAGGCTCGCTAGGAGCGCCGTTTGCTGCAGTTGCCATCGTAAGCAATCCCTTTTTACAAAATGCTGGTTAACGCCAAAACAGACCAAGAAGATAGCATTTAAGTGTGACAATATAGGTCAGCAAAAACGGTATCCACTTTAATTCTGCGTAATTAAACGCTAACCAAATAAACATTGCGATTGTAGCGGTAATTTTTATTACTTCACCAGAAATAAGCGCTGACAAAAAACCGCCAGAAGTGAGGTGCTGAGCGCCTCTAGCAATTTCTAAGCGAAGCAAAAACAGTACAGCGGGCAAAACGCCAATTAACCCACCTAAAAAGGCCGAGTAAGTATAAACGCTAATGCGCCCATCGTCCCAAAAAACGCAACTAATGAGCGCGCCCAAGGCTGTTACCAGCATTTGCCCGACCACCACCCCCCATGGCAATGTCAGTCTACTTTTGCTTGAACCGGTTTGTAATAGCGCCTGCATTTCTTCACTGCTATAAACCCGATAGGACTCCTCTGGCTCCTTCCAAGGGTCATCGGTGTTTGGTTGATTGCCTGGCTCTTTCAAATAGATCCCTTAGGTTGTCTAGTGTTTACGTTTCAATACCTAGTTTTTTTAAAAGGGCATCCAGTTCGTCGGCTTTACTGAAACGAATCCGCAGTTCGCCCCCCTTGCCTTTGAGCTTAAATTCGGCACTAAGGCCAATTAAATCTGCAATTTCGCGTGATAAACGCTGCAAATCCGGGTCTTCTGCGGGAGAAACTGCTGCTTTTTTGGGCTTCTTCGCACCTATTTGACCACCAGCACGTGCAAGCACCGCTGACAAACGCTCAGCTTCCCGCACCGAAAGCCCCTGAGCCATAATTTTTTGCGCCAACGCAACCTGACTGGCTCCCGGCAAAGGGAGCAGGGCGCGCGCATGGCCCATATCAATATCGCCGGCCAACAACATGGCTTGCACTGGCTTTGCCAGCTGGGCTAGGCGCAATAAGTTACTGATGGCGCTTCTTGATTTGCCGACGGACTTTGCTGCCTGTTCGTGGGTAAACCCAAATTCTTCAATCAGGCGCGCCAATCCTTGTGATTCTTCTAGGGGATTTAAGTCCTCGCGCTGCATGTTTTCAATGAGCGCCATTGCTGCCGCCCCCTTGTCGTCTGCCAAAGACACCAAAACCGGAACTTCGGTCAGTCCGGCCAGAGTCGCAGCCCTAAAACGGCGCTCGCCGGCAATAATTTCGTATTTACCCGTGGAAATTGCACGCACTAAGAGGGGTTGCATAACGCCCTGTTCGCGAATGCTTTCAGCCAGCTCCTGAAGTGGGCCTGAATCCATTTTTTGGCGCGGCTGGTATTTGCCAGCCTGCAGGGCGCTTAGGGGAAGGCTGGTTATGGTGGCGCCATCTTGGGTCGGTTTCGATTTTTCACCCAGTAAGGCCTCAAGGCCGCGGCCAAGGCCTTTTTTCTTTATTGTGCTCATGGTGTTTGATCAATCACATTTGTTGAATTCGTTGAATCATTTCCGCACCAAAGTCCAAATACGCCTTGGCGCCACGAGATGTTTTATCAAAGGAAACGCCTGGCAAACCATACGAGGGCGCCTCTGCTAAGCGGACGTTGCGCGGAATAATTGTTTTAAACACTTTGTCGCCGAAGTGTTCTAGCAATTGCTCGGAAACCTGTTGCTGCAAGGTCATGCGCGGATCAAACATTACCCGCAACAAGCCAATAATCATCAGGTCCGGATTGAGATTGGCGTGCACCTGCTTGATGGTGTTCACTAAGTCCGATAGGCCCTCTAGTGCAAAGTACTCGCACTGCATCGGAACAATGACGCCATTGGCTGCGCATAAGCCATTGAGCGTTAGCAAGGATAGTGCAGGCGGGCAATCAATCAATATGAAGTCATACTCAGCGCCCACCAACGCCAGCGCAGCCTTTAAGCGCAGCTCGCGCTCATCAAGATCAACCAACTCGATTTCTGCGCCCGCTAAATCACGGTTTGCAGGCAAGACATCGTAGCCGGCACTTTCGCAACGCTGTACACTGGCCGCCACCGTTGCCTGACCAATCAGCACTTGATACACGCTTAAATCAAGCTCTGCTTTTTCAATGCCAGAACCCATGGTTGCGTTGCCTTGTGGGTCCAAATCAACCAGCAGCACGCGTTGCTTATGGCCAGCTAAACCAGCGGCTAGATTCACAGCTGTCGTAGTCTTGCCAACGCCGCCCTTTTGATTTGCAATACAGAATATTTTGGCCATGGTTTTTATTTGCCTTTAACTAGTGATTTTCGCATGGGGCGTAAAGACCAAAAGTCGCCGCTCTGCCGTGCTGTTTGGGATCAATACAAGGCGGTCAGCCAAAAGCCGCCAGCGCGCCATTGATACGGCCCTTAACTCCTCGTCGGCTCGCTTTGCCTTCATTGCAAAAACTAGGCCGCCCGGCTTCAAAAAAGGCTCTGCTAAGTCTAAAAAACGATCTAGGCTTGTAAATGCCCTAGAAATGACTGCATCGTACATGCCCGTCTCTAGTCTTGCGACGTGCTCCACGCGATCGCTGTAAATCGATGCATTGCTGAGGCCAAGCTTGCCTTTTACATTTTGCAAAAAGGCCGTTTTCTTGCGAACCGCCTCAATTAGGCTAATGCTCCAATTGGGCTCAGCAATTGCAATGGGTACTGCCGGCAAGCCTCCGCCAGACCCAAGGTCTGCAATGTGGACTTGCGTTGGTGGCAAAAACTCACGCATTATAGGTAAAATTGCAATAGAATCAATGAGATGCAAATCAATGCTAGCCTGTTCGCCCTCAACTGAAGTTAGGTTATGCACGCGATTCCAGCGCTCAAGCTCTTGCAAGAACACATTTAAATCGGCCACTTGTTTCTGCGACAAGGGCAAACCAAGCTCGGCAACGCCAAGCTCAATCCCTGCCCCACTCACGCCGACTCCTGGGATTTGCCAATTCCCCGCTTTAAATGAACCAACAATAAAGAAATGGCCGCCGGGGTGACCCCGGATATGCGCGCAGCCTGCCCCAAGGTTTCTGGTTTTTGTGCGCCTAATTTCTGCTGAACTTCTTTTGATAATCCTCGAACCAGGCTGTAGTCCAAGAACTCCGGCAATGGATAGCCCTCATTGAACTCTTGGCGGGCAATTTCTAGGGCCTGCCGATCAATGTAGCCCGCATATTTAATCGAGATCTCAACCTGATCCTGAATTTGCTGGTTTAGGCTTGGGTCCGGATCGAGCTCTGGTGTTGCGCCCTCATAGGCCTCAGATAGCGATGTATAGGTAACCGTGGGCCGCTTCAATATGTCTGCCAAGCTGGCCTCATGGGACAGCTCTTGCCCTAAAAGGGTGGCCAACGATTGTGCGGAAGCATGCTTTGGACTGACCCAAGCCTCCTTAAGTCGCATTGTTTCACGTGAAACAGCATCCCTTTTCTTACAAAAAAACGTCCAGCGCGCATCATCCACCAAACCAAAAGACCTTCCGATCTCGGTTAAGCGCAAGTCTGCGTTGTCCTCTCTCAGGCTTAGGCGATACTCGGCCCGGCTTGTAAACATACGATAAGGCTCTTGCACGCCCCGAGTAATGAGGTCATCTACTAAAACCCCGATGTAGGATTCGCTACGCTTGGGCACCCAAGGCGAAAGACCCCTAGCGGCAAGCCCAGCATTCAATCCGGCAAGCAGCCCTTGAGCCGCCGCCTCTTCATAGCCGGTTGTGCCATTGATTTGGCCCGCAAAATAAAGCCCCTCAATGGCCTTGGTTTCTAAACTGTGCCGTAGTTGGCGCGGGTCAAAGAAATCGTATTCAATGGCGTAGCCGGGACGAACGATGGTGGCATTCTCAAGCCCCCGAATGCTGCGCACCAAATCCCACTGCACATCGAAGGGCAGGCTGGTTGAGATTCCGTTGGGGTAATACTCGTTTGTTGTCAGGCCCTCTGGCTCTAAAAATATCTGGTGGCTATTTTTAGAGGCAAAGCGATGGATTTTGTCTTCAATGGAGGGGCAATAGCGCGGCCCAACACCCTCAATAACACCGGTATACATAGGCGAGCGGTCTAGGCCACCACGAATAATGTCGTGGGTTGCTTCGTTTGTATGGGTAATCCAACAAGAAACCTGCCTTGGGTGTTGCTCGGGCCGCCCTAAGTAGGAAAAATAGGGAATAGGGTCAAGATCGCCCGGCTGCTCTAGCATCACTGAAAAATCAATGCTTCTGCCGTCAATTCGTGGGGGGGTGCCCGTCTTTAGGCGTCCCTGTGGCAAGGCAAGATATTTAAGCCGCGCCGACAAAGTCAAGGACGCGGGATCGCCAGCGCGGCCGCCTGAATGACTATTCAGCCCGACGTGAATCTTGCCATCCAAAAATGTCCCTGCCGTTAAAACAACCCGGCCAGCCCCAAACTCAAGGCCCGATTGGGTACGAACACCAACTACGGCATTGCCCACAACCAGAAGGTCGTCTACCGCGGCCTGAAATAGGCTCAGGTTGGCTTGATTTTCGAGCCTACGACGGATTGCTGCTTTATATAGAATACGGTCGCCCTGAGCACGCGTTGCCCTAACTGCAGGGCCTTTGCTGGCATTCAAGATACGGAACTGAATACCTGCCTCATCGGTGGCTGCGGCCATTGCGCCGCCCAGCGCGTCGATTTCTTTTACTAGATGGCCCTTACCAATACCACCAATCGAGGGGTTGCAGCTCATTGCTCCAAGCGTCTCTATGCTGTGAGTAATAAGCAGGGTGTCACAGCCCATGCGTGCAGAAGCCAGCGCCGCCTCGGTGCCAGCATGCCCGCCGCCAATCACAATGACATCGAATTTTTTAGAGTACCGCATGGTTTGCCTCAATAAGGGCAATGATCATATCATTTTGCCTTGTTTCACGTGAAACAAGGGCATGTTAGTTTATATGAATATAATCCTAATTCATTGATTTAATTAGGAATAATAGGCGTCCCAAGCCGTCTTTAAGATTAAGGCTGAAACGAAAATCAGGAAGGCCTTCCGCACAAAGCTACTGCCATGCTTGATTGCAAGGTGGCTGCCAAAATGACTACCGGCGATGTTTGCAATCATCATTGCAAAACCGAGGGTCCAACTTATCATACCCAAACCTCCCAACATAACAATGCATGCTAAGTTTGTCGATACATTAACCAGCTTCGTGGCGGCAGACGCATGCAAAAAATCGAAATGAAAAAAGCGAACAAAGCCAAATAACAAAAAGCTTCCTGTGCCCGGTCCAAAAAAACCGTCGTAGAAGCCCACCACCAAACCCAAACCAATCCCTTTCAACTGCAACAGGCGACTATGCGCCCGCGGACGATGGTCTTGACCAAGCGATGGTTGAAAAATCGTATAAATCAAAAGAAAAAATAATAAGAAAGGAAGGGCTTTACGTAACGGCTCTGCGGGAAACACGCTGACCGCGTTGGCGCCGAAAAGCGCGCCAACGAATCCCGCAATAGTTGCCGGAACAATCAACGCCCAAGGTAAGCGCACGTAGCGCAAATATTTGCGAGCAGCATTGATGGTGCCGCCAATGGCAGACACTTTGTTGGTGCCGAGTAAGGTGGCTGGATGAGTTTCAGGATAAGCAGCGAAAAGGGCGGGCACTTGAATTAGGCCACCACCACCCGCAACCGCATCTACCAAGCCAGCAAAAAAAGAGGCCGCCATAAGTAGGGGCCATAAATACAAGGAAAATTCAATCGCGGTTTCAAGCAAGGCAACATCCTAAGCGCTTATGCAATCGTAACCAAACCATGCTACTGCGCAAGAAATACTTTCAATGCACTGCGCGCAGTTTCATCAAGCGCATCCAAGGGGATGCGGGCCGATCCCTGAACAATCATCATCGCGTAAGGCTTTGCTAGGGCAGAAGCTTCGGCACACAATTGAAGAGCATCGCCCGATGCAGGAGATTGATTGCGCCAATAATTAATTGCCGCTTCTAATTCTTGAATGGAGACAAACATATGGAACCGCCTTACTTACCGCGCTTGGCAAGCATGGTGCCCCTGCAACGCTTGGCTCCACAACGGCACTCATAATCTTTTTTCATTTGCTTTGTAACGCGGCCTTCGACATCAAGTGAATAGTCGTAAAACAATTCTTCTCCTGGCTTTAGATCACGCTTAGCAAAAATAAACACGCGCGGCATGTCTTCGTAAGAGCCTTCTTGCGCTTCGCAATTGGGTTTGCATGAGTGATTAATCCAGCGAGCTGCATTACCGTCGCAATTAGCATCAATCACGCGACCGCTCTCCAAGGAAAAATAGAAGGTGTGATTTGGTTCATCTGGATTGTGTGGATGGCGGCGCTCAGCCTCCTTCCAACTAATGCGCTCACCCTCATACTCAATTAAGGCGGCACCTTTTTTAATGGCAGCTTTTGCAAACACGCCCTTGCCATGAATGGGAGAGGAGCGTACCACAATAGCGGCGCGATTTACCTTGGGCAACTTCAACTTACTTTTTTTCATGCATCACACGTCAAGATTGCGAGCAATCAATGCATTCTTTTCAATAAAGGCGCGACGCGGATCAACCTCATCACCCATTAGGGTTGTAAACACCTGATCGGCCACAATCGCATCTTCAATTTGTACGCGCAATAGGGTGCGGGTTGTGGTGTCCATGGTGGTCTCCCACAACTGTTGAGGATTCATTTCACCCAAGCCCTTATAGCGTTGACGACTCACAACGCGCTCAGCCTCGGACAGGAGCCACGCAAACGCAGCACGGAAATCGGCAACCACCTGCTCCTTCTGTGATTTTTCAGGATCGCCACGGCGCACCCGTGAGCCAGGCAAGACTTTTCCACTAAGCGCGCGGGCAGCCGCAGTCAGGCTTTGATAATCATCCCCATGAATGAAGTCTGAGCTAATGGCAGATAGCTTTAAATTTCCATGGATCCGGCGCGACAAGAGAAGACGGAAACGCTCAGTCCGATCTTCTTTTTGCACAATAACCTCGGGCGCAAGCGCAAGGGAATCTAAACTTTCGTTGAGAGCCACACGCAGGCGCTCTGCTGACTCTTGGGCAGCAGCCTCGGTGTCAAGGTTCAGCGGAATTCCTGCGGCAATCGCTCGCAGAGCGTCTTCATCCATGGTTCGCGATAGACGGTCTACCACCGCCTGGATGACTTGGTAATTTCTGGCCAGCTCGTCCAAGGCCGATCCTTGTATTAACTCGCCGCTTGGAGTTTGAATGGACGCGGACTCCAAAGCAATTTTCAATAACAGTTGATTTAATTCAGAATCGTCTTTGATGTACTGCTCATTTTTTCCGAACTTCACTTTATAAAGTGGGGGCTGAGCAATATAAATATGGCCACGCTCAATCAACTCCGGCATTTGTCGGTAAAAAAAGGTCAACAATAAAGTGCGAATGTGACTCCCATCAACGTCGGCGTCAGTCATGATGATGATGCGGTGATAGCGCAACTTATCGGCCCTGTACTCTTCAATACCAATTCCGGTGCCGAGCACAGTAATTAAGGTAACCACCTCTTGGCTGGCAAGCATTTTGTCAAAGCGCGCTTTTTCAACGTTCAGAATCTTTCCTTTGAGAGGAAGAATTGCTTGAAAGCGTCGATCACGCCCCTGTTTTGCAGAGCCGCCAGCCGAATCGCCCTCCACAATAAACAATTCTGATTTTTCTGGATTTTTTTCTTGGCAATCGGCCAGCTTGCCCGGCAAACCCAAACCATCAAGAACGCCTTTACGGCGAGTCATGTCGCGCGCCTTACGGGCTGCTTCGCGCGCACGCGCTGCATCCACTATCTTGCCGCATAAGATCTTCGCGTCAGCAGGGCGCTCTTGAAGATACGCACTTAACGCTTCGGCCACAATTTCTTCTACTGGGCCTCGAACTTCGCTGGAAACCAACTTGTCCTTGGTTTGACTAGAAAATTTAGGCTCTGGAACCTTAACCGATAAAACACAGGTTAAGCCTTCGCGCATATCGTCACCAGATATTTCAACTTTGGCTTTTTTTGCAACCTCATGCTCATCAATGTATTTATTGATTACACGCGTCATGGCGGCGCGCAAGCCGGTTAGGTGGGTGCCGCCATCGCGTTGCGGAATATTATTCGTAAAACACAGGACCTGCTCACTAAAGCTGTCATTCCATTGCATCGACACTTCAGCAGTAATTTGTCCGCCGAGGTCCGATGGGCGATTGCCTTCAGCATAAAAAATATTGGGGTGCAAAACACTTTTAGTTTGATTGATGTATTCAACAAACCCCTTTACGCCGCCAGAATACGCAAAATCTTCCTCTTGGCCAGAGCGCTGATCAATTAAACGAATGTGGACGCCGTTATTTAAAAATGAAAGCTCGCGAATGCGTTTAACCAAAATTTCATAATGGAACTCCACCTTTCCAAAAATTGTCTCATCGGCCAAGAAGTGAACCTCAGTGCCCGTTTTTTCGGTATCGCCGGTAATGGAAATAGGAGAAATGGCCACGCCCTGCGCCTGTTCCAAATTTCGATTTTGAATAACGCCACGCGCAAACTCCATGTAATGGACTTTTCCGTCGCGCCGTATGGTTAATTTTAACCACTTCGACAGTGCGTTAACGCAACTAACTCCAACACCATGCAAGCCGCCAGAAACCTTATAGCTGTTTTGATCAAACTTGCCGCCTGCATGCAACTCTGTCATTACAATTTCAGCAGCGCTACGCTTTGGGTCGTGCTTATCATCGAACTTCACACCGGTCGGAACACCGCGACCGTTATCAACGATTGAAATGGAATTGTCGGTTTGTATAACAACTGTAATCTCGGTGCAATACCCAGCAAGCGCCTCATCAATCGAGTTATCAAGAACCTCAAACACTAAATGATGAAGGCCGGTTCCATCGGATGTGTCACCGATGTACATGCCAGGGCGCTTACGAACCGCCTCTAAGCCCTCCAGAATTTGAATGGATGATGCGCCGTACTGCTCTACTGCCTTTGTATCTTCAGTCATATTTTTCTAATTTAAATGCGCATTGGCATTACAACGTACTTAAAGTCCTCGGAGGCAGGTAAGGTAATTACAGCGCTGCTGTTGGCATCACCCAAGCTAATCTGAATGCGCTCAACCTTAACGTTTGCCAAGACATCAAGTAAATAACTCACATTGAAGCCGATCTCAACCGAATCGCCGGCATACTCCGTTTCAATATCCTCCTGCGCCTCTTCTTGTTCAGCGTTGGTCGATTGAATCGTAATGCGATTGGGTGATAAGGAAAAACGAACGCCCTTAAATTTATCGGTCGTCAAAATAGCGGCTCTTTGTAGGGCTGCCTGGAGAGTTTCTCGGGCAACGACCAGTGAATTTTTGTGGCCCTTTGGAATTACTCGCTGAAAATCCGGAAACTTTCCCTCTACTAATTTGGAAATGAGTTCGACGTCGCCAAAATTAAATTTGATTTGATTGGCGGTTAAGCTCACCTCTAGCTCAGCATCAGTGTCGTCCAGCAGGTGCTGGCACTCTAAGATGGTCTTCCTAGGGATAATAATTTCTTGATGACCGCCACTACCAACAATTGGTTGCGCCAACTCAACCCGACTGTATGCTAAACGATGGCCGTCCGTAGCAACCGCAACAACTTCCTTGCCATCAATAACGAGTAGCATGCCGTTGAGATAGTAGCGAATGTCCTGTTGCGCCATTGCAAAATGCACTTGGCTAATCAACTGCTTAAATGCCTTTTGAGGCATTTTCCAGCTTGCAGTCACCTCGCCCACGGCTTGCATAACCGGGAACTCTGTGGCGGATAGGGTTTGAAGAGTGAAGCGGCTTTTGCCACTCTGCACCACCAATTTTGAATCTTTTAAATTCAAAGACACTGGGCCCTCGGGTAGCGCCCGCAGAATGTCCAATAATTTACGTGCCGCAACCGTCGTTGTCATATCGGCATCACCAACACCAAAATTGGCATTGGTCGCTATCTGAATTTCGATGTCGGTGGAAACAAAAGAAACGCGTTCACCCGTCTTCTTAAACAGCAAATTCGCCAAAATGGGAAGAGTGTGACGACGCTCAACAATGCCGCTTACGATTTGAAGTGGTTTTAATAAACTATCGCGCGATGTATTTATAAGTTGCATTGCTTTTAAATCCTTGTATATATCTAACTAGTAATAGTAATAAGCTTTAAAAAACCGGTGGATAACCCACTAAAGACTTACACAACAACTACTTACAACTAAAAAAATGTGTGGACAACTTCGGTATAAATTAAGGATAAATTTTGGATAACATTTTTAACTAACCCTATTTTTGCATATCAGCGCTGTTATCCCCAATTTATACACACGAAATTTACCTGGTTACACACAGGCTCATCCACACACTTATCCACAGCCCATTTATGCCTTCAGGGTCTGCTCAATCACATGAATTTCATGGTTTAGTTGGCTATCGTGAGAGCGCTCCTCCGTAATTTTGCGAACTGCATGCAAAACGGTGGTGTGGTCCCGCCCCCCGAAAAGCTCACCAATCTCAGGAAGACTCTTTTGGGTCAACTCCTTTGCCATAAACATAGCGATTTGACGCGGCCTGGCGATGTTAGCCGGCCTACGCTTGGAGTACATGTCCGCCACTTTGATGTTGTAAAAATCGGCAACGGATTTTTGGATATTTTCAACTGATATTTGGCGGTTTTGAATGGACAGAAGGTCTTTCAAGGCGGCGCGGGCAACATCTATCGTTACGTCCCGCCCATGAAAGCGCACAAAGGCCAAAATCTTTCGCAGCGCGCCCTCAAGTTCGCGCACATTGGAACGAAGGTGTTTGGCCACAAAAAAAGCAACATCCTCCGACATCGGAATGCCTTCCGCCGCAGCCTTTTTCATCAAAATGGCTACGCGCATTTCCAGCTCGGGCGGCTCGATTGCCACTGTGAGACCAGAGTCAAAGCGCGAAATAAGGCGATCATCGATGCCTGCCATCTCTTTGGGGTAGGTATCGCTGGTAATGATGACCTGGGCACGATTGCCCAAAAGGGCCTCAAACGCATAAAAGAACTCTTCTTGGGTGCGCGATTTGCCGCTAAAAAACTGAATATCATCAATCAACAAAAGGTCAAGGGAGTGGTAATACCGCTTAAAGCGGTCAAATGCCTTCTGTTGATATGCCCGGACAACGTCGGACACATACTGCTCCGCATGGATGTAGCGAATGCGGGCGCTCGGGTTTTCTTTTAAAAGATGGTTGCCAATCGCGTGAATCAGGTGGGTTTTGCCCAGGCCAACCCCCCCATACAAGAACATGGGGTTGTAGGATGTGCCTGGGTTGTGCGCTACCTGAATCGAGGCGGCGCGCGCCAGTTGATTTGCCTTGCCCGTAACAAAGGTTTCAAAGGTCAACATGGGGTTGAGTTTGGAGTGGTCTTCTAATTCAAAGGTGGTTGCCTCGCCCAACTCAACTTCGGGCGCGCCTTGTAGATAATCGGAGGGCGCCATATTTACATCTGCGGGCCTAATCGCGGCGTGTGAAACTGCATTGCTAGCGGGTTGTGTGGTGCCGCCATCATCCAACACAAACATTAAAGTAAAGGGTTTGCCGAAATAGCTTTGGGCAAGCTCCTGAAATCGATCAGAAAACGTTTTTTTCGTCCAATCCAACTTAAATCGATTAGGAGCAGATATTGTAAGCAAACACTCACTCTCATCAAGACCATTTAATTTAAGGGGTTGAATCCATGTCTTAAATTGTTGTGGGGACAGCTCACGCAGCAGGGTGGCGTTGGCGTGATCCCAAAAGCCCAGTGGGCTTAAGGAAGAGAGGGTGGCGTTGTTTTCTAAATTGCTCATTTTCGGAGGGTTGATTGTAGCGATTTTCTAAAGTTATCCACAAGCCTTAAGGGGGTGGAAAACCTGTGGATAAGTTGTGGCCAAACAATAAAAAAGCCTACAAATCAATCAACTAAGAAAAAATAGAGAAATTAAATAAGGGAAAAACCCAATAAAAGAACAACTTAGGTTGACCTTTTGGGCGCCACAAAGGAAAATACTTGGCTTTCCCGAGGTCAATCATGAAAAGAACATATCAACCATCCGTAACCCGCCGTAAACGTACCCATGGATTCCGCGTACGCATGAAAACACGAGGCGGTCGCACCGTTTTAAACGCACGTCGCGCCAAAGGCCGTAAACGTCTGGCCGTATAAGTACGCTCGCTTGAATAGCGCACGCATATCCGAATTACTTAAAACAAACCCCAAAACATCAAAACACTGGGGTTTGTATTTAGGATCTCGCAGTCAAGGCATGGATGGCGCCCTAGGAATTGCTGTTGCCAAAAAATTAGTCAAAAGAGCGGTAGATCGAAATAAGCTCAAGCGCTTTATACGCGAAAGCATGCGCCAACCGCATAGTGCAATATTAGAGACTCATGATGTTGTCATCCGACTTAAAAAACCGATTGGACAAACGACACGGGGGCGATTGCGCTCCATGGAATTTAGTGGGCTTAAACAGCAATTCGCGGAGCTAATTTAAGTGCAGATCGTTAACCGCGCAGCAATAGGATTGATCCGAATTTACCAAATCGCATTGAGCCCATTTTTTGGCTCTCAATGCAAGTTTGAGCCAAGCTGTTCTCAATACGCATGCGATTGTTTCAAGGCCCACGGCAGTGTCAAAAGTGCCGGACTAATCATCTGGCGGCTATTGCGATGCAACCCATGGAGTCATGGCGGCTATGACCCAGCAATTAACCCAAGCAAGATAAAAGAATAAATACATGGATACGAAAAGAACCATCCTCTGGGCTGTTTTCTCAATCGCAGGACTGCTCCTTTACAACAATTGGTTGGCGTACGAAGGCAAGACGCCGCTGTTTGGCCCGCAGAGCATGAGCAAGCAAGAAAGCGCGCCCATTAGCGAAGAAAAGAAGAGCGATGTCCCGGTATCGACGGCCACCAGCACCAACGCTGCGCCAGTGCTTGCCCCGAAAACAATCCCAGCCAGCATGGCACAACTGGCAAATAAAGAACGCTTCACGCTGCAAAATGACGTTTTGACAATTGAGGTCAGCGCAGACGGTGCAAACGTAGTGAGCGCTACTTTATTAAAAGAGCTGGAGGCGGACAAGAAGCCGATGCAACTGATGCAGGTAACGCCTGGACACCAGTATTTTGCGCGCTCTGGATTAATTGCTGCAGGCAACGCAGATCTGCCTAATCACACCAGCGAGTTCAAGCTGCAAACCAGCGGCAAAGATGGATCAGGACGCCCCTTCTTGGTCGTTGCTAGCGAACGCAATGGCGTGATCCTGGAAAAAACATTTATCTTAAATTCTGGAAGCTACGTGATTGATGTAATGCATCGCGTAACTAAAAATAATGCAGCAGTAGGCCCGCTGGTTTTATATACCGAATTAGTGCGCGATGGAAGCAAGCTAGAAGAAAGCCAGTTCTACAGCACGTTTACCGGGCCAGCGGTTTATACCGACAAAGAGAAATTTAATAAGCTTGAATTTACCGACATTGAAAAAAATAAAATCACCATACCAAAGCAAGTTCCAGCTGGAGACCCAGCATGGGTGGCGATGGTTCAGCACTACTACGCCAGCGCATGGATACCCAGCGATAAGTTAAACCGCGATATATACGCCGGAAAAATTGACTCCAATGTCTATCGCGTTGGCATACAAACCCCACTTGAAGATATTGCTGCTGGTAAAACAACCGTTGAGACCGCGCGTTTGTTTGTGGGCCCGCAACAAGAAAGCACGCTAGAAGCAATTGCGCCTGGACTGGAGCTGCTTAAGGACTATGGTTATTTAACTATCCTTGCAAAGCCCATCTTCTGGACTTTAGAGCGTATACATGAATACGTAAACAACTGGGGCTGGTCAATCGTCATATTGACCTTCTTGATTAAGCTCTTGTTCTACCCGCTATCTGCCGCAAGTTATAAGTCAATGGCGCGCATGAAAGAAGTGCAGCCACGCGTGATGGCAATGCGAGAGGCCAATAAAGGCAATCCGCAAAAAATGAATCAAGAAATGATGGCCTTATACAAGAAGGAAAAGATTAATCCGCTAGGTGGCTGTTTGCCGATGTTGATTCAGATACCCGTATTCATTTCCTTGTATTGGGTTTTGTTGTCATCGGTGGAAATTCGCAATGCGCCATGGATTCTTTGGATCCATGATTTGGCCGTACCAGATCCGTATTACATTTTGCCGGTCATCATGGCGGTATCCATGTGGGTTCAAACCAAATTGAATCCAACCCCACCAGACCCAATTCAGGCAAAAGTGATGCTCTACATGCCAATCATTTTTTCTGTCATGTTCTTTTTCTTCCCAGCCGGACTGGTTTTGTACTGGGTGGTGAATAACATATTGTCGATTGCGCAGCAGTGGCAGATCAACAAGATGATTATTAAACGAGCAATGTAATACTGCATTCGGTATCGCTATGTCAGCAATGGGGCCTGCATCCAGAAAAATCCCCATTGTTGCCATTGCTACCGCGCCTGGCAAAGCTGGGGTGGGCATCATCCGCATCAGTGGCGAAAGTTTGCAGGAGCTTGCCTTTGCCATTACCAATACACGACTGCAGCCCCGCAAAGCCACCTTAGTTGACCTGCGTAACCACGATGGCCGAATCATTGATTCGTGCCTTGCAATTTACTTTTCGGCGCCCCACTCATTTACAGGAGAAGACGTTTTGGAGTTGCAGTGCCATGGCGGACCGCAGCTTCTGGATTTGGTCATGCAGCGCTGCTTGCAACTGGGCCAACAATTGGGGTTGGCGATAGCTGAGCCAGGCGAATTTTCACTGCGCGCCTTTTTAAATGAAAAAATTGATTTAGCCCAAGCGGAAGCCATTGCCGATTTAATCGATGCGCAATCGCATGCCGCTGTAATGGGCGCAGCGCGCTCCCTGCAGGGCGCGTTCTCAGACGACATTTATCAGTTAGTAGGGGCCCTAACGCAACTCCGCATTCTGGTAGAGTCCACCCTTGATTTTCCGGAAGAAGAAATTGAATTTTTAGAAAATGCCCATGCGCGCGAGCAATTGACGGAGATCCAAGAACACATCCAGCGCTTACTTTCTGCCACTAAACAAGGGCAAATACTACGAGATGGCGTGCAGCTGGTATTGGTAGGGGCGCCCAATGTGGGCAAAAGCTCCTTGTTAAATTGCCTGGCTGGTGAAGAGATTGCCATTGTTACTGCCGTAGCTGGAACAACGCGGGACAGGGTTAAGCAAAGCATCACCCTTGATGGCGTACCAATCCACATTATTGATACTGCTGGCTTGCGGCAGACGAGCGATGAAGTCGAGGCAATTGGAATTGAGCGCACCTGGGCATCGATACGCACAGCCGATTTGCTTCTGTATATAGAGGCGCCAGATGCACTAACTGCTGAGGATACGCTTTCTGCCGAAGTGGTAGCGGCATTGCCTGCCGGCTGCACGCACTTGCGATTGGTCAATAAAGCAGATCTACTTAGTGCAGCAGACAAAAGCGCAGTGCCGGACATGCTTTACGTCTCTGCGAAAACGGGAGCCGGGATTCCAGAGCTAAAAACTGCCATCTTGTCCCGCATCGGCTGGCAGGCCGGGCAGGAGGATGTGCTCATTTCCCGTCAGCGCCACATCGATTGTTTAAAGCATGCCGAAGCGGCATTGAACAAGGCAGAGCTCTATGCCATTCAAGGAAATCGCACATTGGAGCTATTTGCAGAAGAGCTTCGTTTGGCACAAGAGCATCTTGGCCAAATTACCGGCCGCCTATTGCCAGACGATTTACTCGGAAAAATATTTAGCCAATTTTGCATCGGAAAATAACAGCGGTATTGCCCATTATTTATTTCGGACATTTCTACTTGCCCCTGTAAAAACAAGGGCTTGCACCCCATTAAGCGATGAAAAACGCCCGCAGGAAAATGCTAAAATC
This sequence comes from Burkholderiaceae bacterium, assembly GCA_947457875.1. Taxonomy (GTDB): domain Bacteria; phylum Pseudomonadota; class Gammaproteobacteria; order Burkholderiales; family Burkholderiaceae; genus Polynucleobacter. The sequence goes on from CANGWV010000011.1 coordinate 20,006, forward strand.
AACACATCCAAAATATTAAAAATGCGAGGGCTTTACATGAACCAACCATTAACGCACGATGCAATTTCAGTTGCTGCACCAGAGTATGTGAAAAACCAAAAACTCATTCAATGGGTTGCCGAAGTTGCTGCGCTAACCAAGCCAGACAACATTCACTGGTGTGATGGTTCGCAGGCCGAATATGATCGACTGTGTGATCTGATGGTTGCTGCCGGCTCATTCAAACGCTTAAATCCAGCCAAGCGGAAGAATTCATTTTTGGCAATATCCGATCCACAAGACGTCGCTCGCGTAGAAGACCGCACATTTATTTGCTCACAAAACAAGGATGACGCTGGCCCTACCAATAATTGGGTGGCCCCCGACGAAATGCGCGCAACATTAAAACCGTTGTTTGCGGGTTGCATGCGCGGCAGAACCATGTATGTAGTTCCCTTTTCAATGGGCCCCATTGGCTCACCGATTGCTCACATTGGCGTAGAGCTGTCAGACAGCCCCTATGTGGCCATCAACATGCGCATCATGACCCGCATGGGACGCGCCGTGATTGATCAGCTCGGAAGCAGCGGGGAATTTGTACCTTGCATTCATACGGTCGGTAAGCCCTTGGCGGCCGGCGAAAAGGATGTTGTCTGGCCCAATAACCCAACCAAATACATTGTTCATTATCCCGAGACTCGTGAGATTTGGTCTTTCGGTTCAGGCTATGGCGGCAATGCCTTACTAGGTAAAAAGTGCTTTGCCTTGCGCATTGCCTCTACCATGGGACGTGACCAGGGCTGGTTTGCAGAGCACATGCTCATTCTCGGGGTTACCTCACCACAAGGAAAGAAATACCACATTGCAGCGGCATTCCCATCGGCGTGTGGCAAAACCAACTTCTCCATGATGATTCCCCCTAAAGGATTTGAGGGCTGGAAAGTGACCACCATCGGTGACGACATCGCCTGGATTAAGCCGCGCAAAGATGCTGCGACCGGCAAGACACGTTTTTACGCGATCAATCCAGAGTCCGGTTACTTCGGTGTTGCGCCAGGCACTAACCTCAAAACAAACCCCAATTGCATAGACTCGCTCAACCAAGACGTTATCTTTACAAACGTAGCGCTGACCGATGATGGTGATGTGTGGTGGGAGGGCCTAACCGAAACGCCACCAGCGCACTTAATTGACTGGCAAGGAAAAGATTGGACGCCAGCGGACGGTGCGGCCGGCAGAAAAGCCGCTCACCCCAATTCGCGTTTCACCATGGCGGCAACCAATAATCCAGCCGTTGATCCCAACTGGAATGATCCGGACGGCGTGCCCATTGACGCATTCCTGTTTGGTGGTCGCCGCTCAACCACTGTACCGCTAGTAAGCGAAGCCCGAGACTGGGAAGAGGGCGTTTACATGGCCGCTACGATGGGTTCAGAAACCACCGCCGCTATTACTGGGCAAGTTGGCGTGGTGCGTCGCGATCCGTTTGCGATGCTCGCATTTGCTGGCTACAACATGAGCGATTATTTTCAGCATTGGCTCAGCCTTGGCAAAAAATTAATGGCATCGGGCGCAGAGCTACCAAAGATTTATTGCGTCAATTGGTTCCGCAAAGATGAAGCTGGCCAGTTTGTGTGGCCCGGCTTCGGCGAAAACATGCGCGTATTGGCATGGATCCTTGAGCGCGTCGATGGCAAAGCAAAAGGCAAAGAAACCATTTTTGGTATCTGCCCTGAGTACAAAGACCTTCATTGGGATGGCCTTGATTTTTCAGCCGAGCAATTCAATGACGTGATGTCGGTAAGCAAGTCAGACTGGCAGGCCGAAGTGCAGTTGCATTCCGAGCTATTTGAACAGTTAAAGCACCGCTTGCCAGCCGAGCTCTTGGTAACGCGCAGCAAAATTGAGCAACGCATAGGAAGCTAATTCCTGCTCAAGCTATGATCGCCCCTCAGCACCACGGCATCGTGGTGATAGGGGCGGGCATTGCAGGCGCAAGCATTGCGCACGAAATCATTTCTCGGGGGTACGCAGTATGCGTAGTTGAGTCCGAAAGCGGCCCTGGTACAGCATGCTCAAGCCATCCCTATGCCATTGCTCACCCGCATATCACTCGGGGTTCAGCAACATTATTGCAACTAACCCGCATTGCGTTTGAGCTGGCATTAGCGCGCTGGGGCGATCAATGGCTGCACCGCGGTGCACTGCACCCGATAAAAAATGGCATTGAATTTAATCGTGAAGCCATAGCCCTGCAATTAAATAAGCTTGGCCTAAGACCCGAAATAGCACTCCCTGTTTCTGCAGAGGAGGCAAGCCAGTTAGCGGGGGTGGCTCGGGCAGGCGTTTGGTTTGCGAATGCTGGAATGCTGAGCCTAGAAAAAACAACACAACAATTATTGCAACCGTGCGCGCAGTTAACGCAGATCAATCAGGTGAAGATAGATGCCTTGGTGCGCGAAGGCAATCGGTGGCTGTTGACCGATGCGGCAAAAAATATAATCTTAAGTGCAGATAAGGTTATTGTTGCTGCTGGCCTGCCCTCCAAAAAAATACTGAGTAGCATCCAAATCAAATTACCGCTTAAGCCAGTACGCGGTCAATTAAGTTTTTTTAGAGTTAAGCCCACTAACGACTGGGCGGCCCGCTTACCCCGTGCGATTATCTGTGGTGACGGTTACTGCATACCGGCGAATCGATTAGAAAATGGCGATATGCGCTGGATTGTGGGCTCGAGTTTTGATGAAAATGAAACCGACAACCATCCTCGCTCTGAGAGTGATCGCTTTAATCAAGAGCAAGCTGCTGGCCTACTTAACTATGCCGAGGGCGACCAAAGCGAACTGATGCCAGACGGACAGTTTGTAGGCATTCGCTGTGTTGCGGGAGATCGACTGCCCATCATCGGCGCGCTGCCCCAGCGACCCGGCATCTTTGTGGCTACTGCACTTGGATCGCGCGGCATCTTGTGGTCTGCATTAGCAGCAAAACTAATCGCAGATCAGGTTTTGGCAGGCGACTTTGCTTTACTAGCGCGCTTGGGTTTTACCTCGGCCTTGGCTGCAGCACTCGCGCCCGACCGTTTTTTGGCAGGCGCCACGCCACCTGCTTTGGGCGCTTTGGCTTCAAACTCAAATCCAATTTTGCCGCCCTCGCCAAGAGCCAAATAAGCCTTAAAGCCGCGTCCGGTGCGGTTGGATTTAAAGTTGGTTAATAAGTCTGTTTTGCCGGTAGTCAGTAACTTCTGGACTTGCTCCGTCGATATCTCTTGTTGCAACACGACCTTTCCTGTTTTGAAATCACAGGTTTTGCTCGGCCCCGTATTGCGTTCGCAAACATAGCGCATGCCATCTTCATAGATTGCGCCAGAACATTTTGGGCAAACGCCTAAGGCGGCGCGACCAGTAAAGTCGATGGCCTCCGCATCATCATCTTCGCTGTTGCCGAAATCAAACTCTAATTTGAAGCCAGCATTGGGATAGTCTTTGTCGTCCTCTGGAATTTCAGTCAGCTGAATGATGGCTGCAAATGGGCGGCCGATCTTGCTTCGAAATCCTTGCAATGGGCCGATGGTCTTGTCGCGTAACAGCGATTCGACTTCATCGTATTCAAATGCCCGCCCACCTGGCGTTTTACTAATCGTAAAGCCACATTTCTCGCAAGCAAAGCGCCGGTAGTTTTCTTTGACGGAGCCTTTGCAATGGGGGCAGGGTGTTGTAAGGGTGGCGTAGTCACCCGGAATGGTATCGCTGTCATATTCTTTGGCGCGCTTGACGATGCGCTGGGTCATTTGTGCAATCTCTTGCATAAATGCATCGCGCTTCATTTTTCCTTGCTCAATCAGCGAGAGCTTGTTTTCCCAATTGCCGGTGAGATCAGGGCGCGTTAGCTCTTCCACATCTAGGCCGCGCAACAGGGTCATCAGCTGGAATGCTTTGGCGGTTGGTATGAGCTCTCTCGCCTCGCGCACCATGTATTTTTCTGCCAGCAATCCTTCGATGATGGCCGCCCGGGTTGCGGGAGTACCAAGACCCTTTTCAGCCATTGCCTCACGCATGTCGTCGTCATCAACCCACTTACCGGCACTTTCCATGGCTGAAAGTAGGGTTGCCTCACTATAACGCGCTGGCGGTTTTGTTTTTAAAGCAACTGCCTCAATCGTGTCACTCTGCACAGTTTCATTTTCTTGTACGGCAACCAGTTCGTCATCTGCTTGATTGCTGCGGCCATAGACGGCCAACCAGCCTGGGTGAACCAAGACGCGCCCTTCCGTTTTAAAGTGGTGGCCCGAACATTCCGTTATGCGCGTGGTAACGCGGAACTCCGCGGCAGGAAAAAACACCGCCAAGAAGCGCCGTACAACTAAGTCATAGAGTTTTTGCTCTGGCTCGCTGAGGGTTTTAGGCGACTCGAGTGTTGGAATAATGGCAAAGTGGTCTGATATTTTGGAGTTATCAAAAATCCGCTTATTGGGCTTGATCCAGCCATACCCTTTTGTTTTTGCTGCGCCATCTTTTCCATCGCCCTTCAGTATTGCGTTGGCATGAGGGCGGTATTCATTGGAATGTGCGGCCAGATTTTCAACGGTCTGTTTTACCGTTTCTAAATAGTCTTCTGGCAGTGCCCTTGAGTCGGTTCTTGGGTAGGTAAGGACCTTGTGGCGTTCATATAAAGCTTGGGCAAGCCCCAAGGTATTTTTTGCGGAAAAACCAAAACGGGCATTTGCCTCGCGCTGCAGGCTGGTTAAATCAAACAGCTGCGGCGCTAACTGTGTCGCAGGTTTTGCTTCTTCACGAACGGTGGCTTTTTTGTTGCGGCATGCCGCCACAATGCTGTTGGCAGCGGCCTCGCTCCACAGTCGGTTCTCGCGCAAGTCCGGCTCTGCAGCATCTTTCTTAAATTTAGGATCAAACCAGCGACCCTCATAAACGCCGGCTGAAGCCAGAAAATCAGCCTTCACTTCCCAGTAATCTTTCGAAATAAATTTACGAATGAGCTCTTCGCGCTCGACCACAATTGATAGAGTTGGTGTTTGTACGCGCCCAACCGTCGTCAAAAAGAAGCCACCACTTTTACTATTAAAGGCGGTCATGGCGCGGGTGCCATTGATGCCAACCAACCAGTCGGCTTCGGAGCGGCAGCGGGCAGCATCTGCTAGGGGCTGCATGTCCGTATCGGAGCGCAATGCGCTAAACCCCTCGCGGATGGCGTTAGGCGTCATTGATTGCAGCCATAGGCGTTTGATGGGTTGACTTGCTTTGGCGTGCTGTGCAATCAGCCGAAAAATCAGCTCACCCTCACGGCCCGCGTCGCATGCGTTGACGAGTTCGGCGATGTCTTTGCGCTTGATGAGTTTTTGTAACACCTTGAGCCGCGATTCGGTTTTTACAATCGGCCGCAAATCAAAATGGGGAGGAACCACAGGTAAATTGGCAAACGACCACTTGCCGCGTTTGACGTCATATTCCTCGGGGGCAGCAATTTCCAATAGGTGACCCACAGCCGAAGAAACCACATACTGGCCGTTTTCAAAGTAATCGTCGAATTTGGTAAAGCCGCCCAATGCCTTGGCAATATCGCTGGCAACCGACGGCTTTTCTGCAATGATCAGCGTTTTTGGCGTGCTGCCTGCAGTCGATTTGGATGCGGTTTTGGTAGTTGCTTTAGCCACGCGTGAACCTAAATTAAGTACAGATTAGTCAAATGAAAGCCATCCATGCGGCGCTGGTTTGCGGCGCACTTCCTTTTTTATTATTAACCGATAAATCAAGAACTGTCCAAAATGCCGACTTTTCCCCGCATTTCCGATTGATTTACAGCGTTTTTATTTGGCAGGATCGCCTATAAATTCGGGCTCTGGGGCAGTTCAGCCAAAATGTCGCCCAAAGTATGGACTAGCTTGGCGCCGCTTTGAATTAGGCTGTGGCACCCTTCTGAGTAGCCCCCAAGGATCGAGCCAGGCACCGCAAAAACCTCTCGGCCCAGCTCTGCGGCAAGCCGCGCGGTGATGAGCGACCCCGATCGCTTGCTTGCCTCCACGACCACTACACCTAGCGAAAGTGCGGCAATCAAGCGGTTGCGCCGCGGGAAATGAAAGGGCCGCGGGCCTACTCCAGGGGGAAATTCGGATATGAGTAGGCCGGAATGGCCTATGGCCTCTGCGAGCGCACGGTGTTCGTTGGGGTAGACGCGATCAAGCCCAGTGCCGCAAATAGCACTAGTTTTGCCGAGGGGGGATTTCAGGGCGGCACGGTGTGCTGCCCCATCAATCCCCCTTGCCATGCCAGAAACAATCAAAAAACCAGCCCCTACAAGCCCCTTTGATAACTCAGATGCAATGTACAGGCCTTGAAGGCTTGCATTGCGTGATCCCACAACGGCTATGGCCGGCCGCTCAAATAAAGCAGCGTCACCGCATATATATAGAGGGCTAGGCGGATCACTTAAGTCGAGCAAGCGTTTTGGATAGTCCGGTGAGCCGGGGTAAAGCAATTGCATGGGTGGATGGTTTCGCATAAACCAATTGTTGGGCACAGGCTTTTGTTTGCCAATCAGCCCAGCCTGATTAGTCTGTAAGATAATTCCTATATGACTTTGTTAACCGTTCTCCATTACCCTGATCCCCGATTGCACAAGGTAGCAAAGCCCGTCGCCGTCGTGGATGATCGTGTGCGCAAGATCGTTGCTGATATGGCGGAGACGATGTACGAAGCCCCTGGCGTTGGTCTGGCCGCGACCCAAGTGGACATTCATGAGCGCATCATCGTAATTGACGTATCCGAGGAACAAAACCAACTGATGGTCTTCATCAACCCAGAGCTTGTCTGGGCCAGTCCGGAGAAAAAAGCATGGCGCGAAGGCTGCTTGTCGGTGCCGGAGTTCTTCGATGAAGTAGAGCGACCCGATCAAATTCTGGTGAAAGCACTAGACGCCAACGGCAAACCATTTGAAATCAATGCAGACGGCCTACTTTCAGTTTGCTTGCAACACGAAATGGATCACTTGCTCGGAAAGGTCTTCGTCGAATACCTCTCCTTTCTAAAGCGCAACCGCATCTCGCTCAAAATGAAAAAGCGTGCCAAAGAGCTGGTAGGCCGAAGCTGAGAGAGCACCGATGATGAGGGTCGTTTTTGCTGGCACCCCGGACTTTGCGGCGCATGCTTTGCAAGCCATTGAGGCAGCGGGCCATACGATTGCATTGGTCTTGACCCAGCCCGATCGGCGTGCCGGCCGAGGAATGCATTTGCAAGCTAGCCCCGTTAAGGAATTTGCGCTGGGCAAGGGAATCCCGCTACTACAGCCCACATCCCTCAACATCAATAGCCATGACGAGGCAAAAAGAGCCGAAGCAATCGCCGCCCTGCACGCCATCAGTCGAACGCAGTTTGATGCCATGGTGGTGGTTGCTTATGGGTTGATCATTCCACAGGCAATGTTGGACTTGGCGGAGCAGCCTGGGCGGCATGGCGCATTTAACATTCATGGCTCGCTGTTGCCACGTTGGCGTGGCGCCGCACCGATTCAGCGGGCAATTGCTGCGGGGGATGAGCGTACCGGTATCACCATCATGCAAATGGATGCAGGGTTGGATACGGGCGATATGGTGATGAGCGAAGCGATTGATATCGAGCCAGATGAGACCAGTAGCAGTTTGCACGACCGCCTTGCTGAGTTGGGGGCCAAGCTGATGGTGCGCTGCCTAGCAATGCTGGATGCACAAGAAGAAATAACGCGCACCCCTCAGAGTGACGAGGGGATGTGTTACGCCGAGAAAATACAAAAAACCGAAGCTGAAATTGATTGGTCCCAAAACGCTGTGACAATTGATCGCCTGATTCGGGCATTTAACCCTTTTCCTGGCGCCAGCTCTACTTTGAATGGGCAAAGCCTCAAGTTTTGGCGCGCCCGTCCTTTGGTGAAAGAGCTAGCAGACCAATACCCAGGAAGCCATCACTCCGGATCGATCGTGGGCAAAAGCAAAGATGGATTTGTGGTTTGGTGCAAGGATGGCGCACTAGAGGTATTGGAGATACAAAAGCCAGGCGGTAGGCGTATGTCCGCCGCGCAATGGATTCAATCAGAAAAGCCACCAGGCACATTGCAATTTACTAAATCAACGGCCTAAGCTGTGGATAAAAAATGAGGAAGTGGTGATGGCATCAAAAGCGCCGCCCCAAAATCTGCCCTTATCGCAGGCGATCACGATTGCGGCACAAGCCATTGGCGAAGTCATGTCGGGCAGGTCCTTAACCCACGTGTTAGAAGAGTTAGAGCCGCAGGAGCGGCCCATCGTTCAAAGCATTACGTTTGACACCTTTCGTCGCTGGACGCGCTCACATGCGCTGATAAACGAGTTCGTGCCAAAGCCACCAAGCAAGCCCGTGGAGCACGTCTTGGCAGTAGCAATTACACTTTTGTTAGATCGCACGGATGTTGCCAAAAAAGGCTATGCAACCCACACCATCGTCAATGAGTCCGTAAGCGCATGCGGCCAATACGACGAAACGATCTATGCCAAAGGCTTGATGAATGCCGTGCTGCGAAAAGTCAGCGCCGCCCTTGATGCGCAGGGCGTCAAACGACCAGACCATAACAGCGTTGGTGAGTCGTATTTTCCGCCCTGGTGGATTGCCAATCTGAGAAAAAATTACCCGAAAGCGTGGCAATCCATTTGTTTGCAACAATCACAGCGCCCACCACTCACGCTGCGCGTGAATCGGCGTGCAATTTCCCTTGAGGATTACGCCGCTGTATTGAGAGCCGCACAGATCGAAGCTGAACCAATAGAGCAGGTTGCCAATACCCCACTGGACGCCGCCTTAGTAATCAAAGAGCCCATACCGGTTGCGAGCATCCCGGGATTTTTTGACGGAATGGTTTCGGTTCAGGATGCAGGCGCGCAGCTTGCGGCTACCCTCCTTTGTCCGACGAGAGGCGAACGCGTTCTTGACATGTGCGCAGCACCTGGGGGCAAAGCCGCCCATTTGCTCGAGTGTGCAGATATTGATCTGGTTGCAATCGACGTAGATCGAGAGCGATTAAAGCGCGTGAGTGAGACCTTCAGTCGCTTGAAGCTGATCGCCGCGCCCGGACAAACAATCGAATGCATTGCCGCTGACGCTGCGGCGCTGGGTTGGTGGGACAAAAAGCCCTTTGACAAAATACTGATTGATGCGCCGTGCTCCGCATCCGGGATTGTGAGTCGGCACCCCGACATTCCTTTTTTGCGCCGCGCAGATGACATTGCCGATTTACAAGGGCGCCAGCGCGCCCTTTTGGAAGCCGGCTGGCAGGCACTAAAGGAGGGCGGATTACTGCTTTACATCACCTGCTCTATTTTTCCAGAAGAGGGCAAAGACCAGGCAGAATGGTTTATGGCAGGGCATCAGAATGCGTTACGATTAGATGCGCCCGGACAAATACTCCCGGGC
>CANGWV010000012.1 GCA_947457875.1 Burkholderiaceae bacterium
AAGGCGAGCTTTATGAACAACTTCCAGAAGCCGCCCAAAGTCAGGCTCAGGCGCCCGCAACCGCCAGTCCAAGCGATACAATAAGCGCAGCGGCAGATGGTTTAGTCCCCGATAGCCAATAAAGCACCGAGAAAGCACAGAATAAGGAATCACCATGGCTGAAAATGACAACGATTTAGCGAAATCAATGACGAGTGCCGATGTATCCGGTTCCTTGCGTAAAGCCACCTTTAATAATTTAGAGGAGGGTACCCGAGCCAACCCCGATTTCAATGAAATTGATCTCGTAATGGATGTGCCCGTTCAGGTAACGGTGGAGCTAGGCCGTGCCAAAATGCAAATTCGTAACCTACTCAACTTAACTTATGGCTCGGTGATTGAATTGGATATTTTGGCGGGTGAGCCCCTTGAGGTTGTGGTGAATGGATGTTTAGTTGCGCAGGGCGAGGTTGTGATTGTGAATGACCGTTATGGTATTCGCTTGACTGACATCGTGACTCCAGCAGAGCGTCTGCGCAAAATTAATCGTTAATTGACATGGACTCCACGGTTGGAGGTATGTTGCTCTTCTCATTCATCTGGCTTGCGCTGGCTGCGGCGCTTATTTGGGTTGTCGCTTACCTAGTCAAACGCGACGCTGCTATCCGGACCAGCAATCCCCATGTGATGATCTTGGCCCAGCAGGCATTGGGCCCCCGCGAGCGCGTCATTGTTCTCAATGTCTTAAATCGCATCTTAGTGGTGGGCCACACTCCTAGTCAGATTACCCTGATCACCGAACTGGAGCCTGAAGATGTAGCCAATTTGAAACCGCAAGTAGCAAGCACCGATTTTGCAAATAATTTGCGCCAGTTTGTGAAACGAAAATTGGGATGAAGCGCAAAATTTTTTGGTACTCCGTTGGTCTGACAGCCCTCGTTGGGCTGTTTCCATTAGCGGTGTGGAGTCAGACCTTACCGCTTGTCACTGCTAAGTCAGGCGCTGGTGGCACCTCGTATGCAGTTCCGGTTGAAACGATCATCGCGCTGACATCACTGAGTTTTCTGCCTGCTGCTTTGGTCTTGATGACCAGCTTCACCCGAATTTTGATTGTTCTATCCTTGTTGCGTCAGGCCTTGGGTTTGACGACGATGCCCCCGAATATTGTCTTGATTGGACTTTCATTTTTCTTGACCCTGTTCATCATGAACCCAGTGTTTGATTCCATTTATAAGAATGCGTACCAACCGTACTCTGCCGGGAAGATGGGTTTCCCAGAGGCTGTAGAGGTTGGCGCCAAGCCTTTAAAAGAATTTATGCTCAAGCAGACGCGCAGGGATGACCTTAATCTGTTTGCCCAAATGTATGGTCAAAATATTGATACGCGCGAGGATGTGCCGTTCACGGTATTGATTCCTGCTTTTGCCATTTCAGAGATCAAAACGGGCTTCTTGATTGGCTTTGTCATCTACCTACCCTTTTTAGTAATTGACTTTGCGGTTGCTAGTATTTTGACTTCGCTCGGTATGGTGATGGTCTCACCCATGATGTTCTCCTTGCCCCTAAAGCTGATTGTGTTTGCGTTGGCGGATGGCTGGGCGCTTTTAGCTACCTCGCTTGTTCAAAGCTATATTAATTAGTTGCCATGGAAAGCGGAGTCATTATCGATTTGATTTTCCAGGCCTTGAGAATGGCGGCGGTATTGGCCGGCCCCATTTTGATGGCCTTGTTGATTGTTGGTTTGGTGATTGGTATTTTGCAGGCCGCTACTTCGGTTAATGAATCGACGGTTGCGTTTGTACCGAAGTTGATTGTGTTTGGCTTGGTGATCGTACTGATTGGTCCCGTTACCTTGGTTTTATTCACCGACTACATCAAAGAGCTCTTTGCTCGCATACCGGGTTTGGTGAGTTAAGTTATGCTGACCATCACCGGTCTTCAAATTGAGCAGTACATGGCGATCTTCATGTTCGCCTCCATGCGGGTGCTGGGGCTTTTCCTGACCATGCCCCTGTTTGCCTTTCGGGCCCTTCCGATGCGATTTCGATTGATGGTCGCGCTTGCGTTTGCGGCATATATGATGCCTGTTGTTGCGTCCGGGGTCATTCCTAATCCAGGCAGCATTACCTTTTTTGCTTCGGTGATTGAGTTATGCATTGGTGCATTTATGGGCTTTGTAATCCGCGTTGGTTTTATGGCGATTGACGTCGCGGCAGAGATACTCTCTTTTCAGGCTGGGTTTAGTTTTGCTTCTACCGCATTCCGAGATCCAGCCCTCGATTCGGGTTTAGTCGGTCAATTTTTAGGCTTAACTGTAATTGCCTTGGCTTTTTCTTTAAATGTTCATCTAGTTGTACTTGAAATTCTGATGAATAGCTTTAAATCCATTCCGGTCGGAGTTTGGCCTGACGCGTGGTCATCCAAAGGAATTTTAGATTTGGTGACGTCTTCGTTTCGACTGGGATTAATATTGGCAATGCCGATACTTTTGGTCTATATGATGTTTAACTTAACGCAGGCTTTTTTGAGCAGAACCAGCCCCCAAATGAATTTGTTTTCGGTGGGTTTTGCGGTAAGCATTCCCTTGGCTTTCTTGGTTATCTTTATGATTCTTCCTGATTTAACATTTGTGTTGGAGCGCTCCCTTGAGAATCCCCTGCAACTGATGCGCCAAGGCGTAGAGGTTCCCAATGCAAAATAATGTTGCTGTTCATCTATCCGCGGCTTTCTTCCTATTCGCCATCAGTCCTGCTGGCTATACTCAAGCATTGCCTACTTTTGCAACCGGGTCTGAGGCCGACAGAATTGCAACACAGGCCGCGGAAGAGGCTGCACGGATTTCGCAGAACTCCCTTGAGCAAGCGTCAGTAGCTCCGGCTGATTGCGAGACCAAGTTCCCTTTTCCGCCGACCTTAGAGCGCGATCCCTACGCTGAAAATGGGCAGGAGATTTGCAGGAAGTTGCAGATTCGTGGCCAACGCATGCAATGCGAAGTGGACTCCCTGCTGGCAGAAAAACCGGATGGTAAAAGCACCGTTGGCTCCAAGATTGAGATGGCAGCATGGGCCCGCTGCAATCTAAGGGTTGCGACTCTATTGGTCGAAGGCTACTATCTGCCTTCCAGTGAAATTGAGCGCCGTTTGCAAATTTGCAGCGCCAATTTTTATGCTGATCCTGGAAAGTTACCAAAACTTGGCCCCTACCAGCGTTTTTTACGATGGGCAACGAGCAATGACTTGACTCCGCCCCCAACCGATGCTGCTCTGGAAGTGGCCTTGAGGCAGTCCACTCCGCTCGAGAACCATCAGGATGCAGCCGGCCTAATGAAATGCGATTGGATGTTTATGCGCAGCAGAAAACCGCAAATTGATGTGCTACCTAGCATTGGAAACACTGGTGCGGCGGATTCACCTAGTGGATCCCCAGCGAGAAAAGCCGCTCCAAAGCGGGCGGTGCCATAAGTGGCTGCATAAGGTGGGCAACACATTGATTTATATAGCAATATAAACAGCATTTCTAAAATAGCCGTTACTAACTCTATGAGCACATATACCAAGTTACCCCTCTCCCTAATAGCCATGGCGCTGTCCTGCCTGATGGCAACGAAAGCCATTGCGAACGATGCCACTGTGGCGGCAGGAGCGAAGTCCAAGGCAGCGGTTGCCTCAGGGCCGAGCGACGACGATCTGAGTAAAGCATTGCTAAACAAGATCAACAAAGGCTCTGGGGACATAGTCATTCGCACAGGCGATCTTCCGGCAGGTAATCCTCCCGCTCAGGCAAAGCCTGAAGCAAAGCCAGAAGCCAAGCCGAAGGTGGCCAAGGCACCACCGCCAGCTAAGCCAGTAGAAAAAGAGCCCATTGAGGTCATTCAGTGGTCGTACATGGACGGCCCTGGCGGACCAGAAAATTGGGGCAGCATCAGCAAAGAAAACCTGGCGTGCTTGAAAGGCAAAAACCAATCCCCGATCAACATCAATGTAGATCGGGCAGTCAAGGCCGAGATGGCCCCGTTGGAGTTTCTCTATCGGCCGTCGCCACTATCCATCATCGATAACGGTTATACCGTGATGGTGAATTACGGTGAAGGCAGTAACGTGATTGCCGAAGGGCGTCAGTACCGACTCGTGCAGTTTCACTTTCATAAGCCGAGCGAAGAGGCGATTAATGGCGAGCGTACCGATATGGTGGCGCATTTAGTGCACCAGCACCATGACGGCGACCTACTCGAGGTGAGCGTATTGATGACTACAAAACCCCCCGCCACCACTCGTAGATATTTGTGGGGTAATGAGGAGGTGAAGGGAAATAGCCTGATTCAAACCCTTTGGAATAATGTCCCGCTCGTTAAAGGCAAGGTGGAAACCCCGGGAGTCATGATTGACGTGAACCAACTATTGCCGGCCAATAGGGGTTTTTTCACCTATATGGGATCGCTTTCAACGCCCCCATGCACAGAGAATGTGCTCCGTTACGTCATGAAAACCCCAATCTACGTCAGCCCAGAGCAGGTCAAAAACTTTGATCGAATCTATCCCATGAATGCCCGCCCACTGCAGCCGAAAGGTGATCGTTTGGTCAAGGAATCGACCGGCAACTAAGTCGTCTGGGTTTGGAAAAAGATGCCAAACCCGAGCACTTAGATACAAAAAGCGGCAATATTTGCCGTTTCTGTAAAAAACCTCCTCTAAATGGGGGTTTTTGCATTTGAATCCCTCGCTTTTGATGCAAGGCTATCAAAGGGGTGGGCATTTAAATAAGTTAGTGATCGCTAATTTAATTTTAAATCCAAAACTGGCACAGTCCTTGCATATTCCTATGTGAGGATTTTCTCCTCAGGATATGCAGTCCCATAACGGGTGGAGAAGAAATGAACGCTGTGCCGCAATACAACTCATTGGCTTTTGCTGAGGCAACGCTCAAACTGCGGACCTATCGGCAGCAAGTGCTTGGGAATAATTTGGCGAACTCCGATACCCCTGGCTTTAAGGCAAGGGATATTCAATTTGCCGATGTACTCAAAGCCCAATTAGATGGCAAAGCCACTTCAAATGCAGTCAGTATGGCGACAACCCACAAGGCACATATTCCTGGAAAAGTGACTCAAGACGACCCCCGCTTGCTCTACCGCATACCAAACCAGCCATCGATGGACGGCAATACGGTGGATGCCGATGTCGAGCTCGCTGAATTTACTAAAAACTCGGTATTGACTGAATTTGCAATCAATCGGGTAGGAAGCACCATCAAGTCACGCATGTCAGCTATTACAGGGCAGCCCTCATGAGCCTACTAGCCACATTTAATATTGGTTCCACTGGCATGACTGCACAAGCCATGCGCTTAAACGTCACCGCATCAAATATCGCGAACGCAGAAAGCATGTCGGGTCCTGATGGACGACCCTATCGCGCAAGGCAAGTTGAATTTATGGCTGTTAGACAGCCTGGCTCTGCTGGGTCTGGAGTAGAGGTCAGTAAGGTCTTGGAGAGCGATGCTCCATTGCGTATGGAGTATCGACCGGGGCACCCCAAAGCAAACAATGCTGGCTATGTCGAGATGCCCAACGTCAATCCAGTCGAAGAAATGGTGAACATGATTTCAGCATCGCGTTCGTACCAAATGAATGTGGAAGCAATGAATGTATCGCGTGTGTTGATGTTAAAAACACTCGATATGGGTAAGTAATTTATTAAGAGTGCGAATAAAGCATAAGAGGAAATCATGGCAATTAATAATCCATTAAACGGCATACGGACCTACGATCCGGCAGCGGCCAATAAACCAGCTGATGCATCTACAGCACCAAAGACTGCAACGGAGCAAACGCAGGATTTTTTGAAATTACTCATTGCACAGATTAAGAATCAAGATCCAATGGCGCCAATGGATGCTTCCACCATGACGGCACAAATGTCGCAACTCAATATGGTGAGCAGCATGGCCAATATGAATACCTCCATGACTGCCATGCTGGCACAAATGCAAAGCGTGAATTTCATGAATCAGGCGGCACTAATCGGTCATAGCCCGGCAGTTGCAGGCAACGGCATTGCATTTGATGGGGAAACCCAAGTCATGCTGGGTGCAAATGCAGCGAACCCACTGAAATCGGTGGTGGCAACCATTACAGATGCAAGTGGTAATACCGTGAATAGCGTTGACTTGGGCAATGTAAATGCGGGTATGACTAACTTCATTTGGAATGGACAAGCAGCGGATGGTAGTGCAGCGCCGGCTGGAATGTATTACCTCAGCTTGGTTGGAACCAATGCAGAAAATGCCAGTGAAAACCCAAGTGCATACGTTGCATCTCCAGTTGCCTCGGTTACTAAGGGTGCAAATGGTGATGCCATATTGAATTTATTAGATGGTAGAACCATTCCTTCTTCGGAAGTGCAGCAATGGATCAGTTAATTGCGTGAATTAAAGAATAAATCAGCAAAAAAATATTAAATAAGACAAATAAAGTAAGAAAAAAGGAATAAAAATGGCATACGGAATCGGATTATCAGGACTCATGTCAGCGTCTGAAGCAATTGATGTTACTAGTAACAATATTGCAAATGCCCAAACCATTGGCTACAAATCGGGCGAATATGTTTTTGCCGACCAATTTTTTAGAGCGCAAGATCCCCAGTCGGTAGACAGAGCGGGTATGGGCGCCTATCGAATGGGCATTAGAAGAAATGCCAATTACGGTACGGTGGTAGGCTCACAAAACCCCTTGGATATGGCCATCACGGGACCGGGGATGTTTATGTTGGCAAAGACGGTGGATGGAACTGTGCCAACAGAAAACCCTACTAAATTTCAGTACACCCGAAATGGCCAATTTGGCGTAGATAATCAAAATCGGATCGTCAGCCAAAACGGCTTGTTTTTGGTGGGTTACCCAGCAGATTCAGCGGGGCAAATATTGTCAACCAGCAAATCCGTTCTTACATTGGACCAAACTCCATTGGGGCAACAAGCCACAAAGAATTCCACCATCGAGCTAAACGTAGATAACCGCGTGAATTCGCTAGCAGGCACTGCATTTAGACCAGATTTGCCCACCAGCTATAGTCAGGCTACATCCCAATCGGTATTTGATGACAAGGGGATGGCAAAGACTTTGACAACGTATTATAAAAAGGTGAGCAGTCAAGATGTAACTCTTACTGTGGTTGATGCTAGCACGATCACCTTCAATCCAAGGCAGCCAATCGCAGGCGCAGCGCCTGCCAATGAGCAGGGTGATCTAAGTAATCCAAATCGAGCAGCAGCGCATCGTGTTGCAACGACCGCAGCTCTGGGGCCGTTAACTGGCGGAGAGCCGGTCCAAACTTTGTCGGGCGTCAGGCTGACCCAGTTAACCGGAAACTTTACAACCCCCTTAACGAATGGCAATACCTTTAACCTTCGCCTTACAGACGGAACCAATATAGCGGTTGTAGTAAAAAATGGCGCCTATACAATGTCTGCCGACCGTTTCCAGGTGTATGCAACCTTAGATGGCGTTCCAGTTAGTAGCGATGCGAGGACTATGAACACCAACATCACACTTGCTCCATCAGGCCTCATTGAGCAGCATTCCCTTGGAACAGTCGCATTTGTATCGGGAAAAAATATTGACACCTTGTCTAAAGATAATTTTGGAAAGCCGCAGTTTACGACGCAATTACGGGTTGATGCCAGTATGGGGAGGCCCGTAACGGGTCAATCCCTGTATGGTACAACTGCAAATGGCGGTATTGTCCAATTTACCTTGAATATGACAAACATGACTGGGTATTCATCCGCAGCCCAGACCTATAAAAATACTCAGGATGGTTTTGCTACCGCACAATTAACTAGTTTTAACGTGGACTCAAGCGGAAGATTGTTAGCGCAATACGACAATGGCAGTTCGGTTGTCAAAGGGCAAGTGATATTGGCCTACTTTAATAATTTTGAGGGATTAATCCCCAATGGAAATAACACCTTTGAGGCCTCGTCGGAATCAGGTGAGGCGCTACTGAGCTTTCCTGGCGACGGAATGTTAGGTGCAATACGCTCCAAATCCTTAGAGCAATCCAACGTGGATTTAACGGCAGAATTAGTAAAACTGATGGTCTTACAGCGTCAGTATTCTGCAGTCTCACAAGCAACCAAGGTAATGGCATCGACCTTAATTGATGAAGCAATCAATATTGGGCGCTAAACATAAGTGAATGACTAAGTAAATGATTAATCGTTACGCTTATACCTCGATGACGGGTGCTACCGCTGCGACGCAGCAGCTGGCAGTCACCTCGAACAATCTGGCAAATGCATTAACGCCAGGTTTTCGGGAGGTGATCAGCGCTTTCCGTGCGGTACCGTTGAAAGGCGATGGCGTACCATTTACTGGTAACGGTGCAGACACTCGTGTTTTCTCAGTAGAGACAACCCCAGGGAGTAATTTCACCCAAGGGATGTTGCAAACCACAGGAAATGCCTTAGATGTAGCAATTAAAGGCGATGGTATGTTTACCGTTCGCCGCCCCGACGGACAAGAGGCTTATACCCGGGCGGGTAAGTTCATGGTCAATGAGCAGGGTATGTTGATGATAGGCAAGGACATACCGGTAGTGGGTTCCGGTGGAACCATCACAATACCAATTGGCGCCATAGTGCAAATCGCAGAAGATGGCGCTGTATTTACGCAATTGCCAGGAACCCAATTTTTAAATCAGGCTGGAAAATTAAAATTAGTTAACCCCAATAGCAATGATCTCGTCAGGGGTGCAGATGGCCTCTTTGATCTCCCGGGGCAACAGGCTGCAGCTGATCCAGCCGTCAGGGTTGTGCAAGGCGCCTTTGAGATGAGCAATAACAATCCCACTTTAGCTATGGTGCAAATGATTGATCAGAGCCGGATGTTTGATTTAAACAGCAGATCTATTACATTTGCAGACCAAAATGCAAGAACAGCAACAAGCTTGCTATCCCTTACACGATTCTAATTTACATTCATAACACGAGAAAATAAAAAATGTTACGTTCCTTATGGATAGCAAAAACAGGTATGGACGCCCAGCAGTTCAACCTAGATGTCATCACCAATAACTTAGCAAATTCATCTACAACTGCATTTAAGCGAGTGCAGCCAATGTTTCAGGATTTGCTCTACACCACATTACGCTCTGCAGGCTCTGCAGCAAACGCACAAAATCTACTGCCAACAGGTTTGCAAATTGGTTCTGGTGCCGCCGTTACTTCAACCGAGCGGAACAATATTCAGGGCGGATTGGTCCAGACCGGAAATCAGCTCGATGTTGCTATTCAAGGTAACGGCTTCTTTCAGATTCAGTTGGCAGATGGAACATTAGCCTATACCCGCAATGGTCAGTTCAGCAAAAGTGCAACGGGTCAAATCGTGACGGCAGCAGGTAACGTTGTTGCAGGGGCTGGGGTTATTCCAGCGACCGCAACATCGATCACCATCAATCAAGCTGGTTTGGTGCAATATACATTGCAAGGCAATACCAATGCGATTCAGGCCGGTCAAATTACGATGGCTAACTTTATTAATCCGGCCGGCTTACAAGCCTTGGGTGGTGGAAACTTTATACCCACCCCTGCCTCTGGTACAGCGCAAAACAACATTGCTGGTTCAAATGGTATGGGTACAACCAACCAGTATTACATCGAGCAGTCGAACGTTAACGTAGCGGAAGAGCTCGTAAATCTGATTGCGTCGCAACGCGCTTATGAAATTAATACGCGCGCAGTGACTGCAACCGATCAAATCTTACAGCGCGTAAGCAATATGGGGCAGTGATGATGATCTTATTTAGAGCCTATCCAAAGCTATCTATTCTCGCAATGTGCGCCATTGTACTGGGTGGTTGCGCCAGTGCTGATCGTCCATCTTTGCTAACAACCCCGTCAACGGCACGTCCACGCCCCATTCAGGAGACTTCTGCCAATATGGGTAGCCTTTATCCAGCAAACGCGGGTGGCCCATATGTCAATGCGGTAAGCCATCGGCCTTTATTTGAAGACCGCCGCGCACGCAATGTGGGCGATACGCTGACGGTTGTTCTCAATGAAACAACCAGTGCTGCAAAAAATTCTGGAATGTCTGCTGCACGGAAGGCAAATGCCAGCTCCCAATTTGCAAATACAGGCGCAACTCCTTTTGGACCCTACACCAGTATTGCCAACGTCGCAAATTTTGGCGGATCGGGTGATACTAAAACAGAAGGAACTGGTGCTAGCGCAGCAAGCAATACGTTTGCAGGCACCATTACCGTTACCGTAGTTGAAATCTTGTCCAACGGAAACTTGGTAGTTGCCGGAGAGAAGCAGGTTGCTGTTAGTAACGAAGAAGAGATTATTCGCTTTGGCGGTGTAGTTAATCCAAATACACTGGTATTTAACCAGGTATCCTCGCAGCAGGTTGCGGATGCTCGGATAGAGTACCGTGGACGTGGTGCAACCGACGATACTCAGGGCGCAGGCTGGTTAACGCGGTTATTTTTAAAACTCGCACCATTCTAATGGCGACCAAGATGAGTATTCGTTCGACGCTCAAAAAACAAGCATTAGTCATGCTTTGCGTGAGTGCAATCTCGACACACTGTTTTGCAGATCGCATTAAAGATTTTGCTGACATAGCCGGACAACGCTCGAACCAATTGGTTGGGTACGGTCTTGTTGTTGGCTTGGATGGCACGGGCGACCAAACAACACAGACACCATTTACTTTGCAAAGCGTCTTGCAGATGATTGGCGTTTTGGGCGTAACAATTCCGCAAGGTGGCGGTCAAACTCAGTTGCGTAATACGGCTGCAGTGATGGTTACTGCTGATTTTCCTGCCTTGGCACGCCCAGGACAGCAAATCGATGTGACGGTGTCATCTCTTGGAAATGCAACCAGCCTAAAAGGCGGTACATTAGTCATGACGCCCTTAAAGGCTGCGGACGGGCAAGTATATGCACAAGGACAAGGGAGTGTCGTGATTGGTGGTTCGAGGGCGGCAACGGGTGGTGCAGCTACATCCATAAATCACCTCAATGCTGGACGTATTCCAGCGGGCGGCTTAATAGAAAGGGCAGTACCCTCCTTATTGGCAGATGAATTTATTCAAATTGATTTGCGCCGGGCTGATTTTGCGCTGATGCAAAAAACAGCAGAGGCGATTGGTAGGCGTTTTGGTTTAGGCACTGCGCTACCGATTGATGCCAGATCATTGAATGTGCGCGTCCCGGTCGAGCCATTACAAAGAACGGCATTCATGGCTGCGTTGCAAGACTTAGATGTGCAAATGGTGCCAGGGCCTGCGAAGGTCATTTTGAATTCGCGCTCCGGATCAGTGGTGATGAATCAGGCTGTGCAGTTATCACCGTCTGCTGTGGCACATGGCAACCTTACTGTCAGAATACAGCAAAGCCCGACGGTGAGTCAGCCCTTGCCGTTTAGCCGCGGTCAAACTGCCATTGCATCGCAGGATACCGCCACAATCAGTGACAGCGGCAAAGAAAATAGCTTGATCTCGGTACCGTCCGGCGCATCTTTAGATCAGGTAGTAAAAGCCCTGAATATGCTGGGCGCAACACCGCAAGATTTAATTTCAATATTGCAATCACTTAAATCAGCCGGCGCCCTTAGGGCTGAGCTCGAGGTAATTTAATGAACGCATTAAACGCCATTACGCCATCGATTGATCAAACGAGCGCTCGGATTATTGCGAATACCAGCCCAGGGTTAACGCAGACATCAAATGAAGACAAGTTAAAGAAAGCTGCTCAAGGCTTTGAGCGAACTTTAATACGTCAAATGCTCAGTACCGTTCGGAATACCAATATACGTGGAACCGAAGAGCAAAGTGGCGCCTCCAAGTCATACCTGGAAATCATGGATGACCATATGGCCGATATGCTGTCAAAAGGCAAAGGAATGGGTTTTGCTACCAAAATGGCAGAGCAGCTCATTCAGCAGGCCAATGCAGGAAAACTAATCGGAAATGGCGAAATAGCCGTAAAAGAAATGAATGTAATAAGAGAAACCGCAATATCGGCCGAAACACTCAAGTCACTGCAGAGGCCCGACGGCTTCCTTGGCACAACTAAATAAGTAAAGGCCCAATATGGGAATCTATTCCATAACCGAATCAGCAATGGCTGGCTTGAATATTGCTCAAGCGGGGATCTTGACAACCTCACAAAACGTTGCGGGCACTTCGGTTGAGGGGTATTCGCGTCGAAACGCCAATGCGATCATGGATTCATTGGCACCTAACTCCTTGATGCTAAATGGCTCTAGTTTTGCGGTTGGGGGATTCACGCGCCATTATTCATCTTTAATTGGTTCGCAACTGCTCACTCAGCAGTCAAAATCAAGTTACTCCGATACCCTAGTTCAGTATACGAATTCGATTGATAGTTTGGTTGCGGATAAATCAACCGGCCTAAATACGGCTATTAGTAAATTCTTTAATGCGATGGGTGCGTATGCCGCTGACCCAACGAATAAAGCAATGGCTGGAGCCATTACCGGCAGCGCAAAAGAGGTGGCTCAGCGCATGACTGGTATGAGTACACTTGTAAATCAGATGCAAAGTGATGCACGCAATGCATTGACGGACTCGGTAGCACAGATAAATACGGTATTGCCAGCCTTGGCAAATATTAATCAAAAAATTATCGATGGAAATAGTCCGGGTGTTAGTGCCCCGTCAGCAGACTTGCTGGATGAGCGCGACCGATTATTAAGTCAGCTGCAAAAGTTGGTTGGCGGGCAAAGTTTAATTAATTCGGATGGCACTGCCACTCAGTTGGTCGCTGGTATGCCCCTCGTAGAACGGTCGATTGGCAATAAAGTTACGATTAATGCAGATCAAAAAAGCGTTGCCTTGACTTTCAATTTGCAAAATGGACCAGATAGAGGCTTTTTGACTACGGTTCAAAGTTTAGATGGCGGGCAAGCCGGCGCTTTATTGGAGCTAAGTAATAATTTCGTACCAGCGGTTCAAAAGCGCCTAGACACGATAGCCATGGGACTTGTAAAAGTGGCAAATACCGCCGCTCAAACATCGTCAGGCACAGCGACAAACTTGGCCATATTCGGATTCAAGGTGAATGACAAAACCTATTCCAGCTTAGCCTCAAATGATTTTACGGGGCAGTTGCCGACTATTGCAAGTGAAAACGATTTACTCGATCTTTACAGCAGCTTGGGCAATGCGATCTCGTCCAATAGCGCAGTGAAGGTTGGTACCAGCGGCGGCACCTATACGAGCGTCAGCTCATTAACGGCCAGTCCAACCACCTTAGCCGGCAATTACACTTTAACTAAAGTAGGTACAAATCAGCTAAACATTGCGGACAGCTCTGGAAAGAATCAAACCGTTTTATTGAATACCAGTGTTTCTGGTGGCCTTCAAACAGTTGACTTTAATCAGCTGGGCATCACCATGCAGCTGAAGAATTTCAGCCCAGCGCTAAGCGCAGTCAGCGCCACTAGCGTAATCAGAAACACGGTGACACTACCGGTTGGCGGCGTTGCTACGCAAACCGTTTCCAACATGGTTTTACAAAACAATGTGCAATCCGGAACATATACGTTCACTGCAGCTGGTAACCAGGTAACCCTGACCAGTAGTAATGGTGGCAGTCAAACGCTTACAGTTGGCGCTGGTTCGGTTGCAGGCCAAACCCTTGATTTTAATCAAATGGGTATCCGGTTTTCTGTAGCGGGTAGTGCAGCTGATACCGCAACAACCATTGCAGGCTATTTAAATACCCGAGCAATTACCTTAGTTAAGGCCGAGGACTCTCCTGAGAATATTGCTGACGCTCTCCATAGCCGTGTGATAAACGTGAGCGGCATGTCCAATCCGTTGGTGAATTATGGATTAACTGCGGCTAATTTTGTGTCCTTAGCCCCAACCAATTTTGCGAGCTATTTTAATGGGGATACCCCTCTCATTACTTCTGAGAAGGCAAATGCTACTCAACAAATGAGCGCTGTGTTTGGAACTTCAATCTCGAATTTGGTCAATGAAGTGGGCGTACAAGTCGCCATCTGGAAAAATGGTCAAAAGGCGGATTCCGTCGTACTTGCTAATCTAAAAAACCAAAGAGACTCGGTTTCTGGTGTCAATTTAGATGAAGAGGCGGCTAATTTATTGAAATACCAACAGCTCTATACGGCCTCTACTAAGGTGCTTCAGGCTGGTAATCAAATGTTTTCAACCCTTTTGTCGATCATGAACTAAGGAGATAGTAATGACCGTTCGATTTAGTTCAAATCAAGTATTAGAGTCTGGCGTTCAGGGAATGGAGAATGCCCTATCCGAAGCCATGTCTTGGAACAAGAAGATTACTTCTGGGAAGCAGTACGATCAAGCCTCGGACAATGCGTACGCGGTATCACGGGGCGTCCGTTTGGATTTTGATCTTTCCCGCCTAGACATGTTCAAGGCAAACCAAAATTTTGTCGCCAGCTCGCATGCCAATGCGCAAACGCAGATGGATAGCTTGGTCAATGAAATGAACAGCCTCAAGCAGCTCTTGGTTCAGTCACAAAGCGGCGCCTTAAATCCCAGTAATTTCAAGGCATTAAAAGTGCAGGCTGAGCAAATCTTGATAGCCATGAAGCAGCAAATGACTGCCAAGGACGGAACCGGTAACCCGATCTTTGGGGATGCCGTAAATCAGGTTCAGATCGAGCCCAATGTGATGGTGGATTCGGGGGTGAAATTTAATGATGCATTTGGTACTGGCGGAACCCTTAGGACCCCTGAAAATACCCAGATGTACCTCAACATCCAGAAATTTGTGACTTATTTGGAAGAAAAGGGCCAAAATACGGGCCTAACGACTCAAACTGCTGATCAGGTATCTGCAGGCTTAAACGCCTCATTTGACCAGCTCACCATGGCAGTTCAGCGGAGCGGTGGGGTGGCTGCCCAGGTAGATAATGCCAAAACTGCAATGTCGGCATTTGGGGTCCAATTGGCGGATACTCAGTCGGTGCTATTGGATACAGACATGGCGGCGGCAACGGCATCTTATACTAGAGCCCAAACCTTGCTAAACGCTGCCCAGGCAATGTTTGCTAGACTGCAGCAAAGTAACTTATTTTCAAAACTTTAAAACTGAGCAGATAGAAGTATGAATATCCCAATTGGGTGGATTATTGCGATGGCCTGTGCCTTGGGGGGTTATGCTCTCCATGGCGGAAACATTATGGTTCTGTGGCAACCAACAGAGGTTCTAACCATTGTTGGCGCGGCTGTAGGAACGATGATTGCTGCCAACACCCCAACCAATCTCAAGAAAATGTTTGCGGCTTTGGGTGGTGCTTTTAAGACGGCAAAAAATGTAAAGCAGAAATCGTTAGATCTTTTGTGTCTCATGTTTGAGATTTTGCAAAAGATCAAACGGGATGGATTAATGTCTTTGGAAGGCGACATCGAAGAGCCCGAATCAAGCCCGCTCTTTGAGAAATACCCCGATATTTTGAAAGACCATCATCTGGTCGATTTCATTACGGACTATTTGCGCATGATGCTGGGCGGATCATTGGACGTCATCCAGATCGAAAGCCTGATGGAGCAAGAGCTTGATGTGCACCATCACGAGGCGCACATTCCAGTCAATGCAGTGACCAACGTCGGCGATGGCTTGCCGGCGTTCGGTATTGTGGCTGCCGTTATGGGCGTGGTTCATACCATGGGCTCGATTGGCTTGCCGCCCGCCGAATTAGGAAAACTGATTGGTGCTGCGCTCGTAGGAACCTTCCTTGGTATTTTGCTGGCGTATGCGTTCGTTTCGCCTGTAGCAAAGGTGCTGGAGCAAAAAGCAGAAGCCGAGAGCCGTGCCTATATGGCGGTTAAGGCCATTTTAATTGCAAGTTTAAATAATTTCCCTCCTGCGGCAGCTGTGGAGTTTGGTCGTAAAGTACTCTTTAGCTATCAGCGCCCTTCATTTGCTGAGCTTGATGAGGGTACTAAAGCAGTTAAAGGAAAGTAAGCGGCATGGCTAAGAGCGACGCGCCGATTATTGTCATTAAGCGCGTTAAGAAGGGCGGTCACGGGCATCACGGTGGCGCTTGGAAGATCGCCTACGCCGACTTCGTAACGGCCATGATGGCCTTCTTCTTGTTGATGTGGGTTTTAGGCTCTACTACGGCAGGTGATTTGGCGGGTATTTCCTCTTACTTCCAAAATCCACTGCGCGTCTCGTTATCCGGCGGTCAAGGCTCGGGAGATGCAACCCGGATTATTAAGGGTGGTGGAGACAATATCACCAAAACGGTTGGAGAGGAGTCACGGGCAGATGCCGATACGGTGCAACGCCGGATCAGCGACTCTTCTGTAACCGATGTTGAAAATGCCCGCAAAGATAAAACCCAAAACGAACTCGTTAAAGAAGATATCCAGAAGAAGATTGACGCTGACCCAGAGTTGAAAAACTCCAAAGGCCAAGTATTTATGGATATCAATGCCGAAGGCTTACGTATTCAGGTTGTGGATGAAAAAGGCAAGCCCTTGTTCAGTAGTGGGGGTTCGGTTCCCAGCGTTTCGGCACGCAGACTATTGCGTATTATTGGTAAATCCCTGCAAGCGACCCCCAGCTCAATTCGAATTGAGGGCCACACCGACGGTACAAAATACGGTAATGGTGAGGCGGGCTATACCAATTGGGAGCTATCAACCGAGCGAGCAAACGTAGCGCGTCGGGAATTAATTACCGGTGGCTTAGACCCATCTCGCGTTGTTCAGGTGATTGGTTTTGCGAATACGGTACCACTCAATCCCGAGGATTTAAATGATCCCCTTAATCGCCGTATCTCGATTACGGTACTCAATAAAAAACCAAAACAAGAAGAGAAGCCAATTGTCAGGCCTGTAGAAAAGTTACCTGAGGGTGTGCCAAAAGGAGCCCAGGAGATACCGGTTAATCTGCGCGCCCCAGCTCAATTTTTATCGAAAGATAATGCGCCAAGATCGCCAGCCATGGAGATACCGCCTAAGGTAAGCCCTTCTCCGGACAAGTCAGCGAGGTAGCACCTTGTTAAAAGTGTATGGCTTAGCCCTTCTCATCGGAGCGTCGATTTACACTTCAGCATACGCATCTGAGAGTAAGTCGCAGACCTCAAGTGCGCCTGCAAAAACCCAGCAGTCAGCCGCATCGAATGCGGGCTCAGAGCCCTTTGTAGGCCCTGCTAGTGAAGCAAAAAAACTATATCGACGGTATAAGCGGGCTTATGACAAAACGGTGGTAGCAATTGCCTGCGTGCGTGATCCAAAATGCATCGAGCCCGAAGATGAGGTCTTACGTCATAGCAAAGACGCATTACGAATTTTGCAAAAGCTCGATGCGTTAGCGGCAGAAGGGGATGTTCAAGCAAACTACTATCGGGGTTTAATTGCGTTCGAGCGTGGGCGTTTCTACGATGCTCAGGCCTCTGTGATTACCCATCCCGATTTCATTCTGAGTGCAACCGTGTATCGGCGCTATTCCAGAGAACAGTTTTTGCTAGCAGAAAAATATTTCAGTGTGCCCGCTAAATTGAATAATCCCTTTGCCTGCCGTTATATGGGTGATATTTACAGTTCGACCATTTTGGGGCAACCGCGCAAAGATAAGGCGACAAACTATTACTACACTGCAGCGATCGGATTCATTGATCAAGGCAATAAAATAGAGGGCGCTAAGATGTATACCGCTATGAAAGAGAATGCAAATCCTGCGGATTCTCGGATTGTTAAAGTCTATGCTAAATTGCACAACGAAGAGCCTATTGCGAGTTGGAGAAAATTGCCCAACGATATTGTGCAAAAGATTCCCCCCAAAAAATCACAAGAAACATTAAATTAGCATCTACCGGAGATCATGCGATCATGAATGCAAAAATTGAACTGCTGACAAGGTTCCTAAAAAAACTCTTATTCTGGTTGATATTCCCGTTACTTGTGCTTATTGCCTCTTTTGCCTTGGGTGAGCAATTTGAGGTGGGTCGCTTATCTGCCATTGCCAGCTGCGAAGGCAGTGTCAATAATCCAGCCTGCATCCGTAGCAAAGGGTATTTGGCAAATGCACCGTATTACCCTGATTTGACGCGCCGTTATTTTGCTTCTTTTGCACGAATGATTGGTGGCGATCTTGGTGCCAGCTATCGGGTTGAGCCACAGCTGCCTGCACTGAATTTGAAAAAAGCGAATGAAGGCGCTGAAGAAGATCCCGATGATGCGGAAGAGCAAAAATCGAGCCCAACGAAAGATAAGTTACCCCCTGCTAAGAAGTAGACCTTAAAAAGACCGTGTTAGCAGCAATGGGAAATACCAGTTGGCATTCTGTACTTCGTTTGCCATTAATATTTCTGGCATACCTTACCTTGGTGGGCTGTTCTGATTATCAGCGTGCCCGTTCCGCCTACGAGGCTGGGCAGTATACGAAGGCATTGCAGATTTTTGAGCAGCTCTCGGAGGCAGGAAATAGCCAAGCGCAATACGACTTATCGCAGATGTATTTCCAAGGCATTGGAACGCCTAAGAGTATTGAGCAGGGTTGGATGTGGATGAACCGCGCTGCTGATCGGGGGAATATCCAAGCAATGCTGGAGTTGGGCGTTCGCTATCAAGTCAGTACTAGCCTCGAAAACGGTGAGGAGATGGCCTTTGTGTGGTTTCAAAAGGCAGCCATGGCTGGCAGCCCGGTTGGGCAATATAACCTGGCCCGCCTCTATGAATCTGGAAAGCAGACCCCGGTCGATTTAGTAAAAGCCTATGTTTGGATGACCTTGTCCAATAAAAGCGGAAATCCGACTGCGGCGCCTGAATCAAAGGCCCTCAAGGCAAGGCTCAGTCCGGACGAGCTGGCCAGTGCTAACCAAATGATTCAGGAGTTAAAAAAGACCCTGCCTTAAGCTTCTGAGGGCGCGCAAGCCAAATCGTTTATCCTCGAGTTTGAACTACTACCGATACGGGGTGCGCGTTGGCAGAATCGGATGACAATTCGCAGGAAAAAGAGCTAGAACCGAGTGAGCAGCGAATATTACGTGCTCGTGAGCAGGGCCAGCTTCCGCAATCAAGGGATATCGCAACCTTTGCCCTGTTAACTGTTTTCATCATTTTTTTAATTGCTGCAGGACCGCTACTGCTCCAGCAGTTGGTTTTAATCACCAAAGCCAGTTTTATCTTTGCCGAGCCAGCAAAGTTAATTGACCACATTCAACAGTGGTTCGGCGGCCCTTTAGTCATGGTATTGCTTTTGCTCCTTGTAGTTTTATTGCCAGTATGGTTAGTTGGGTTATTAGCGCCTCTGTTCTTGGTTAATTTTCGCGCTTACTACGCTCCGATGTTTAAGTTAGAGCGACTTGATTTTATTGCTGGATTTGGGCGAATGGTATCCCTAAATGCGCTAGCGGAGTTAGTTAAGAATATCATTAAGACAGCCCTGATACTTGGAATCGGTATCGCTTATTTGGCTGGACTGTTTGCGTATATTCGTTCGATCGTCAGTCAGGATTTTGATTCGGCGCTAATGCACACCACCTATTTAATCTTGGGTGGTTTTCTGCTGTTGATGGCGCCGTTACTTCTCATCGCCGTTGGAGACGGGTGGTATCAGTGGTTCAATTTCCGTAAAGAAATTCGGATGAGTCCGGAAGAAATGAAGCAGGAGATGAAGGAGTCAGAAGGCTCTCCTGAAGTAAGGCAACGTTTGCGTCAGCGACAGCGGCAACTTGCATCGTCGCGCATGATGTCGGCAATCGAGCGGGCAGATGTGGTTTTGGCTAACCCAGAGCATTATTCGGTTGCGCTACGGTATGACATCCAAACCATGGCCGCTCCGATTGTGATTGCAAAAGGAGCAGATCAAATTGCTTTACGAATTCAGGAGGTGGCACGTGAGCATGATGTGCCTATTGCACAGATTCCACCGTTGGCGCGTTACCTTTACAGCCAACTGGAAATAGGCGAAGCGATACCCATGTCTTTGTTTGAGGCGATTGCCAGAATATTGGCATGGGCCTACGACGTTAAAGAGTCGGGAGGGGCCCCAGTTGAGATGCCCGAGATCAATTTCATACCAGAGCAACTCAGACCAGGAAAAGCCCTGCTTTAATTCATGACGCTTTTAGCAAATGTACTTCCCACATCTTCAGGGAAGTAATAAATCAACATGAGTTCATTGCG
This sequence comes from Burkholderiaceae bacterium, assembly GCA_947457875.1. Classification (GTDB taxonomy): domain Bacteria; phylum Pseudomonadota; class Gammaproteobacteria; order Burkholderiales; family Burkholderiaceae; genus Polynucleobacter. The sequence goes on from CANGWV010000012.1 coordinate 20,139, forward strand.
GTTATTGAGACTGCGACCAATCTGAAAGGCGACTTGACCGCCCGCAAAAATATAGGTTTTGGATTTACGAATACCTGCAGCAAAGGCGCTTTCTTGTCCCTCAGAAGGGGTGTAATCAAGGCCGTATTTGATGGTGAAGCGCTCAATAATAGTATCGGCTATATCTTTGTTGTAGTAGCCCAATTCTTTCTTCATCAGCACTAGACGGCCAGCTTCATTATAAATTAGCCAAATTGCCTCTTCTTTGCCATCCGTTTTGATTTTGCAACTGAAGGAGAGTTCATACGCAGTACAGCCAAACTTATCTTTAGCATCCTCCCGCGTCGTATTGAATGGAATCGTTGCGTAATCTTCCATGGGCAACTTTACAACTTTGGTATCGGGCAACCAAACCTCGGTCTTTGCCTTCTCCTCACTTTTTCCGCAGGCGCACAGGAGGGTTACGAGGGCACACATCGCAAGTATTTTGACGGAAGGAAAGCGCGCGACCATAAACTCTCTCGATAAGGCAAAGGTTAAACAACTACTATGGAATTACTATACTCGATCTTGAATCATTCGCACGAAGCGTTTTGAGGCGCAACCTGATTTACCAATACGCGCTTGGCGGTGCATAGACTAAGATTTTGGCGGGATTCAGGTAGTTTTTATTTTGGTGAATTTCATAATGCAGGTGGGGGCCAGTGGATCGGCCAGTTGAACCCGATTCTGCAATCACTTGGCCGCGGACAATCGCTTGACCTGGCTTCACTAAGAGTTTGCTGTTGTGGGCATATTTTGAAACAAAGCCTTCGCCATGGGCAATCTCGATGAACTTACCATAAGCAGGATCAACCCCAGCTTTTACCACCTCACCATCGCCCGCAGCAATGATGGGCGTTCCAGTCGGAGTGATAAAGTCGATCCCAGAATGTTGCGCCAATTGTTTTGTAAACGGATCAATTCGTACTCCAAAATTACTGGTCATACCCAATCGGGCATCGATCGGGGGGCCAATCGGCAGTGTTCGAAGCCATTGATACTGCTTCAGCCATTCGGGTTCCAGCTTGGTAAAGATCTGAATCATCTCCGAGGCTTTACTGACCGATTCTTCGAGGTTTTCAGCAAGGGTCTTGGTGTGTTCGTACTTAAAGCTGAGGGGCTTTAGCGGGCCGCCTAAATTGGAGGACTCCGCGAATTTATTTTTGACAGTGTAGGGCGTTGAAATGGCGAGGTAGCGGTCTTTGATTGACCTTAACTCGTTGAACTGCAGTGATGCTTTGGCCAGTTGATCTTGGGTATTTTTAAGTTGCTTTGCGTACCGTTGATCTAGCGCCATGCGCTCTTTGACCGTTACTACCCCACTTACTTCCCTGGCAAAGTCGGGGTTTACTTCTAGGGCAATGTGGATGCCGGTAGAAAAGATCAACACTCCGAGCAACAAAAACGAGCCGCAAACCAAGACCCCCAAGCGAACAAGCCGTTCTTTGGTGATGTTGATTTGCTTAATGGCCCCAGTAGAGCCAGATACCCAAAATAGTTGCATGTAGCAAGTCTAAGTAATTGATTTTATTTGGACAAAATTAGTAATTTCATGAATTTTAAGGCATATAATTCAATTTTCAAACCCGATTCTAACCCTAAATATTGGTCTGTGATTACCTTCAAGCGCCCCTTCAAAAAACCCCTAGGAATCCAGTTTTTGGTGTCCTCAGCGCTGTTCTTGGCGGCATGCCCTGTAAGCGCCGCTATTTTGGGTCAAATGCCCGTTCATGGGGATATTTTGTACATCACTACCGAGCCCTGCACTGCTGAAAATGGCCGAGTAGAGCCAAACTGGTTTTTCTCGTATTCAGTCAATTCCTTGGGGTCCGTTACCCGCAGTTGTTATGTGCTCCACAATGATCAGGTCTGGATTAAGGGTCCTTATGGCGCCGAATCCACCTTTCCAATGAGCTTCTTCAAAAAGCCGGCAGCAGCGACCAGTCAGCCCGAGCAGGGCTCAGCCGTTCGGCAGTAGGCCTTTAGGCCGCCTATTTTCGGGGGGTCGGTGGTTTACAAAAAAACTCGTAGAGTACGTAGCTCATGGTGTCAGGGATAACCCGTTCCCATGCCGACCCGGAGGTATCCTGTTGTTCGACGCTAACACCGGAACCCCCTGGCCCAGAGTAGTAGCCAATATAAAACTGCTTGTAGCTTTCATAGCCAGCCCTGCAAAAATAGGAGATGTCCTGAATAACCGACTGGGTGGGCGCCCCGTTGGGAGCCGATAATGCCTCTGCATAACTGATCATTTGCCAAGTGCTTACTTCGTTGTTGGTGTTATCCCTTACCGTCTTGCTATCTTCGTAGTAATACGCATTGCCAAGGTTATCGTTTGAAATGAAAACCCATCCTGCGAGCGCTGAATTAAAAGGGCAGATCAAAAAAACCGTTAAACCTAAAGCAATGGATTTTTTGAGGGTGGTTGGCATGGTTACTCTCGAGTTAAAAATGTAGAAATTATTATCAAATAATGCATTTTAAAGCCCAAATTTGCAGATCAACTGGTAGAATTGTGCGGATATAAATGATTGACATTTTGCGCTAAGGAGTGCTAAGTATGGCTGAAGTAAATCAACTGGGTTGTTTATTTGTTGGTGAAGGTGTCGTCCTCAAGGGCAACTTTCAAGTACCTGACATCGCCTCTATTTCTGGGATTATTGAGGGCGAGTTAACAGCCAAACAAATTCTCATCGAGGCAACCGGCGTTGTGCATGGCAAACTTTCCGGCGAATCGATTGATATACGCGGTGAGGCAAACGAGTCTGTATCTTCAACCCGCAGTTTGATCATTCGCTCTACTGGAAAAGTCACCGGCTCCATTCATTACTCTGAAATCGAGATTGAAAAAGGTGGCCACTTGCACGGCGACTTGCACAATATAAATCCACATTCTTAATCTATTTGAGTTAAATAACGATGTCTATCTTTTCAAAAAATTCACCACCAGACAATGGCGAGGACAAAATCGCAAACGAACAGGCCGATGACAACGCTGAAACTGTATCCGCCTCCACTGAGCAGTCAGAGCCATATGAGCAGGTCGTTCGCAATGAGCTTGTAAGTCGCTCAGGAATTGCAAAGCCATCCATTATTAGTGAGGGCTTTACGTTTGAAGGCACGATTACCTCCGATGGCGTTCTTAATATCGCCGGTACGGTGCGTGGAAAAGTGACTGCAAAGTCGGTGCTGATCGATGCCAGCGGTCAAGTAGATGGTGAACTGAATTCGGAACAGTTGGTCATTAAAGGTCAGCTCAAGGGCGAAGTCAATTGCGATGAACTGAATATCGGCCCCTTGGCTCGTGTTGACGGAAGCATCAGTTACAAATACATCCATATACAGCGCGGTGGCAAGGTATCTGGAAAGTTTATTAAGAGCTAGTGATGCTAGTCTGACATGGCGTTCAAGCAAAGTCATGCAATCCGGTTACTGGATCCTTCAAGAGAAACATTTGGATCCATCATCGGACCCGATTTAGAAATTTTTGGAAAAATTGTTGCCACGAAAAGTTTGCGCATTGACGGCACGATCATTGGCGATGTCGAAACAAAGTATGGTGCTGACGTCTGCATTGCGCTTGGGAAGACAGGATTAGTACAGGGAAATATTTCGGGTGTGCGTGTATTGGTTGCCGGACGCGTTGAGGGTAATGTGCATGCATCTGAGCGTGTTGAGTTGCATAGTGGCGCCGATGTCCATGGGGATATTGTGTATGCCCAGATTGGCATAGAGCACGGCGCGCGCCTGAGCGGCAAGCTTTCGAAGATAAGCGATAAAGATACCTCCACCAGTACTGATTCAGAAGCACCCTAACTACTGCATAGCGCCCAAAAATGAATACGCAATTTAATGAGCCTATTAAGATACTGATCACCAATCAAAAGGGTGGAGTGGGGAAAAGTACGATTGCGGCGAACTTGGCTGCCTATTTTGCGCTTCAGGAGAGCGTAGGAGTTTCTCTGATTGATTTTGATAAACAAGGATCATCATCCCGATGGACTAAGAAGGCGCCTGATATTGGTGTTCGAGTGCACTGCGCAGAAATCAATTACGAAAACCCGGGCATTGCCTTATTGAGTGCTCGGGCTGCAGTGCGTAAATACTCCTTAGGGGCGCAAATCAGCATTTCAGATCTGACGTGGCATCCCACCTTGTCCGACGATTTTATGCTCGACTTTGACATCGTTTTGGTGCCGAGTTCAGCTTCTAAGTTCGAGATGGCCAGCACAGAAATTTTTATTCTGGAGTACGCGCAACAGCGGATGGCTCGACTAGCGATAAATAAGCAATTTATTCTGGTTGTTCCCAGCAGAGTTGAGCCCAATTATGCGTTGCATGGCGCTTTTACTAATTTGGATTTTTTAATGAATTGCCACATTACGCCGCCGATTCATCGAGCCGCCGATCTGGATAGTTATGTATATGAAGATTTCCTGTGCGTTGGCTCCAATCATGCGCTTGCTGAAAACTTTTGTAATTTCGGGAAATTTCTAACTAAAAAAGTAGAAGAGAGAATAGCGATTAGAAAGTCACTCACCTTAACCGGAACCTCGCTGAATCGCGAAATTGTAAAAAAGGTAAGCGTATTGGATGACTACCGAGAGCGTGCTAAGGAATTAGGGATTTACGGCGGTTACGCTGCAAAGCCACCTACAGAAAGACGTCAGCCATCCTCTTTTGACTCGGATCCTAGCGCCCCACGAGAGCGCCGTTTTATTCCAGCATTTTTACGCCGATCGAAGTAATGCATGCCAATGAACCTTAATTGATACATTAGAACTGCCATGACCGACCCTACACGAAACGATATTTTTGAAGATGCCAATGGAGTACAAATTGCTGTAAAGCAAGTGTATCCACCCAATGCCCTTGGCGTTATTTTGGTTGAGTACAAGAATTTAAGTGACTCCAACCTTCGTTTTATGCCCAAAGAGCAATTTTTAGAGCATTTTCATTGGGTCGATAACTTCGGGACAACGGATACCTTTGTGAAGGTAGTAATGCAAAAAGCAGAGCAGTTGCCACAAGAAGGAGAGTCTGAGAACGAGGGCGCGCCCGCTGCTGAGTCAAAAGCCGATGAAGCGATAAAACTCGCTGAAGACGATGAGATCAGGAGCGCCGCACCCACTCGCTCCTCGTAAGGAGTGAAGGTGAAATTTACTCGCTTCTTCTGGGATGGGCCGAAGAAGTAAAAAAGCATACCGCAGTGACCGAAGGAATTTAGATGCACGATGTTTCTCAAAACCCCCAATCGCTGGAGCGTATTGCAAAGGTTGCCGCACTTGTCTGCGGAGCGGCCTTCGTTGTTGCATCGATTTATCCCGAGGATTCGCCGTTTAAAAATACCAATCCCAGCAATTTTGTACAAGACCAATGGACTCTTTTGCTGCAATTAAAGTGGCTCATCGGCGTACTATTGATTGCATTTGGCCTACTATATCCGTCCCGAAAGTTGCCCTCAGCCCTGCAATATTCTGGCACGCGCGATTTGAGTCAGGATGGGTATAAGCTGTATTTGATTAACAAGTATCGCATTGAAAAAAATACAGTACTCGATCAAATTTCTTGCCATGACCACTTGTTTCCCAGTGCAGCAGAGGCACTGCTTTTTGCCCATGGACTTGAATGTTCAGGTAAACGCATCGATCCAGTTATTCCCTTAAACATCAGTACGGTATCGGCGACGGTCAATGTCAATCCCGAACCCGGCCCGATTAATCTGCCTGAGACTGTAGTCAGTGAGGCTGCCCCAATCAAAGCTGCTGATGTGGAGTTAGCGGCGCAGCCAGTTGAAAAAAGCAATCGCCTTCCAATATTTTTTATCCTGCTTCTGTTCGCGCTGGTGATTGGTGGGATTTATTATGCAAAAACGCAAAACAATAAAGAAGAAGCGGTGCCCGTCGCAGCCCCTATTACACAGCTTAATGCCGATCAAGTGGTTCCCAGTAGCGCGCCAGTGGCCCCGCCTCCAGTTGAGGCACCCGTAGAGGCTGCTGTAAAACCTGCTGGAGTGCCGATTAATGAGCGTTGGATCGGTACATGGGCGGCTCAAGACAATAAGCTTAAATTGGCTATTACTGCCTCAAACTTTAAGTACGGAAATGATGACTTTTCTTGGGTGGGCGTGAGGCCGAAGGGCGTGATTCAGTGTTGTCCTGCCTTTTATGAGGGATCTACTTCTAAAACGGATTTATTACAACGCGTTCAGCAACAAACTCCGAATGCGGGGACTCAAGCCGATCAACAAAAGACATTAGAGATTATTAAATCATTAAGCGAAGGCAACTTTAGGAGAATTGTTTTAGCAGATCCGCTTCTGCGCACATATTTTTTCATATACGATCAAAACTTTATTTATCGTATTAATCGAGACCTTGGCGATAATGCCAACGTAGTAGTTGAACAATTTAAGCGATCAGAATGAGTTCAACGGCAGATTCTGGTGCAGGAGAGGTTGTTAAGCTGCAGCCTTATGAGCAGTTGCGCTTGTTGCGTGAACAGACGCACGTTAAGACGATTACCAAAGAAATTGTAGGACGTCAGTGTATTTTCTTTTACAGTAAACATTGGATTTTTGATTACTCTTTGGATAGTACCGATAAGCCATGGGATATTACTAAGCAGGTTTATTTTCGCAATGCCAGAAAGCACAAAGCCTTGGCATTTGCGCTGCCATACATCGTTATTGAGCTTGCATTCCTTGACTCTCCTCGGTTTTTAAGGGCAATTGTGACCTATGGAGAGGACATTACCAAGATGATTGGCTCCATGGATCATTTTATTAAGCGGGAAGAGGGTATCCGCGCTTGGGTTGAGCAGCCTGACTTTAACTGGCAGCCATCAAGTATTATTGATTTATCGAATCAAATCCTAGAAGAGAATAGTCGCTTCGGAGGTATCCAGTTTTATCAATACCATGAGCCTTTTCATGCTAAGTTAAATGGCACTTGGGAAGTGATTACGGTTTAATCCATGCAAAACGAAAACTTTTATCAAGCAGAGGAATTTTTAAAGCTAGGACTTTATCCTCAGGCATTTGAGGCTTTCATGTCGCTTGAGGTAGGGGCGCTAGACCCCACCTTTTTAAAGCCCTGCAGTATGGCCCTTGCAAATCAGCTTGATCAAAGCCAGTTGGAGACATTATTCGATGAATTGGAGCGTGAGCTAGTGCGAAGAAATCCCCAAGCCATTTATAATTTTGGTGTTGTTAAGGGCCATCTAGGCGACATTCCAAAGGCTACCTCGCTGCTGCAAGCGGCAATGGATTTGGGTGTTCCGGAGGCAAGAGGCGCATTAAGTCGCCTGCTAATGCGCTAAGCATCCCCTTCATTTCTTCGTAATAATCCCCCCTAGAAAAACCCTGTATGCGGTCCTATTGAGACTGCCATTAGGCAATCTTTGCAATTAATTTAATGCCTTCGATTACGTATTTGAAGTTAGTCTTAGCTTTATCTTCTATCGCATTGAACCCATTGGCTTATTTCTACTTATACACATCGTAGGGTACTTACCCTCTTCTAGATAATTGTATTTTTCCTATATAAATTAGTTACTTACAATTAAATTTCATGAGGTAAGAAATGCCTGAAAACGGCTTTTCAATCTCGCCAATTCGGCTTAGGATGGTTTTATCTACCTTACTTGCGGGGCGATGATGAATCAATTTAAAACAAGAGGGGAAGTTGCCTCACGTTCTGAGAGCTTTGTGGAATTGTGCATCGATGATTTAGTCAGGGAGTCGGTCACGTGGCCCGCTCAAACGAAATCAGGCTTCGGTTTCTCTGAGCCACTGCCAAATGTCATCCATCGCCCGCTAGTACCACCAGAACTGCATTAGTAGCCAACCGAGCTACGCTGACTAGTTGTAGCCGCAAGGATAAAGTTGAATTAATTTTCTCAACATAATTCCATCGATATCCGTTGCTGCACGATTAAGCTTATTGGCTGGAATGTCTTTTATGCCTAGGGCAACAATTTCTTTATAGTCGACAACCGTTAACTTCAGAAACGGCGGCAAGCAAAAGAGGGGTGGCGTTTTATTCTGGACAAGCGCGTTATTTACAGTACTCAATCCGCTGGCAAGGCCAAGGATATAGGTATCCGTACTTTTGGATTTGTTTTTTTCTTCGAATTCAGCGATCGACAGGCTGGCAAAGGCATTTTGCGACAGTAGAAGCAAGCAAGTAAAAAAATGGATGGATTTCATGGTGAGGTTAATTGATCCGTATAAGCTAATGTAACAGAATCTTCTATTAATGCGACCTATTTCTTTGGCATACTAGGGCATAGAAAAGACAATTTATTAGGGTATGTATGGTGGAT
>CANGWV010000013.1 GCA_947457875.1 Burkholderiaceae bacterium
CCGTAATAGCGCTTGCCTGGATAACCCTCAGCATACTTATTGGTTAACTGGGACCCTTGCGCCTGCATTACTGCGGGTGAGGTGTAGTTTTCAGAGGCAATCAGCTCAATGTGATCTTCTTGGCGGCGATTTTCATTCTGAATGGCTGCCCAGAGTTCGGAATCGGTCTTGGCAAGGGTATTTTGGCGGTCAAACATGGCAATAATCCTGATTAAGTTGGATTGGTTAGATAAAATCTACCTACATAATACAAAACACCTATGAATCCGACCGAAGACCTCTCCTTTTTATCCCTTATTCTCAATGCCAGTTTGATTGTCCAGCTGGTAATGTTGATCCTCATCACGATGTCGATTGCATCCTGGACCGTGATTTTTAAGAAAGGATCGACTCTGCGGGGCGTACGGCGCGATACCGAACGCTTTGAGCGTGACTTTTGGTCTGGTGGCGACCTCAATACCCTGCTGGAGGCTGCCCAGCGCAATAATCGCAGCTACGCCGTAATGGAGCGTATTTTTGCGGGTGGCATGCTGGAGTTCTCCAAAGCACGGGAAATTGATGCAGCGCGCCGTGCCATGAAGGCGACTTACCAGCGCGAAATGGATATCTTGGAGGCTAATCTACCTTTCCTAGCCTCCGTAGGCTCAGTTTCCCCATACATCGGCTTATTTGGTACGGTTTGGGGCATCATGCACGCCTTTAAGGGTTTGTCCAACGTTCAAAATGCCACTTTAGCTGCAGTTGCGCCTGGCATTGCCGAAGCCTTAGTTGCTACCGCCATTGGTTTATTCGCGGCGATTCCGGCGGTCGTGGCCTACAACAGCAATGCCACTGAAATCGATCGTTTAGCGATTCGGTTTGAAACCTTTATGGAAGAGTTCACCAACATCCTGCAGCGCCAAGCTGCCCATCGTTAATTGATTGCTTTGAGGAAGAGCTAAACGCATGGCCCAATCCAGTCGATCCTCTTTTCGGTCTAATCGCCGCCGTGCAATGTCGGACATCAACGTCGTTCCGTACATCGATGTCATGCTGGTCTTGCTCATCATCTTTATGGCGACTGCAGCATCCGTTAATCCCGGGGTCGTCAATCTGCCCACCGTCGGCGGGGCAAAGACGCAAGCCTTGCCTCCAATCTATTTATCGGTGGATGCCAATGAAACGATTACCGTCAAGCGCGAAGGCGAAGCATCGCAAACCCTCAGTCGTATGGAGCTCGGTGCGTTTGCCCGCACCCAAGCAGAAAAATCCGCCGATCAGCCCGTTGTATTGGCCGCCGATAAATCCGTGAAGTACGAAGTGGTTATGGATGTCATGGCCAAACTCAAAGAGAATGGCGTAAAGCGGGTTGGTCTTGCTGTTAAAAGCCAGTAACTTCATGGACGCGTCTCCCAGCGCATGCTGACCCCATGAACACAGCACAACAATGGCCTTCGCCTTTTTCACGGGCAAAACCAATCAAAACGGAAAGTACCGCACGCGCATTCTCTTATTCAATAGTGGCGCATTTGCTGCTCATTGCAATGTTCACGATTGGCATTAATTGGCGTACCAGTGCACCTGGTGGAGTGGAAGTCGAGCTGTGGGATTCCACGCCAGCAGTCGAGCGCACTGAAACACCGCCGCCAGCCCCCGTCAAAGAAGAGGCGGCTGATATTGCGGTAAAGAAAAAGCCAGTTGAAAAAGAGCCGCCCAAGAAAGAGGTGGTGAAAGAAGTTCCCAAACCAATTGAAAAAGCACCCCCTAAAAAAGAGGTGGTGAAAGAAGCACCCCAACCTGCCAAGGTAACGCCCCCCAAAGAAAAGGCAAAAGAACCGGAGAAGCCCAAAAAAGCAGAGGAAGCAAAAGCGCCCGCTCCAGCACAGACTAAAGCCAATGCCGCGGCTGAAAAAGCCCGTGCTGATCAGTTGGCCAGACTACGTGCAGCGGCAGGTGCTGAGGGCGGCAGTGGTGGTCAAGTCGGCAGCAGTGTTGGCGGCGGAGGCAATGCACCGCCGGCATACGCCGATAAAGTGCGTCGCAAGATTAAGCCGCTTATTGTGTTTAACCCCGAATCCATTACGGGCAATCCGGCGGTTGTCGTATTGGTGGATCTTGCGCCCGATGGGGCGATTCTAAAGCGCGGTGTGATTACGTCCAGCGGCGTACCAAGCTGGGACCAAGCAGTTCTACAAGCGCTAGATCGTGCAGAAACATTTCCAAAAGACGACAATGGCGTTATTCCAATGCGTCAAATGAAACTCACTTTTAAACCCAAGGATTAATGCCATGTGGACATCCCTATTGCAACGCCTGCGCCCCTTTTTCGCCTTGCTTGCCACCATAGGTGCAATCAGCCCAGCTGCTGCACAAATGAATATTGAAATCACGGGCGTCGGCCAATCACTCTACCCGATTGCAGTGATGCGCTTTCAGGACGAAGGGAAGTTGCCCGTCGGTGTAACGGAAATCATTCGTCAAAACTTAGCGCGTAGCGGCTATTTTAAAAATACCGAGAATGGCAATGCCAGCGAGAGTGATGAAGGTATCCCGAATTACAAAGCGTGGTCAGCGCGCGGTGCTGATGCCTTGGTTGTGGGCTCGGTCAAACAAACGGGCCCTACCCAGTTTGAAATCCGCTACAAGCTGTTTGATATTCGCAAGCAACAGAGTTTAGATGGCCTCTTGATCACGGCCGGTAGTGACAATCTTCGTCAAGCAGCACATAAGATTTCCGATGACATCATCTTTAAGTTGTTGGGCGAGCGCGGGATTTTCTCAACACGCCTCTCGTATGTCATTAAAGACGGCAATCGCTACCGCCTCGTGATATCGGATGCGGATGGTCAAAATATTCGAAATGCACTCAATAGTGCGGAGCCGATTATTTCCCCATCCTGGTCTCCCGATGGTAAAAAAGTAGCCTACGTTTCCTTTGAGGATCGCAAACCGGTTGTATATGTGCATGAGCTGGCAACCGGTCGCCGTGTTTCACTCTCCAATCAAAAAGGCAATAACAGCGCGCCAGCGTGGTCACCGAATGGGCAGACAGTGGCACTGGCATTGTCCCGCGATGGCAACACCCAGATTTATGCCATGAATGCCGATGGCACGAATTTACGTCGCCTCACTCAGGGCAACACGATTGATACTGAACCGCAGTACTCTCCCGATGGCCGCTCAATTTATTTCACCAGCGATCGCGGTGGCAATCCACAAATTTATCGCATGAGCGCCGATGGTGAGCGGGTAGAAGGCGCTAAGCGGGTAACATTTAAGCAATCGTTTGCGACCTCTCCGCGAATATCACCCGATGGCAAACTGATGGCCTATATTGCCAACGTGGGCGGTGGCTTTCGGGTGCATACCCTCAATTTAGCAACAGGCGAAACCCGTGCCCTGACCGATACCACCCATGATGAATCCCCTTCCTTTGCTGCCAATGGCCGCTACATTTTGTACTCCACTCGCGTTGGCGGAAAGAGGGTGCTAGCTGCTGTGTCGGTCGATGGCCAATCAAAACAAGTACTGAGCATTCCAGGATCGGACGTCAGGCAGCCGTCCTGGGGTCCCTTCATGGATTAGGGGCTCCTTTCCTAATGGATGACTAGAGGGCATAATAGAAGTATGGCGGCACAGCAATACATGCCTTCCACCCATACTGAAAAGGACTACTACTATGATTTCCCTTGCTCGGCGCTCTGCTGGATTCGCTATTTTGGGCTTTGTTGCTCTGTTAACCGCCTGCTCTTCTGGTGTTAAGTTAGATGATGTCAACAGTAGTGGTGCAGGTAGTGGCGGTAGCGGCGCAGGCGCATTTGGCTCTCAGCCCTGGAATGATCCTAAAAGCCCTCTGTTTGAGCGTAGCGTGTACTTTGGTTTTGATGAGTTCACTGTGGATGGTAGATACCAAAAAATGTTGTCCGCCCATGCCAGTTTTCTGAAGCAAAACACAGCCCAAAAAATTATCATCCAAGGTAACACCGATGATCGGGGTACAACCGAGTACAACTTGGCCTTGGGTCAACGCCGCTCGGATGCGGTACGCAAGTCACTCGCCTTGATGGGCGTATCCGATGCGCAAATCGAGGCCGTCAGTTTTGGTAAAGAAAAACCGAAAGCGGAAGGCAGTACTGAGGCAGCGTATAAAGAAAATCGCCGTGCTGACATCGTTTACGTTCCCAAGTAATTTGGAATTGCCACAATGACATGGACTGTCGCATTAACAAGGGCGCTAGCAACTGGCGCCCTTGCTGTTTTTTTTGTTCTACCCACGCCTGCGTCGGCGATTCTTTCAGATGACGAAGCGCGCAAAGCCATTTTGGATTTGCGAAAGACCTTGGCGAGTACTCAGTTAGAGCTGCAAGGTCAAATTGAGCGCCTCAAGTCAGAGAATGCCCAATTGCGTGGCCAGATTGAAAATCTGCAAAAGCAAAGTGAAGAGCTCATTGCAAGTCAAAAAACAAACTACCAAGATTTAGATACGCGCCTCAGCAAGCTTGAGCCTCGTACCCTTGAAATTGAGGGCGTCACTGGCACGATTCAGCCAGGAGAAAAAGCGGCGTACGATGAAGCATTGGCCGCCTTTCAGGCAGGTCAACTCAAAAAAGCCGATGCTGGCTTTACTGCATTTGTTCGCAAATACAATACCAGCCCCTACGTACCGTTGGCGCTCTACTGGTTAGGCAATACCAAGTACGCCCTCAAAGAGTATCCGGGAGCCATTACCCAATTACAGGCTCTCATCAAGGCTTATCCAAAGCACCCTCGCATTCCAGCGGCGATGTTGACACTTGGCAATTGCCAGCTGGAGAGCGGCAATAAAACGGCTGCGCGCAAAACGTATGGTGATCTGATTGCAAACTATCCCGACACTGAGATCGCGGTAGAGGCCCGCCAGATGCTGCCGCGCACGAAGTAAATAGCTTTTTTTAAGCGCAGCATGACCAGCATCAATTCGCTCTCTGCATTTTCCAATTTTGCGCCACGCAAACCAGGGGCGCCTGCCGTTATTCTGTTTTCCGGGGGGCTGGATTCAACGACGATTTTGGCCTTGGCGAAGCACTTGGGATATGCGCCCTATGCGCTCTCCATTCGCTATGGTCAGCGCCACTCCTCCGAGCTCATTGCAGCAGAACAGATTGCCAAATCGATTGGCGTAGTGCGGCATGAGGTGATTGATCTGGCACTCACCCGTTTTGGCGGCTCCGCTTTAACGGACTCTACTCTGGCGGTGCCGACAACGTCGAACGCCATCGTTAATCCAGACTCCGATATTCCGATTACCTATGTCCCAGCCCGCAATACCATCATGCTCTCACTCGCATTGGGCTGGGCAGAAGCTTTAGGAGGGTGCGATATTTTTTATGGCGCCAATGCCGTCGATTATTCAGGCTATCCGGATTGCCGCCCTGAATACGTAGCCTCGTTTGAGCGCATGGCGAACCTCGCCACCAAAGCAGGGGTTGAGGCTAATGACGACGCAGCGCGCTTTCGAGTACATGCGCCCATCATCGCGATGAGTAAAGCAGAAATCATTCACTTGGGTATCGCGCTCGGTATTGACTACGGTCAAACCGTGTCCTGTTATCAGGCAGATGTATTGGGGCACGCCTGTGGAGAATGCGAATCCTGCAAGTTGCGTCAAGCCGGTTTTATGCAGGCGGGCATCCCCGATCCAACCCACTACTGTAAATCTGCGTAAGCAGCCCAATAAATCACCTCAGGTGCAGCAGGACTGGGTTTATTGCTCTAAGATCAATCAATGACTTACCACCTTGTTTGGTTTAAACGTGATTTGCGCTGCGTCGATCACGCATCGCTATCTGCTGCTGCGGCACTTGGGCCAGTACGCTGTGTTTATGTAGTTGAACCGCAACTGTGGTCACAGCCCGATGTAGCGCTTCAGCATTTTGAATTCATACGGGAATCGCTATTTGAAGTTGATGCGGAGTTGCGCTTACAAGGCGGCGCTCTTGAAATCCACTACGGCGAACTCAGGGAAGTGCTTTCAAAGCTATGGCAAGAAGCTCCATTTGCAAGTATGCATTCCCATCAAGAGACTGGGAATCAATTTACCTATAAGCGGGATCAACAGGTGGCAGAATGGTGCGAGGACCACCAACTTCCTTGGACTGAATACCCTCAGTTTGGCGTGGTGCGCGGCCTAAAGAACCGTGATGCCTGGCAATCGGCTTGGGAAAAGCATATGGCCTTGCCTATAAAACCTCTACCGAAGCTGCAGTTTTGGAGTGCCGACCCAATTCGAGCATGGACGATGCCGGCACCCGCGCATCTACAACACAATCCACCGCAGCGCCAGCGTGGTGGCCGCACTCAAGCCGAGTCAACCCTCAAAGGCTTTTTAAACGCGCGCAGCATCGGTTATCGTGGCGGCATTTCTTCTCCGCTTTCGGCCCCCGATGCTTGCTCACGTTTATCCGTTTATTTAACTTGGGGCTGTATCAGCATGCGCGAAGTAGTTCAATCCACTCGCACGCAACTGAAATCCATTCCGCCAGAGGCCAGTCGCCATCGGGCTGGCCTTACCGCTTTTATCAGCCGCCTTTACTGGCACTGCCATTTCATTCAAAAGCTTGAGAGTGAACCTGAAATCGAATGGCGCAATATGCACCGCGGCTACGACCATTTACGTGAATCGGAATTTTCCGAGGCGCACTTTGAAGCGCTAAAAAATGCCAGAACAGGTTGGCCCATGGTCGATGCATGTGTCACCATGCTACGTGAGACTGGCTGGCTAAACTTTCGGATGCGCGCCATGCTGGTATCGACAGCAGCCTACCCGCTTTGGCTGCATTGGCGCCCCGTCGGCGAATGGCTGGCCACGCAATTTCTGGACTATGAGCCTGGCATTCACTGGAGTCAGCTGCAAATGCAATCGGGTACTACCGGTATTAATCTCACTCGGGTCTATAACCCAATCAAGCAAGCGCAAGACCATGATACGCATGGTCGCTTTGTACGCAAATGGCTACCTTATATGCGCCAAGTACCCGACACCTGGTTATTTGAGCCGTGGCGCATGACGCCCGATGTGGCAAGCAATGCTGGACTCATGCTGGGTACCGACATCATTGAACCGATCGTTGATCTCAGCCAAGCCACACGCACCGCAAAAGAGCGTCTACATGGCCTACGCAATCAGACAAGTGTCAGGGCGGCAAAAAAAGCAGTGATTGAAAAGCACGCGTCGCGGGCGCCCATGCCTCAGCAAAAAAGACCCAATAACAAATCTTCAAAATCGACTAAATCAACAGTACAGCTTGGGTTTGATTTTTAGAGAATAAAGTAACTTCCTGCGGGTTTAGCTTGAAATCAAATTTATTGGGCTTTGAAGTCCATCAAACGCGCCACGTAACGCGCAATCAAATCCACCTCTAAGTTCACTGCATCACCGGCCTTGAGTCGACCCAATGTCGTGTGTTGCATGGTATGCGGGATGATGTTGATTTCGATCGTGCAGCCACCTGCATTGGTTTTATTGGCAGCATTCACGGTGAGCGAAACCCCGTTCACTACGATCGATCCCTTATATGCCAGAAAAGGGGCAATCTCAGCTGGTGCCTTAATCACCAAATGCCATGATCCATCGGGTGATTGATCGACCGCCGCAAAACGCTCTACCTGCCCAATACCATCGACATGGCCGCTGACCAAATGGCCGCCGAGGCGATCGGAGAGGCGCAGTGCTTTCTCTAAGTTCACGGGTGCTTGTAAATCAAGGCCAATGGTCTTATTTAAAGACTCACGCGAGATATCCAAGGTAAATTGATTGCCCTGGACTTGGGTCGCCGTCATGCAAGCCCCCTGAATTGCAATGCTATCGCCTACTACTACATCATCCAGGTAGCCTGCGGGCGTCTCAATGGTGAGGCGCATGCCATCACCAAAGGTTGATGCGCTTGTAATGCGGCCAACTGCAGTAATGATTCCAGTGAACATATCGGTACTTT
Organism: Burkholderiaceae bacterium; assembly: GCA_947457875.1. Taxonomy (GTDB): domain Bacteria; phylum Pseudomonadota; class Gammaproteobacteria; order Burkholderiales; family Burkholderiaceae; genus Polynucleobacter. The sequence continues at coordinate 7,953 of CANGWV010000013.1, forward strand.
TCAGTAAATGATTTTATGGATGGATGTTATTTAGTTGTTATAGGGCATTGCTGCCGAACAAAGCGTAACCGCAGGTCAGGGTCAAATGCCGTATGGTCAATTCGCTTCCAATCGGTGCGCTCTGTTAATGCGCTCAGCTCGGGTAAATTGGCGATGCCCAGGCCAGGACCGAGTAAGGTGGGCGCTAAATAAACGAGCAACTCATCAACACAGCCTTCACGCAATAGAGAGCCGTTTAATTTATGGCCAGCCTCCACATGAATCTCATTCATCTCACACTCGGTCGCAAGGTAGTGCATGAGTGCGGGTAAATCAACTTTACCCATGCTGTTGGGCATGGAAATCACCTCAACACCCTGAGCCTGTAGTTGCGCCTGCTTTGCTAATTGTGCGTCCGTGGTGATCTCACCGCACACCACCATGGCGCCATTGTCTTTCGTGAGAGTCGACTCACCTTCAAATGGCTTTAGTGCATTCGCAGTCAGGGAAATATCCAGCTTGGAATCGATGATGATGCGCTTGGGTTGGCGCAGCGTGCTCACGGCCCGCACGGTCAAACTAGCATCATCGTCTTTAATGGTGCCAACGCCAGTCAAAATAGCGCAGGCCTGGGCTCGCCAGTGGTGGCCGTCATCACGGGCAGTGGCGCCAGTAATCCATTGGCTTTGGCCGTTAGGCAAGGCAGTCTTGCCGTCTAAGCTTGCAGCGACCTTAAGTCGTACCCACGGCAAATGCCGTGTCATGCGTGATATGAAACCAGGATTAAGGGCTGCAGCCTCTTCTTCCAATAAGCCACACTCCACTTGAATGCCGGCATCTGCCATCTGCTTGATGCCATTTCCGCTGACCAAGGGATTGGGATCTTGCATGGCGATCACCACGCGGGCGGGCTTAGCAGCAATGATGGCGTGCGTACACGGCGGCGTTCTACCCACATGGCAACAGGGCTCAAGGCTGACGTAAATGGTTGATCCACTTAGGTCACGCTTGTGTTTGCGCGCATCAGCAAGGGCTTCAATTTCTGCATGGGCAAAGCCCACTTGCTGCGTAAAGCCGGTACCGATGACTTGACCTGCTTGAACGATGACGCAACCAACCCGAGGGTTGGGATTCGAAAGGTATAGGGATTTTTGCGCCTCAGCTAGGGCCAAACGCATGAAATCGGCATCGTCTTTGGTGAACATACCCATATTAAAACCGATTTATCGGCAAGCCCTGCTATCTTGGTCTGGATCGCATACACGCCAACGTCCCCCACTACTCAAAATGGCATGGCGCTCAATCCCACGAACGTGCTGATGCCGAAACACCATTCGGTTCGCCACAAAACCCCCAGACTGGCTTTTTGCGGATCCAAAAGCATCAAAGCCAATCCGCTTAGGCTGCCCGTTCGGCCCACCAAAACCCGAGCTCCGTTCGTCAACCTCTACCGGGGAGATGTCTCCCTGACGTAACAATTCTTTCTGCAGCGATGCTACGGTCTGTGACTGCGCTTCGATTTGAATTACCCGCCAACCCCGCGACCACTGCTGTTCATTGGGTGCAATTTGAACAGTAAGCCCAGCACCATAGAGAGCAGCTTGACGAGCAAATTGTGCATGCTGAATAAAGCGCCGTGCAACGTGTTCAACCTCGCGATACGCCAGTTGCTGCTGCAGTAGTGGCACCCCGATGCTAGCCATCATCGCAATAATTGCTACAACCGCCATCATTTCCATTAAGGTATGGCCGTTTGCAGCATCGTCCTCGGATGTTTGAATTGGATTGGGCATTAGAGGGGATCGCTCCGAGTAGACTGAGCTGCCGACCACCGCACGCGCCAACTCAACCGCTCGATGACGTGATCCTGCTTATTGCGGTAGACCATTGACTCGAGTAGGGTTTCTTTGGTGTGATTGGGTTTGAATGGTGTGGGCTGTTTTGGCATGGTTCTACCAAGGACCCGAATTCGGATGAGTTCACCTCTTGTATTGGCATCCACTACCGTGACATCGCACCTTGCGCTGGTATCGTCTGCATTCAGCACAGCGAGTGGAGTTGCGCCACTCAATTGCGCTTCGCATTGATTGAGTGTGTTCTCTGCCGCAGCAAAGGCTGCGTGCGCCTCTTCTTCAATTGCGAGTAGCCGAATTTGCAGAGCGGCGCTATGCTCCAATTGGCTAACGAGGCTGGTAACCATCACAATCATACAAAGGACCCAGGCAATGATCATGGCACATTACGGAACGCCACAAAGCGACTGAACTCACGCTCCACTAGAGTAGTCTTGAGCACAATTTGCACGCCACTGCGAGCCCTAGAAGGTAATTGACCTTGGAATGCTTTGTGTTCTACCCATTTCAAGTGGAGCGAGTCAACATGATTCATCAAGCTGGTATTTTGAAGGCGGCCTTGTCGATCAAGTGAGGTACACATCAGCGATCCCGCATGACCCCCTACTGCCTTTTGTACAAAAAAGCCTTGATGCCGTAAGCCCTTTTTGGTTCTGGACTGCGCCTTGCCATGATTGACTTGTTCCGCCCGATTGCCCAAGCAATCCCCTTCTGCACTATCGGCTGGTTCGTGTTTCACCCACAATCCATCGGAATGATTCCAGCCGCTACGATGCTCAAGCCCGATGTCATTGATTTTGGTCCCGCGCTGCCGGTAGTCTGGCAGGGAACTGATCTTGCGGTAACCCGCCATGCGAATGGCGCGCGCCATAAGCTCAAGCACTCGAATTGCATCTTGCTCCACTAGCCAGGCTTTTTCGAGTTGGGTTTGTTTGCGCACGAGTACTGCGCTGGACTGCATCACAGGCGCAAGTACTGCAATGCCCAGACCAATACTCACCAAACATCCTAAAAGAGTCATGGTGAGCCACGCTCGTGCTGATCCTGGGCCTGGTTGAGTTGGGCGCGCTGCGCCTCGATTTGCCCGTAGTACAAGAGCACCCTGTGATAGGTCTCCACCACGCTGATGAAAGTGCCAGCGATCAAGGCCATGACCACCACTACCTCAATCAGCCCAAACCCCCTATCACCAGCAAGGCAGGCCATATGGGACTTCAGCATTGATGGAGGCAATCGGCTTGGTTGTGGTTTTTGCATTCACCCATATTGCGGGGATGGAGGGCTAATTTCTATCAGGCAATACGGCTTTTGTCGTGTAAAAGTGCTGCGGGCCCACCGCTTTTGCCCCCTGCGCTTAAAATAGCGGCTTATGCCTATAACTTCACCCTCTATTTCTGCTGTACCGCAAGGCAGTCTCTCCTCGACCCTCGAGATCATTGCTGAAATGCAAGCGGGGCGCATGATCATTCTGGTCGATGAAGAGGATCGCGAAAACGAGGGCGATTTGGTTTTAGCTGCGGATCACGTCACGCCTGAAGCAATTAATTTTATGGCTAAGCACGGTCGTGGCTTAATCTGCTTAACCTTGACGCGCGAGCGTTGCCAGCAATTGAACTTGCCTTTGATGGTGCGGGATAACGGCACATCGATGGGTACTAACTTTACGGTCTCGATTGAAGCGGCTAGTGGCGTGACGACGGGCATTTCAGCGGCTGACCGAGCACATACGATTCAGACTGCGGTAGCCCCCTTCGCAAAGCCGAATGACCTCGTTCAACCAGGCCATGTTTTTCCGCTCATGGCACAACCGGGTGGTGTATTAATTCGGTCTGGCCATACCGAGGCTGGTTGCGATCTCGCTGCACTGGCGCACTGCTCTCCGACCGCAGTCATTTGCGAGATCATGAAAGACGATGGCAGTATGGCAAGGCTGCCCGATCTATTGGAGTTTGCCAAAGAACATCAACTGAAGATTGGCAGTATTGCGGATCTGATTCAGTACCGTAGTCAAAACGAAAGCATCGTAGTGCGCGAAGGTGAACGTACCTTCTCAACCCCTTGGGGCGACTTTCAAGGGATTGTTTACCGCGATACCCCCAGTTCCTGCGTTCATCTGGCGCTCGTGAAGGGTGAGCCGATTGAAAACAGCGAGACCTTAGTGCGAGTGCATGAGCCTGCAACGGTTTTGGATTTTTTAGACAGTAACGAAAGTACCCACTCCTGGCCCTTAGCACGCGCCTTAGAGCGAATTGCGGCTGCGCCCGCAGGCGTTGCTGTACTCCTCAATATTGCAGGTTCTGCAGCGCCATCTGAGGCGCGCTGGTTATCGCAATTTCATAAACTCAATAAGAGTATTTCACCGAGTGACAATAAAACCGTTGGGCACAAAACCGATTTTCGGAGTTACGGTATCGGCGCGCAAATTCTGAAGGACTTGCATGTGGGCAAGATGCGTTTGCTAGCTAAGCCCACACCCGTCCCCAGCCTCTCAGGTTATAAGCTTGAGATCACTGGGCATATCCCGTTTGATTCCATCTGAGTTTAGATAAGCCCAACATCCCTTTTTGACATCCAACCAATCGGAGCCTTTATGACTAGCCTGACTTCCACTCCTGCCATGGATGATGACATCGAAGGCCGCGGCGTCGGCATCTTAGAGGCTGATCTCAATGGGCAAGACATGCGCATTGGCATTGTGCAAGCGCGCTTTAATGAAGACCATTGCAATGCCTTAAGCGAAGCCTGCATCGCGGAGTTAATTCACTTGGGCGTGGCACAAGACGATATTCGGCTAGTGACGGTTCCAGGCGCGCTCGAGATTCCGTTTGCACTCCAAAAATTGGCTGAGACCGGTGAATTTGATGGTCTAGTAGCTTTGGGCGCAGTCATTCGGGGAGAGACTTACCATTTTGAGTTGGTCTCCAACGAATCCGCTTCCGGTATTACGCGCGTTTGTTTGGAGTCTGGTCTACCAATTGCCAATGGCGTATTAACCTGCGACACCGATGAGCAGGCCGATGAGCGCGTCCAGGTGAAAGGGGCTGACTGTGCACGTGCCGTAGTTGAGATGGCCAACCTTGCCTTAGCCCTGACGCCCGACCTGGATATTGAAATCGATAATGCCGAATAAACCGCCAAAACTAACCGATGATGGCACTACCAAGGCAGTAGCGCCAAAGCGCTCGCTGACGCCCCGCCGCCGCGCCCGTGAATACGCGCTGCAAGGCGTCTACCAATGGCTGGTGATGCGCCGCGCTGGTAGCCTGGGCAATGCGGCAGCCATTAGCAAGCAGTTAGCAGAGGATCCTGCTTTTGCCCGCTGCAAACTGGATTTATTTGAAGGTTTATTTAAGGGTGTACTCGATCACGCTGATCAGTTAGATAGTGTGATTGCACCTGCCCTTGATCGCCCCGCTAACGAACTCTCACCCGTAGAACATGCGGCTTTACTGATTGGCGCCTATGAACTGGCGATGGATATTTCGGTGCCGTATAAGGTTGCCATCAATGAAGCAGTGGAGCTAGCCAAAACCTTTGGCGGCACCGATGGCCATAAGTACGTGAATGGGGTGCTGGATTTGCTGGCGCAGTCCCTTCGAACCGCAGAGACACAAGCAGGCTAGCTTGGCCTTTAGCTTAAACCCAAAGACTTAGGCGTTGGATTGACCCGAAGCTCTCCCTGAGCGATTGCGCGCTACTTCATTAAGCTCTTCACGCTCTGCAATGACTTTGTAGGTGTAGCTATTGGGACCACTGCTGGCATTCGGGGCGCCGAGGTAACTGCGTAAACCCGCCTCCAGTGATCCAGCTTTGGCGATGCATGCCTTGAGTATCAATGCGCCTACCCGAATGTTTGCCTCCGGCACAAATGCCGCCACTACCCCACCATAGGGCTCGAATTTCTCGGTATGTACTCGAGTGAGCACTTGCATTAAGCCCTGAGCCCCCGCACGGCTTTGTGCATTGGGATTGAAGCTGGACTCGGTAGCCATAATTGCGAGTAGCAGCACGGGATCCAAATTAACCTCTTTGGACACTTCGATGGCATGACTGACATAACGCAGGCTCTCGGCAGTGCTAATTCGGTACTTCGCCGCCAAGTGGCTGGCTACCGCAAGGCGCTCTTTGTCACTCTTCAAAAACTGAGCATCGAGGGCAGCAAGGTCGATCTTACTGCTGGGTATTGCGGCTGCGGCAGGGGCGATCGACGGAAAAGCCGCTGGGGATTCGGTATTGCCAAAGTCCAATTGGACATGCTCCAAGAGCAATTGCCTTGCCTCGCTGGGAACCAATATGCGCGCGAACTCAAAGGCACCAGCGTTGGTGCGTGGCCCGGTTAACCAAAGGCTAATGGCCAGGAATACCAGGACCATCCAGGTATTTGTGCTCAGCACCCTTAAAAATGGAGGTAAGTCCAGCCGCGTAAGCTGGAGCTTCAGGGTGTTGAATTGCGATACTACTATCTGAACTGGTTTTCTCATTTACTCGAGCCACTCTGCAATCTGCTACTTCAACTTCTTGCATATTGCATTGCAACAATTAATATAGATGATGCATAGTAGGTATCCCTATATATCATGTCAAGTATATAAAAGTAGTTTTCTATATCTTTTTAATACTATAGACACGTCCTAGACGCGCTCTAGAGCCAATATGACAATAAAAATACATACAAATCATTTACTTATGAATGTTAGTCGGCACTAATTTTGGTATATGAAAATCCACCCGTAAACGGACCTTTTTTCATGATGTAGAAGATAAAAACACTAGATCTAGTTATTTTTTTGCAATCAAAGACCTAGGGGTAGTGTTCTACCACTGGCTTGAAAGCAGTGGATTGGGTCCATTCAGATGCTATTTAACTGAGCGATTACAGCCTTGCTACACTTCAATGCATCTTGCAGTAATCTTGCTACCCCTTCATATCGAGCCTAGCCATGCCCAATTCCACTATTCAATTTACTTTGCAAAACCCTGCCTTGTTTCAAGCCGATGCCTGGATCAATGGTCATTGGGTTGCTGGGAGCTCGCGGTTTGCGGTCGACAACCCAGCAAGCGGCGAGGTGATTGCGCAGGTCAGTAATTTAGGCGCTGCTGAGGCTGAAGCAGCCATTGCGGCAGCCGAGGCATCCCTGCCAGCTTGGCGGGCTAAAACCGCCAAAGAGCGTTCCAGTATTCTGCGCCGCTGGTTTGATTTGATCGTCGCCAATAGCGATGATTTGGCCCGGATCTTGACCTTAGAGCAAGGCAAGCCCCTAGCTGAAGCCAAGGGTGAAGTTGCCTACGGTGCTAGCTTTTTAGAGTGGTTTGCCGAAGAAGCCAAGCGCGTGGCCGGCAGCATTCCGGCCAGCACCTGGAGCGATAAACGAATGCTGGTGCTCAAGCAGCCGATTGGGGTTTGCGCCGCCATCACCCCATGGAACTTTCCGATTGCCATGATTACGCGCAAGATTGCTCCAGCCTTAGCAGCCGGCTGCACCATTGTGATTAAGCCGGCCGAGCAAACGCCCTTATCGGCCCTGGCCTTAGCTGAACTAAGTCGCCAGGCCGGCATTCCCGCCGGCGTCGTTAATGTAGTGACGGGGGATGCAGACCATTCCGTGCTCATTGGCAAGGCACTCTGCAGCTCGCCGATTGTGCGCCACCTCTCCTTTACTGGCTCGACCGAAGTCGGCCGTATTTTGATGGCGCAGTGCGCCCCAACGATTAAAAAACTCGGCTTAGAATTGGGTGGCCACGCCCCCTTCATTGTGTTTGAGGATGCCGATATTGACGCCGCCGTTGCCGGAGCAATGGCCTCCAAATACCGCAATGCCGGGCAGACTTGTGTATGCGCCAACCGCTTTTATGTTCACAGCAAGGTCATCGATGCCTTCACCGAGCGCTTTGCCAAAGCAGTGCAAACCTTAACCGTCGGCAATGGTCTGGATGCCGGCGTGATGCAAGGCCCCTTGATTGATGCTGCAGCACTCACCAAGGTGGAAGAGCACGTAGCCGATGCACTTGCCAAGGGTGCCAAGCTAGTCACCGGCGGCAAGGTGGCCGCCATCGGAGGGCACTTTTACGAACCTACTATTTTGTCGCACGTCACAACAGCGATGCGCATCAGCAGCGAAGAAACCTTTGGGCCAGTAGCGCCCATCATGGCCTTTGATGACGATGCGGAAGTCGTGCGCCTAGCGAACCAATCGCCCTTTGGGCTGGCCTCCTATTTCTATAGCCGTGACATTGGTCGGATCTGGAACGTTGCTGAAGCACTCGAGTACGGGATTGTTGGCGTGAATAGTGGCGCGGTTTCGAACGAGGTGGGTCCCTTTGGGGGCGTCAAGCAGTCCGGTCTTGGACGCGAAGGTAGCGTCTGGGGGATGGATGAGTATCTGGAGATGAAATACGTCTGTGTGGGGCTGTAGTAGCAGGTTAGAGCATTATTGCTTAGGGTCTATTAACTAAATCACACTGTAAAACGCTTGTGTAATGTGGCTATTTTGACTAGGTATACGATCTCAAGCAGCAATCCGAACTTCAAGATGACGCCCGAGTGCTAATGCCGCGGCCTCAATTTGCTCGAGCTTAGATGCGTGACGCAAATCAAATAAGCGATCGACTTGCGGCATATGCCAACCTAGACGTCTGGCTAATTCCGCCTTCTTTATGCCCTGTTCCGTCATTGCTTGGTACACGCCTAATTTGGCACACTCCAGAGCGGTCGGAGACACTGTTCGCTCTCCCCGTTTTACTTTACTCGGCACTGGCAATGCCTTACGAGACTCTACATAAAAAGAGAGTCCTGTTTCCAGGGCATCCACTGCATTCAGCAATGCCTCTTCTTTATCAGCGCCAAACGTGATTGCTTCTGGTATATCCCGAAAGCGTACCAAGATAGTGTCGCCATCTTTTGTCAGTGTTACCGGATAGTTAAACATGCACTTCCCCTTACTTCAAACCGAGTTGCCGCTTAATTGCAGCCTCTAAACCTTTACCCAATTCGCTTGTTCCATGCATCGGTAAAGTGGATTGTTTACCATTTAAAAAATACCTTCAAATGGGAACCCTTACCAGGTAAAAAAGTAGCTCCTTGTAGCTCTAGCCACTTTTTCATCTGCTTCGAATTCATACCAAACAGTATAACACATCTGTTGTGTTTTTAAAACCCCTTTGTTTGGCTTCACGAGTCACTGGCGCGATCTAGAGCATACAACTTACAAAGTTACAAAAGTTACTTGCACAGCACTAAAAATACTTTTACCGCTTTCTGTAAAGCAAGTCCCAAACGCCATGCCCCAAGCGAATACCGCGGTTCTCAAACTTGGTAATGGGTCGGTAGGCAGGTCGCTCGGCATAACCCGGATGGTCGCCAGCAAGATCTTCTACAGTGGGCGTGAATTCATTTTTGGTTTCACTCTGACCATCGGCACCAGTTTTAGCTACAACATCAGCACTAGTGAAGGTTTCAATGTGCACGCGTTGGGTGGATGTGTTTTGCAAACTCGCTTGGCGATTGAGAACCAGTAGCATTTGCTCAGCATAGTTGTGCCAATCGGTTGCTAAGTGCAAATATCCGCGAGGCTTAATGCGCGATGCCAATAGTTCCACGAATTGCTGCTGTATTAAGCGACGCTTATGGTGGCGTTTTTTATGCCACGGATCTGCAAAATAAATGTGGATGCCATCCAAGGAATTTTCAGCAATCATATGCTCGAGTACCTCGACCGCATCGTGCCGAATTAAACGCAAATTAGTGAGGCCTGCCTCTCCAATGCGCTTAAGTAATGCACCCACTCCCGGTAAATGCACTTCAATCGCCAAAAAGTCATCCTCCGGCCGCAACTGGGCAATGGCAGCGGTAGTCTCGCCCATACCAAAACCAATCTCCAAAATGCGGGGGCGGGTTCCGCCTGAGCTACCCCTACTCAAATGGGCAAATGCGCTCGTCCAATCGAATGGTTGATGCTGAAAAGGCACTAAAAACTGGGGCCCCAAGTCATCGAGCGCGCGCTGCTGGCCGGCAGTTAAGCGCCCTGCGCGCAGCACAAAAGACCGAATGCGATCGGTGCGATCGGCCTGGCCTACCGTGCTCACATGACTCGATTTATTTTCCACAAAGTACGCTCGTGCGACGTGGCTTATGTATTGGCCAAGAGGGCTTTAAAGTACCCAATCGTCTCTTTCAGACCATCCTCAAGATTCACCTTGGGCTCCCAGCCAAGCTTGGCTTTGGCAAGGGTGATGTCGGGTTGGCGCTGCTTAGGGTCGTCCGATGGCAGTGGCGCGAAGACCAATTTGGATTTGCTATTGGAGAGGCGCAGAATCGTTTCAGCCAGCTGCAGCATGGTGAACTCGCCTGGATTGCCAGTGTTCACGGGCCCAGTAAAGCCAGCTTCCGAGTTCATCATTTTGACCATGGCATCAATCAGATCGTCGACGTAGCAAAAGCTGCGGGTTTGTTGCCCATCACCATAAATGGTGATGTCTTTACCTTGCAAGGCTTGCACAATGAAGTTGCTCACGACTCGGCCGTCATTGGGGTGCATGCGCGGGCCATAGGTATTAAAAATACGCACCACCTTAATGTCGAGCTGGTGCTGGCGGTGGTAATCAAAAAAGAGGGTTTCGGCGCAGCGCTTACCTTCGTCGTAGCAAGACCGAATGCCAATCGGATTCACTCTTCCCCAGTAGCTTTCTGGCTGGGGGTGCACTTCAGGATCGCCATACACCTCACTGGTGGAGGCTTGCAGGATCGTGGCTCGGGTGCGTTTAGCCAGGCCCAGCATATTGATCGCGCCATGCACACTGGTCTTGGTGGTTTGCACCGGGTCATACTGGTAATGCACCGGCGATGCAGGACAGGCCAAGTTATAGATCTGATTGACTTCCACATACAGTGGAAAGGTCACATCGTGGCGCATCACTTCTAAACGGGGGTTATCCAATAGGTGGGCAATGTTTTGCTTGCTACCCGTGAAGAAGTTATCCACCACCAACACGTCATTACCTGTCGAGAGTAGTTTCTCGGTGAGGTGCGAACCTAAAAAGCCAGCGCCGCCGGTGATGAGGATTTTCTTGGCGCTAATGGTGTTAGTTGAGGCGGGATTCTTAATCATGGGGTATTCCAGAAAAAAATGGGGCGACCTAATTCTATGGGGTAATAAATAACTGCCGTGTTCATGATGGTGGCATATCCCAACTCGCCGAGCGGTAGGCATACATTACCTCTGCCAAGACAATGAGTAGGGAGGTCATAAAGGAGATTAAGCCCAATACAAAAGTCGCAACCACATAGCCAGTCTGCAGAAGTGCGACCGAGCCAGTCTGAAAGAAAAACAACTCGAGTACCGTTAAGGAAATCAACACGCCGCTAAGCACATTAAAGAAGATGGCAACGGTGCATAAGCGGCCCCGCATCTTGAATTCCCGTAACTCAATCTCATAATGCATGCGCAACTTTTCAGAAAGGGCTTGATTGCCATACAAGGCATTCTGGACAAAACGCATTCGGTCAACTGTTCTTGCTAGCCGAGTCGAAATCGCGCTAACCAAGGTAGCCACTGCAGTAAGCAAAAACACTGGCGCCAAAGCCAATTGGATATTGTTAGTGAGGGCGTCGATTGCGATGTTCATCGAATTATTTAGGTTCTGATTCAAGTGGGGGAGATTTTATGGACATTATGTTTACATGCGATGTTGGATTACATGTACACTTTTACTCAAGTTTTTATCGCTTTAGATCTCGATAAAAATTTTCATGCACGCCATACCCCATTAACACCATCTTAGTTGTATCTAGACTAACTGAATAAGCTAGGAGCATTTGTTGGTTATTAAACTTAAACTTATAAACTCTTGTGCCAGCTAGATCACCTTTTTTCATTTCGCCCTTTTGGGGATTACCAATAATTTCCCGAATAACCTGATCAATGGCTTTTTTTTCATGAGGTGATATCTTCTTTATTGCCCTATCAAAACGTGGTGTAGTTAGAACAATCATCCAAATTGATACTCTTTTAGATTGCCAGCTTTTACCTCTTCAATACTCACAAGCATGTCTTGTAGCATGTTAATTGGTAAGTCAGGATTTTCCTCGGCAACCTTACCTAAGCGAGCCCAATACTCTATTTGTTTTGGAACAGATCTATGCATTGCCTGAGCATAGGGCTTTGCATCTTCAATCAACAAGTCAGATAATTTGATTGCAATAGGCATGATAATTTGCTCCGATAGTAATTAGTTTTATTTTATTACTTAAGGTTGCATTTTACTACCTTTTTTTAAACAAATGCAAGCTGGCTAAGACCACGCCACTAAGCCCGTATAGGCCGTAATCAGTACCACCACCCCAAAGATGATGCGGTACCAGGCAAATGGCACAAAGGTATGGGAAGCCACATACTGAATTAACCAGCGTACACAAATAAAGGCGGAGATAAAGGCGGCTACAAAACCGACTGCAATTGCCCAGCCAAAATGCATGGCCTCTGCACCACTGGTTTGAATGGGATTGATCCAGAGCTTCAAAAGCTCATAGGCCGTTGCCCCGCCAATCACCGGAATGGCCAAGAAAAAAGAGAACTCGGTTGCAACTGCTCTGGGTAAACCAAAGAGCATGCCGCCAATGATGGTAGCGCCTGAGCGGGACGTTCCGGGTATGAGCGCAGCACACTGCGCTAAGCCCACCTTCAAGGCATCTAGCGGCCTTAAGTCGTCTACCGATGCAATTACCCTTCTGCCTGATTTCGCTGTTTTATCTGCACTACTGCTGACGTCTGCCATTTGCTTTTGGCGACTCTCCGCCCAGAAAATAATCAGAGCGCCACCAATAAATGCCATGGCAACGGGTACCGGTGAGAATAAAAATTGTTTAATGTATTTACCAAAGAGCAGCGCTAAGCTCATAGCTGGAATCGAGGCAATTAGGACATTGACCACAAAGCGCTGCGATGCACTGCTCGTCTTAATGGTGGAAGCAACAGACCACAGCTTGCTACGAAACTCCCAGCAAACTGCCAAAATAGCACCAAACTGAATAATCACCTCAAAGGCTTTGCCACGCTCATCGTTAAAGCCCAGTAAATCTCCGACCAAGATGAGGTGCCCCGTACTGGAAATCGGCAGAAATTCCGTTAGCCCTTCCACAATACCCAGAATAAGGGCTTTGCCCAGTAGTAATAGATCCATTGCCTAATTTTAAGGCCTGCCGGCAATTTCAAGCCCATATCGCAGCCCAGGAAAATAGGAGGCCTAATCTAGGGTAGTGGACTTCGGTACTGGCAGGCGGTTTAGCCTTAAACTGAAGGCTCAAATACTCTTTTTTGATCTTTTTTTTTGCCAATGCCAATTTGAATGACCTTGCCGTTTTTTTCAGCTCCCACTCACCTTAAGCACCGCCTCCTCCAGCGCGTAATGAGCACCGGCATTTGGGGTGCGCTTGTCTTGGCCTCTCCTGCAAGCGTTTTGGCACAAGTAGTCAATTCAAATCAAAGCCGCAATGCGCCGATAGCCGGTCAAGTTACTGTGCTGCCCGATGCTTCCGCTAATGCACCCAGTACGGTTCAAGGCAATCAAAACCTCTCCTTGCCGCCAGCATTAACAGCGCCGGCCTCCAGTAGGGTTCCTGCCTTTAGTAATTTCAGCAGTAATCCAAGGGATGCCGTCAATTTTGGTCCCAATATGGACCTCATGCGCCTCTATCAAGAAGCGGCATTTAATGATCCGGTATTAAATAGTGCCCGCTTTAACTACGCCGCGAATAAAGAAATTTATTGGCAAGGCTTATCGACTCTGTTGCCGCAGGTATCGGCCAACCCCACTGCTACTCGGTTTTTCCAACATGGCGAAGGCAATAGCCGTATCTTTGATCAAAAGAGCTATACGGTCAGCTTAACCCAGCCGGTTTTTAATGCTGCTGCGCTAGAGGTATTCAAACAAGGTGATCTCGTCACCAAAGTAGCGGACTTGCAGTTTTTGCAAGCCCAGCAAGATTTAGTGATTCGGGTATCACAAGCCTACTTTGATGTGCTCACGGCAAAAGACAACGTCGAACTCTTCCAGAATAAAAAGGCCTTGATTAAGCAGCAGCTCCAAGCCGCCCAATCGAAGTTTGAAGTTGGCTCAGCAACCATTGTCGATACCAATGACGCGCAGGCCCGTTTTGATCTTGCTAATGCCCAAGAAACCGCTGCTCAGGCAGAATTAATCGTCAGGCGTGGTGTGCTCGAGCAGATTGTGGGACACCCAGTACCACCCCTAAAGCCACTAGCAAAAGACGCCAAAATTGAAGGGGTAGTTGCTGACCCAAGAGCCAAAGTAAAGGATGCCAAAGGCATTCCGATTGCAGACAGCGTCAATCCCAAACTGCCGCCTGGTCAAGAATTGGATGACTGGGTCAAGCAGGCGGAAGCAGCTAACTATGGGGTACTCGCCAGTCAGCTCAATGTTCAAATTGCCCAAAGCTCCTATCGGGGCTCTTTGGCAGCAAACTACCCCACGGTCAACTTTGTCGGCACAACTGGCTTTAATGCTGCCAATGGCTCCCCCACCAACTTCAATCCGTCGACTACGCAGAATATCTTTAACAACACCATTGCGCTGCAGATGAGTTTGCCGATTTTCTCGGGTGGGTTTAACAACTCCGTGATTCGGCAACGGGCAGCGCTACTGGATAAGGCTAAATCGGATTATGACAATCTGCGCAGAACCGCTGCGCAGGCAACGCGCCAAGCCTTTACCGGGTTTTATGGTGGCCTTGCTACCGTCAAGGCATTTGAGGCCGCCGAAAAATCATCGGCTTCTGCCTTGGCATCGAGTCAACTGGGTTTTGATGTGGGCACCTTAATTAATCTGGATGTGCTCATTGCGCTCGATGCCCTCTTTACCACCAGAGCAACGCTGTACAAAGCCAGGTACGACACCATCCTCAATGCCTTGAGACTCAAAGCCCAAGCCGCAGCGCTTACCGATCAGGATTTGCTGGCCGTCAACGCCCTTTTAAAATAAACCAAACGGCACCCGCAAATAGAGCGTATTGCTTGAGTCTTTTGGAGTACAGCGATGCCGATCCAATTACAATGAAGACGTGAGGGCTTGCTGAAATTGCTGCAAGAAAGTGGTGCCCCTTGTCCGACTCGAACAGACCACCTACTGATTACAAATCAGTTGCTCTACCAGATGAGCTAAAGGGGCAGCGTTTAAACGGCTGCAAAATTAAACGAGAACTAAACCTAGTTTAATGACTGATACCCTTTGGCAAGCATGCAGTCACGGGCTGGGCCCTCTTGGTAAATATTGCCATAAACCTTATTACCCCAAATATTGAAACCAAGGGTGTACTGCGTTTCACAGCCAAGCTTGTCTGCAAAGAACTTTTTGCTATCTGCTGCGGGTTGATATTGGTATGAGGTAGCACATGCACTCAAGAGCAATCCACACGATAGAAACAATAGGTTGGTCAATTTCATTACTAAACCTTCTATAAGGAGCTAAATCTAAAAGCACTAATTTTACTCGGATTTAAAGCTAGGCTTAATGCCTACCAGCCCATTTTTACGTTATTTCCCCGTAATTTAAATAATTGAGGCTTAGAAACTGCCCGCAAGCGCCTAGCACCGCTCAAAACTGGGGAATTTATGCAATTTTTTACCCTAAAAAGCCCCTTGTTTTCGCAAAAATCGTGCAAAAGCCACGCAGATTCTGGCTCATTTCGGATTGCACATTTGACCATCCATGATCCGATGAGAGGGGATGCGTTCTGTTAAACAAAAGACTATAAAATGCCGTTATAGATATATGAATTTATTTCCTTTGCGCCCAAAATGAGAGCAATTGAGCTAAGCCTCCTGGTAAGTGTGGTTTCTAATTAAAAGGTGCAGTTGTTATGGTTTATGTACAGCAGGTTTTTTTCAATCAGGTTATTAATAACCTAACGGCCACCAAAACCTTAGGCGACCTCAGTGGCGGCTCTTTTACCGCCGGAAGTTCTGCTGCTTGGACAACTGGCGCCGCTTCCGGAAACGCGCTCACCTTTACCAGCACTACCGCTAGCACCAATGTTGCCAATTTGGTGGCAACGCCTTCTACGCCTGCCATTGCCCCAACCATCGTGGTTACCGACGGCGCCCCTCTCAGCACTGAGACCGCTGTTGTGACATTTAGGCCCTTGGCAGCCGGTCAAACTATTACTATCGCTGGATTAACATTTACTGCCGGCACTGGCGGCGCAACCGCCGCACAACTGGCTAGCGCTTTTTCTAGTATTGCGAATAACACAGCAGCGGCAGCCATCAACACCAGCAAAACATTAAATGATGCAGCAGGTGGCACATTTACAGCAGGGACTTCTACAGCGTGGGCTTCTGGTGCCGCCAGCGGTTCGGACGTGACTTTTACCAGCACGACCATTAACTCCAACCAAGAAAATCTGTCGAGTACACAGGCCGTAGGCACTACCTCACCCCCGACCTATGCTGTTGTTGACGGCAGCGGCGCGGGTAACGAAGTCTCCACCGTGACGTTTAAAGCGCTAGCCTCGGGTCAAACCCTAACGCTTGCTGGTCTCACCTTTACCGCTGGATCATCTGGCGTCACAGCAGCCCAGCTGGCCAGTGCGTTTGCTAGCATCAATGCGGGCACTGGCTTTGCCGCAGTCAATGCTGCTAAATCCCTAAATGATGCTGCCGGCGGTACCTTCACCTCAGGCACCTCAGCCAGTTGGACAAGCGCCGCTGCTACTGGCGCGGCAGTGGCCTTTACAAGTACGACAGTGAATACCAACGTTGAAAATTTACTCGGCACTGTTTCAATTGCAGCCTCAGCACCCACGATTGCAGTCACCGATGGTGTAGCCGTCGTCAGAACGGAAACTGCCGCAGTTACTTTTCAAAACATGACCGCAGGGCAAACGCTAGCAATCGCTGGACTGACCTTTACCGCGGGCTCTCTTGGCGCGACTGCTGCGCAAGTTGCCACCGTTTTTTCAAACATCGCTGTTGGCAGCGCAGCGGCCAGCGTCAACGTCAATCATTTCACCCCGACGATGGCTTCAGCCTACGTGGTTACTCCAGGAGTCCAAACCAGTACCACCTCCTTATCCGGTTACGTAGCAACTCCGGTCGATGGGAATACCTACACCTTCTTAGCGACTGGCACTTTTACGGTAACCGCCAACAGCAATACCAACACCACTATTGCTGCGGTGAAAGGATCGGTCACGGGCTTTAAGTTGTTTGTAAACGGTGCCTTATCAGAAACAATTACCTATGGGGCTGGCGTTGACAATACCTTATTTGGCGTCACTGACAGCACAGTAAACCCACCAACGGCTGCAATTCTTACCGCCCAACGTGCCCAAGCTGCGCTGCAATATAACAACCTCATCAGCTTAATTGATAAAGGCGCAACTTTTACTGGATCCGATTCCTCTAATGGCGGCAGTGATCAAGTACGGGGCGGCATCAAGAACGATGTGTTTACAGGCTTTGGCGGGAACGATTATTTTGATGGCAAGGGTGGAATTGATACGGCAATCTTCCGCGGAGCAATGAGAGACTACACCGTTTCGATAAGTACAACCCTTGATCGAACCGATCCTTCTGGCACCAGCCGGCTCCCATCACGTATCCTTACCGATACCACTGCCGACCGCGATGGCATCGATACGCTAGTGAACGTTGAGCGCATACGTTTTTCTGATACCGTCCTTGCCCTCGATATTGCCGCCAATCAAACTGCTGGCTCCGGTTACATGATCTATAAAGCGGCCTTTAACCGCACGCCCGATGTCGGCGGCCTTGGCTTTTGGATTAATAGGATGGATGGTGGCATGAGCTATAGCGATGTTGCGAAGAACTTTGTCAATAGCGCCGAGTTTAAGGCTGCCTTTGGGGGTTCTAACCCCACCGTGAATACCTTAGTGACCAAGCTCTACAACAATGTCCTCAACAGAGCTCCCGATGCAGCTGGCCTCGCCTTTTGGCAAGATAAATTGAATACGGGCTGGACTACAGCCGATGTATTGGGGTACTTTGCTACATCGAATGAGAATATCGTTAATGTAACGCCGCTCATAGCTAACGGGATTCAGTATCAGCAGTTTGTGGCGTAGAGCAAAGTCCTTTTACTGTCTAGGCTCCAGCAACTGGCGTAAACGTTGCTAATATATTGATTCTTGTCTGTACTCATATGCAGAGTATTTGCACTGAACAAAAAGCAATAAGAATAACGGTTCAATATCCTTGGCGACATTGAGCTTAAGCAATCTCAGCTATGCTTATTTATTTCCGCATGAAGAGTAAGACACAAGGCTTTTCTTGGCTCATGCATTGAATGATTAGGACTCTCTAGCCTTCCGAGATTGAACTATTCTTTTTGCTGAGAGTCCTATTAATGCTGCCAAGGTTTTAAATGAAACTTCTTTACAACCCACCTACCCCACAAACTGCTGGTACTGAATGCCATTGGCAATTAAGGGGGTAACGTTCGTGACATTTTCACCAGAAGTCGAGAAGAAACCGAGAACATCGGCTGTAGTCCAGCCTTCATTACTGAGTTTGCCTTGCCAAAACGCTAAGCCGCCTGCATCGGGGGTTCTATTCAAAACATTGTTGTAGAGCTTTGTGACAAGCGTATTAACAGTTGGGTTAGCACCCCCAAAGGCGGTCTTAAATTCGGCGCTATTGACAAAGTTTTGGGCTACCGAGCTGTAACTCATGCCCGTATCCATCTTATTAATCCAAAAGCCAAGGCCGCCAGCATCTGGTGTACGGTTAAAGGCGGCTTTATAGAGCATATAGCCTGAACCCGCGATTTGGTTGGCGCCAATATCGAAGGCAATAGTGGCATCGGCAAATTGGAGACGCTCAATATTGGTTAGGGTGTCAGTACCATTTGAGCCTTTTTGGTCAGCAACAACTAGGCCCTCGCCAGTCTTAGAGACAATAAATTGGACTTGCGCACCATCAAATCTCACGGTATCAGTACCACTGCCACCGTCTACGTAATCTTTCCCCTCATTCCCATAAAACGTTTCATTCAGTGCGCCGCCTTTTAATACGTCATTGAAAATACTGCCATTTATAAAAGCGGGTACCGCAACCCCAAGCGACTCATTGCCTAGCAAAAGCACAATACTTCCTGAGCCATCGGTATTTGTCAGTGATCTATAAAAGTCTAAATATGAATCGCTATTCGCATTAATCGATTTTAAATTGACTGCAGGTGAAATGGTTCCATAGAGCAGGCTTGCATCGCCCACAAGAAATTGAGCGCCATTATTATTTAAAAAATATTGTGGCAACTGTGTATTATTTTTAATCCCCGCATAGTCAATAATTAAATCATTCCATCCATCTGCATTAAGGTCGGCATGGCTTATCCCTTTTGCTGACTGATTACTTGTGGTGGACCATGCACTCTGATCTGGAAAATATGTCAACGTTCTGTCTATAAATTGCCCATCGCTATTTTGTATAAAAATTTGGTAATAACTTCCTGTCCAAGCTTTTTCTACTAAGGGCCCAGATACATCATCATTGCGTGTATGCAATATGACTAGGTCTTTTAAGCCATCACGATTGATATCAAAACTATCTACCCCTTGTACAGAGGTATACCCATAATAAAAATTTGGTACAGTTAATTTAATAGCCTTACTTGAGGGGTAATAGCCGTTACCATCATTGATGAGCAATAGGCTTGTTTGATTGATATGCGTAATGTGGTTATCCCGGATTTGCCCCAAAAAAAGATCGGGAAACGTATCCCCACTAACATCAAGCAACTCCCCCATGCCATAACGAAAATAATCGGTTGATAAAGGTCCAAAAAATAAGACTTTATCAATCCTATTATTAATATCAACCTCAAAATACGAGCCACGGTTCATTAGAAAATGGCTTGTCATGTTTTTACTACCGGTGCATTCAACCCAGATATCAATCAATCCATCCCGATTGATGTCGGAAAACGCCACATCCTTTATCCCAATCGTGGTGTCCGTCTGAATCCCACCCAGATTTCCGTTTGATGGAATAGGCACAATCTTTTTACTAATGGCATCTATGAACTGGGATGAGGCTATAAAGTCCCCTTTGCCATTCCCAACAAAAAGTTGTGGAGTCAGGCCTAAATTAAGCCTAACCCCCCAATCGTAAATTCCCGCATCAAAGATGGCCAAATCATTTGTGCCATCGCCCGTAAAGTCAGCGATCAGAACTTCGGGATTTTGAACTGTAAATTCACTTCCATTTAAGAATAACTTGGTTTCTACATATCCTGTAGACGAGCTAGTCTGAATTCGTAATGTCGTGTTGCCGTTAGTAATTGGCGCTTTATTCTGTAGAATAAAATCAACGACGCCATCGTTATTGATGTCTCCATTCCATTGAGACTCTTGATACGTATTGATTGCTGGAGAGCTTAACTTAATCGTCTGTTGAGAAAAGTAACTAGCCAATCCCTACCCCACAAACTGCTGGTACTGAATGCCATTGGCAATTAAGGGAGTAACGTTGGTGACGTTTTCCCCTGAGGTGGAGAAAAAGCCCAGAACATCGGCTGTAGTCCAGCCTTCATTACTCAGCTTATTTTGCCAAAAGGCTAAGCCTCCCGCATCGGGGGCTCTATTAAGGACATTGTTATAAAGCTTAGTCACTAAAGTATTGACGGTGGGGTTTGCACC
>CANGWV010000014.1 GCA_947457875.1 Burkholderiaceae bacterium
AATACCAGTGCTCAGCGGCCATCCACCTCAGTGGATTTGGCTAAAACTACTTTATCCGTGGGATCATTTTTGACGAGTAGCCACATCGCAACGATGACGATAAGCATGCCGCCCAGCTGAAGTAAGCTGACCGTTTCGGAGAGCACTAGCCAGCCCATAAAAATAGTGGCAATCGGCCCAACAATGCCAGCTTGCGCTACCAAAGGTGAGCCAATGCGATTGATGGCGACCATGATCATCGTCATTGGTACAACTGTGCAGATGCTGGCATTAATGATGCTCAGCCCATAAATTTCGGGCGCCTGGGTAAAAATGGCGCTTGGGTTATAAAACAGAATTTGGATGATGCTGCATACTGCCGAAGCAGAGCTAGCAAATACAACCAAGCGAACGCTACCAATGCGCCGTACCATCTCGCCAGAACCAATCATATAGGTCGCATAGGCACAGGTACTGGCAAAAACCAGGACCATTCCTAGCCAGGCATTGCCACCGAGGATTGCCACATCCTGAATAAAAACCAATGTGACACCAATGTAGCCGGTAATCAGTGCTAACCACTGAATTCTGGATATTTGCTTCTTGAAAACAAAAAAAGAAATTAATAAAACGAGCGTAGGAGTGAGGTACAAAATAATGCGCTCAAGCCCCACGGAAATGTATTGCAGCCCTAAAAAATCAAGGTAACTCGATAGAAAGTAGCCTATAAATCCGAGACCGCATACTTTGAGCGTATCAAGCTTGGATATGGGGCTCATCGGCTTACTGCGCGCTTGCCAATAGTACAAGGCCCAAAATAGGGGTAGCGCAAAGATCATGCGCAAGGCCAGTAAGGTCTCTGGATCTGTTCCATACGAATAAGCCAACTTAATTAAGATGGCTTTACCAGAAAAAAGGATCGACCCCATTCCGGCCATGAGGATGCCGATGAGGTAAAGTCGCCGCTGTTCTGTGCTTGAAAAAAAAGACATGCCGCTTTTATAGCAGGTCGTTGAGTACCTGTCGTATTTCCAGGATGAGTTCGCTTGGGGTCATGCCAATCGGCCCGCCTAATTTAGCGCGTAATTGATCCGCTGCAAGGGCATGCACCTCAACGCCAAGGCAAGCCGCCTCCCAAGGGGTGAGCTTCTTATCCATGCCTTGGGCCACCAAGGAGGCGATCAGTCCGGTTAAGACGTCGCCCGTACCACCCACTGCCAAACCCGGATTGCCGCGATTGCATACTCGCATTGCCTCGGCTGGCGAACCAAGAAGGGTGTGCTGACCTTTCAGAATCACAATGTGCTTGCTCCAGGCCACGAGTGAGCTCAGACTGCCTGCGCGATTGCCCTGAATTTCCGCACTGCTGCTGTGTAGTAAGCGTGCCGCCTCGCCAGGGTGGGGCGTCAAGATGCAAGGTAGTTTGCAGTTCTGAAGCGCTGCGCCTAAGGCCTCATCCGCTGCAATTAAGTTGAGTGCATCCGCATCGAAGACGATTGCGTGCAGCGAAGACACGGCTGCATAGTCTCTCAGAACTGCACCTAGCCATGCTTTTGCTAGTGGCGTGGAGCCCAGTCCAGGACCAATCGCAATCACATTGGGCTGTATACGTTGCAAGTGTGCGGTGGGATCGCACTCCAGGTTGGTCACTTGCGCACTCTCAATCATCAGCTCAGGTCGTTCTGCAAGTGCGTGCGCCGAATGGCTATCCAGCATACACAGCATGGCGTAACCAGCACCACTATGTAGGGCTGATTTTGCTGTGAGCAGGAGGGCGCCAGCCATGCCAACGGATCCGCCAATGCACAGCACTTTTCCGGAGTGGGCTTTATTGGTATCGGGAAGCCGCTGCAGTTTTTTGGCGAAGGGCAATGCGTTTAGTAGCTCAGCGGTAAGATTGTTTTGGCTCATGTGTAATGTCAGTGTATGCTGAAAGTATAGGCTGGTAAATGCACAAACAGTCGATTTAGTACTGGGGATTAGAGCGATATGAGAATGCAGTTTTTAGGCGCCGCCGGTGAAGTCACTGGATCCAAAATCCTACTCGAGATGAACGTAGTCAACCGCAGTCGCCGCGTGATTGTCGACTATGGAATGTTTCAAGGCGGTCGTGAGGCGCTGGAAAAAAATCAAGGTGTTTTACCCATCCCACCATCCGAGCTAGATTGCGTCATATTGACCCATGCCCATATAGATCACAGCGGCTTGTTACCCAGGTTATGCGCGAGCGGCTTTAAGGGCCCCATTTACTGCACCGGCGCTACCTTTGAACTCCTGAAAATTATGTTGCCTGACAGTGCGCATCTTCAACTGGCCGATAGTGAGCGGGCTGCTAAAAAAATCAAACAAGGCAAGTGGCGGGGTACTGTTCCCGAGCCCTTATACAGCGCTAAGGAAGTGGAGATTGCCTTATCGCAGATACGTGTTGTGGAATACCACCAAAGTATCGAGCTATTTTCAGGATTGCGACTGAGTTTTTACAATGCGGGTCATATTCTCGGTTCAGCGATCGCTGTACTGGATATTCAAGAGACAGGGGCAAAGTCCAAGCGCTGCGTTTTCTCTGGAGACCTTGGCATGCAGCGGCGCCCCCTCATGCCAGACCCTGAGGTCATCGAATCCGCCGATATCGTGGTGGTGGAGTCCACCTATGGCGATCGCCTGCATCGCACCATGGCTGATACCGAAGATGAGTTAGTTGGCGTCATTTGTAAAGTGATGGCAGAGCACGGCAATATTGTGATGCCGGCTTTTGCAGTGGGACGCACGCAGGAAGTCCTGTTTGTCTTGATTGATTTGGTGCGGCGCGGCCGCCTACCCAATTTACATGTATGGGTTGATTCGCCGATGGCGACCGCCGTAACCCGATTGACCGAACAATTTTTTGCGCAGCTCGATCCAGAATCGCAATCCACGTTTGCTTGGCTTAAAGAAAATCCAGCCGCATTGCATTTGCGCTTTATTGCCGACGTGGAAGAATCCAAGGCTCTCAATCGGGTTAAGGGCGGCGCCATCATTATTTCTGCTAGCGGGATGTGCGATGCGGGGCGTGTTTTGCACCATTTATTGTGGAACTTACCCCGCGCTCAAAATGCGGTAGTGATTACGGGTTTTCAGGCGCAAGGCAGTTTAGGGCGTCGATTGGTGGATGGGTCTGCTTCGATTCGGGTAATGCATCAAGAAGTCGCGGTGAGGGCATCCATTCACACGATTGGCGGCCTATCTGCCCATGCCGATCAGTCCGGCCTTTTAAAGTGGTTGAAGGGTTTCAAAAAAGTCCCCCAGAAAGTGTTTGTAACCCACGGTGAGGAGAAGTCCTCCCATGCCCTAGCGGCGGCGATTCAGCGCGAGTTGCATTGGACTCATGTCACCGTGCCGGTACTCAATCAGATTGAGGATTGCTCGCTTTAATCTGACTACAATGGGTCTATTCCGACTGCATTGGATTGGTTATGGGCAATACGCTCCGCCGCAACACCCCAGTTAGCATTACTGACTTAGCAAAGCTTTCCGAGCCCAGCGCTGCTGCGCCAGGTTTGAGCCAGGCGCACGACTCTTATAAATTCGCATACGACGACGATGCTTTTTTATCCCGCCGCGAAACCCTAGGTATTCGTTTTGAGCTCGAGCTGTTAAAGCCCGATTTATTGCTCCGCGAAATGGGCATCGAGAATACTGTTGTGGTTTTTGGTTCAACCCGCTTTCATAGTTCCGAGCGCGCTGCAGAAATGCTTGCGCAAGCAAAAACACCAGCCGAAAAAAGTGCCGCCGAAAAAGCCCAAAAAGGCACGCATTTTTATGAGTCAGCCAGGCGCTTTGGTAACTTAGTTGCGCAATACAATGTAAAGCAAGAGGCTAATCCCGATAAGCTAGTGATCTGTACTGGTGGTGGCCCCGGCATCATGGAGGCGGCCAATCGAGGCGCTTTTGAGTTGGGAGACCTATCGATTGGTTTTAATATCAGCCTGCCGCGCGAACAAACACCCAATCCCTACTTGACCCCGGGCCTGAGCGTACGCTTTCATTACTTTGCCTTGCGCAAAATGCATTTCATGATTCGGGCACGCAGCATTGTGGTGTATCCGGGTGGCTTTGGCTCTTTGGATGAATTGTTTGAAGTCGTTACGCTCATGCAAACTAACAAGGTTGAGCGCTTTCCCATTATTTTGGTGTGCAAGTCCTTTTGGGATGAGGTGTTGGGGTTTCAAAAGTTAATTGACTATGGCGTGATTGATGCGGCCGACATGAAGTTAATTCATTTTGTCGATAGTGCCCAAGAGGCTTGGGACTACATTGCGCAGTGGTACGAACTCAATTGAGCGCCCCATGGGATGCGATTGTTGTTGGAGGGGGTGCAGCGGGGCTCTTTTGCGCCGGCATTGCTGGCCAGCTTGGTAAAAAAGTCTTGGTGTTAGACCATGCTGCCGTGCTTGGCGAAAAGATTCGGATTAGCGGCGGCGGTCGCTGTAATTTCACCAACATCAGTAGCACTCCAGCGCATTTCTTATCCTGCAATCCCCATTTTGTGAAAGGCGCTTTAGCGCGCTATTCGTCTTCTGATTTTATTGGACTAGTAAAACGCTACCGCATACCGCACCATGAAAAACATCAGGGCCAACTCTTTTGCGACGACTCTGCGAAAGACATTATTGCCATGCTCTTTGCCGAATGTAAGCAGGGCGGCGTCACGATTCGTAATCCCGTATCGGTTGAGCAGATTCAATCTGTAAATTCAACTTGGGAAGTCAAAACAAACCAAGGTACCGAGCGCGCCAAAGCCGTCGTGATGGCCACAGGCGGACTACCTGTGCCGGCGATTGGCGCGACGGATTACGCATTAGACATTGCCAAGCAGTTTGCCCTGCCGATTGCGCCAGTACGCCCAGCTTTAGTGCCGCTTTCCTTTACATCCGATGAATTCACTCACCTGAGTACGCTCGCTGGTCTTAGTGTGCCCGTACGAATTTCCGCTGGCACCAAAGCACAGCGTTATGGACACGGCGATTTTCAGGAAGACCTGCTCATCACGCACAAGGGCTTATCTGGACCCGCAGTATTGCAAGCGAGTAGCTATTGGATCGAAGGGGAGTCCATCGCAGTCAATTGGCTGGGCGCACATGATGTTAAAGGCAAGCTATTTAACTGCGATACCTTATTCGATGACCCAGATAATCGCTTAAAGCAAACGGAAACGATTTTGGCGATGGTCTTGCCACAGCGTTTGGCAAAAGCATTTGCAGAGCAGCATTCCTTGCTCGGTCGCAAGTGGGCGGAGGTTGGAAAAAAAGATCGGCAAGCACTTAAAGCGGTCTTGCAGCAGTGGACGGTGAAGCCTGCTGGCACCCTAGGCTGGAAAAAAGCAGAGGTGATGCTCGGCGGCGTTGATACCAAAGCGCTGGATAGTCAAACGATGATGGCAAAAGCACATCCAGGTTTGTACTTTATTGGCGAATGCGTTGATGTTACTGGCCACCTTGGAGGCCATAACTTTCAATGGGCGTGGTCTAGCGGCTTTGCCTGTGCCCAAGCTCTAGCGGCAGCTCCGTCCTAGCCGACCATTCGTGCCACGAGCCGATGTAATTTCGGACCTGCGCATATCCAGCCAAACGCAGCGCCCAATACGTATTCGCTGAGCGGGCTCCGCGATGGCAGTAGGGCACTAGTTCATCATCCGCTCGAATACCGCGACTGTGCAACAAAGCCCGAATTGCTTCTCCTGATTTAAAGCGCCCCTGCTCTAAAAATACTGACCAATGAAGCCAAACCGCACCAGGGACATGACCACGGCGCTCACAACAAGCGGTGTGATCCAGGCCATCGTGCTCTAACTCATCGCGCACATCAATGACTACGCGCTTTGGGTGATCCAGTTCAGATTTAATCTCATCCGCAGATACAAAGCCAGCACTATGGTGTTGAATTGCAAACTGCTGCGCTGTACTTGAGTCAGATTGGGTGCCGATTGGGCCGCCACACTGCTGCCAGGCGTTTAGGCCGCCATGCAGTAAGCGCACATTACGATGCCCAAGGTATTCCAGTAACCAGCATTCCCTGGCAACGCGCACCCCGGTATCGTCGTCATAGACCAATACGGGTGTATCCATGGAGATGCCAGCGGCGCCATAGAGGGCTGCTGCTTGACTGGCAAAAGCGCGCATGCCTTCGGGTTTAGTATTCGGGACAAAATAATCGTAGGTAGAAACGGAAATGGCTCCGGGAATATGCCCTGCAGCATAGGCCTGCGGTGAGCGCGCATCAATAATCAGGCCATCTAGCCCCGTAAAAGAGCTTAGTAGAGTTTCGGGTTCGACCAAGAAAGCGTTGAGCGATTCATCGGCCTGAGAGATGGGGGTCATTGAAGTCATTCCCAAAGTGTACCGATCAAGATGAATAAAAGGCCCTAAAAGGGCCTTTTGTTTCACTATCGGCTTAGTGCCGAACAGTTAACTTCGCCTTATTCTTGGCAAAAACTGGGGCTAGCCATAAATTGCGCTGCAAACTGGACGCCCATCACGCGGACATAGCGTTGCAGCATCTCCAGCGACGCAGGGTCAAGTAAATTGCTGGCAGGGATGCCAGAAGCCTTGGTTTCACGAATCAGCAGGGCTACTTGTGCCCATTTATGTAGTCTTTTACGCATATTTATCTCCTATGAGGCAAATAACGCACTGACTTTTGATTAAGTTAACAAAAATTTTGATTTATTTTGAATTTTTCTGAAAGGCTCGTATTTCATCATAAATGCACCAATTTAGTGCAATTGGGATTATTTCCAAAGGGCAATTAGCCAGGACCAAAAAGGGATCGTCTGGGCTAGTAAACTGAACCACAGTAAAGCACCCATTGCTTTGCCTTTTTAGATCCTTCATCCATTAGGAGTTCACTTGAAGAAAATTGCCCTTATCGCTCTCTGCTCTACATTTGCAGCCACCAGCTTTGCCCAAGCGCCCGCTAAGCCAGCAGCCTCATCTGTTTCGATGGCGCCCGTTGCCGCAGAGGTGGTTGTTATGACATCGACCGTTGATTCTGTTGACGTAAAAAAGCGCATCGTTACCTTAAAAGATGACAAAGGCAATACCGCAACCATGACGGTTGGTAAGCAGATCAATGACCTTGAAAAAGTCAAGAAAGGCGATTTGTTTGTAGTGGAGTACGCCCAAGCGTTGGCAGTTGGATTGGCCATTGCGCCTAAAGATGCGAAGCCAGGCGTTAGTGGAACACGTACCGTTACCATTGCAGGCAAGGGCTCTAAGAAGCCATTCGAAGAAATTACCGATGTGATTGTTGCTACTGCAAAGATCACGAGTATTGATGCTGCTAAGCGTACCGCTGTATTGACATTACCAAGCGGCGAAAAGCAAACCGTTAAGGTAGATCAAAAAGTATTGGGCCTTGAGAAATTTAAGGTAAATGACGATGTGGTTGTAGAGTACATCGACGATATGGCGATTGGTTTTGTAACACCGCCAAAGAAGTAAACCATGATGTGCGCATCGCAGTGTGCGCCGTATGAAAACAAAAGGCCCGCAATGCGGGCCTTTTTATATCTTTACTGCTGCATCATTTTGCGTTCGGGAAGAACAGTTGTTCGCCGCCCACTTTATAAGAGGCAATCGTATCTTGACCTTCTTTTGACACCAACCAGTTGATAAAGGCCTGACCATCTGCTTTTTTCACGTTGGGGAACTTTTCGGAGCTAACCAACATCACACCATACTGGTTAAATAGCTTGGGATCGCCCTGAACCAAAATGGCGAGATCACCCCGATTTTTAAATGAAAGCCAGGTGCCTCGGTCAGCCAAGATATAGGCATTCATGCCCGATGCGGTATTCAAAGCAGGGCCCATGCCCGATCCGGTTTCTTTATACCAAGGCAGGTTTGCATTGACCTCAACTCCCGCGCCTTTCCAGTAACGCAACTCTGCTGCATGGGTGCCGCTCTTATCGCCGCGCGACACAAAAGCTGATTTGCTATCAGCAATTTTCTTGAGCGCAACTTGAATATCTTTTCCGCCTGCAATTTTGGCTGGATCTGATTTAGGTCCCAACAAAACAAAGTCATTAAACATTACCTCTTGCCGCTTATCCGAAAACCCTTGCGATACAAATAGCTCCTCCGCTGCTTTGTCATGGACAAAAACCACGTCGGCATCGCCGCGGCGACCAATGTCCAGTGCTTGGCCAGTGCCAACCGCAACCACTTTGACGGCAATGCCTGTTTTATTGGTGAACACCGGCAGAATGTGACCGAATAAACCGGACTGCTCAGTTGATGTAGTTGATGAAACCAGAATGCTTTTTTGGGCTTGTGCTGTAGCCGGGCCACTTCCAATTAATAAACCAAAAGCCAATAGGGCAGCAGTGCCAAAGCTAGAGTATTTTTTATAAAGCGACATGGAATCATCCTTTCAAAAGTAATTGGTATGATTCATGCTTCCATTGTATAAATCAATATGCAATAAATTACATATAAGCTCTTATGAATATTGCGATTAAGCCGGTCCTGATGCTGGAATCGTCAGGTAAAAGCCATGCATCCACCGATTTATCCTCGATTGCCACCCTGTTGCGGGAGGTCCAGCGGGGGAAAACGATTCAATCGGCAGCAGAGGCGCTCGATGTCTCGTATCGGACGCTATGGAATCAACTCAAGGTGGCAGAAAAGGCGCTAGGTACTCCCTTATTGCTTAGTACCAAAGGTCATGGCTCAAAGCTTAGCCCAGCAGCAGAATCATTTTTAAACTCCGTCGCTGAAATGGAGCGCCGCTTTGATCGCGTCAGTCAAGATGAGGTGCGGCGGCTATCCGGCGAACTCTCATCATTGATTAATCCTCGGCCAGTGCGCTGGGTTTGTTGCAGCAGTAGCGATCCATTAATTGAGCGGGTAATCGATGGCTTCGCTCATATTGATTATCAAACCATGGGATCCGGTCAAGCGCTCGAGAAACTGCTTAGTGGCGATGCCGATATTGCTGGATTTCATTTACCTGATCAGGACAGCTTGGTGCAAGTGCAGGCCCATTTAAAAAGTGCGGGCATGATGGCTTATCCACTGATGAGACGTACGCAAGGACTGATGGTTGCCACCGGCAATCCCCTGCGAATAAAAAAACTGGTGGATTTAGCTCGGCCCGAGGTGCGCTTTATCAATCGACAAAAGGGTGCTGGAACACGTTTACTCCTTGATACCTTGATCGAAAAAGAAGGGATTCGTAGCGATCGTATTCGGGGATATCGCCATGAAGAATTTACGCATACTGCCGTGGCGACCGCAATCCTGGCTGGTACGGCTGACGCGGCACTGGGCCTCAAGTACATCGC
Source organism: Burkholderiaceae bacterium (assembly GCA_947457875.1). Classification (GTDB taxonomy): domain Bacteria; phylum Pseudomonadota; class Gammaproteobacteria; order Burkholderiales; family Burkholderiaceae; genus Polynucleobacter. The sequence goes on from CANGWV010000014.1 coordinate 9,302, forward strand.
ATCGCAATTTCGTTTGGGTTTTGTTCCGCTGGAAGAAGAGACCTTCTATTTGGCGATGTCTACTAAAGTCCATGCGAGCAAACCGATCCAAAAATTCATTCAATCCCTACAGGCTTTGGCGGCAAAGCAGGTGGGTTACCGCGCTACGACTGCCCGGGCCCGAAAGTAGCTAAAATCAAAATACTAAATCAAGCAGACCGCCAAGGAGTATTGCCGTGAATCCATCTTCCCCCGCCAGCCAAGTGAAGGTGTTGGCATTTGATGTCTTTGGTACGGTGGTGGATTGGCATGGATCGATTGTGCGTGAAGTTAGTAGCTTAGGCCTTCCACTAGACCCAGTTGATTTTGCTAGCGCGTGGCGTAACGGTTATCGTCCAGCCATGGCGCGCGTTCGTTCGGGTGAGTTGCCATGGACGCGCATCGATGACTTGCATCGCATGATCTTGGATCAGGTGTTGCTGGATTTTGGAATTTCTTCGCTGAGCGAGGAGCAAAAGCGTGACCTCAATTTAGTCTGGCACCGACTTGCAGCATGGCCCGATAGCGTTTCTGGCTTGACCCGGCTCAAGCGAAAGTTCACGATCGTGACCTTATCGAATGGAAACTTAGGTTTATTAGCCGATATGGCAAAAAACGCTGGCTTACCTTGGGATTTGATTTTATCGGCAGAGGTATTTCGGCACTACAAGCCTGATCCAGAAACTTATCTGGGCGTTGGCCAAACATTTGACCTGCCCCCAGAGCAAACCATGCTGGTTGCATCGCATAAAGATGATTTGGCGGCAGCCCATGCACTAGGTCTAAAAACCGCATTCATAGAACGTCCAGCGGAATTTGGGCCTAAAAAAGCCAACCCCGATTTACCACGAGAGGGATGGACTACGTTCCACGCAACCGACTTTAACCACTTAGCAGATCAGCTCGGCGCCTAATTGACTCAGGCCAAGCAAAGTAAAGCTCAATACAATCAAGCCATGGATTTTACAAACACGATTGGCACGATTGCTGCAGTACTAACGACCATCGCCTTTTTGCCCCAAGCGTGGCGTTCATGGCGTACCCGTAATTTAGCCGGCGTGTCTTTGGCGATGTATGGCTTTTTCACCTTAGGCGTTTTTCTGTGGCTGGTGTACGGCATCCTATTAAGTCAGTGGCCTATCATTGTGGCCAATGCCATTACCTTCGTTTTGTCTTGCAGTATTCTCTTTTTAAAAGTTCGGCATCGTGACATGCCGCAGCACCCGCATCCGTAGATGTAGTCAAGAAAGGTTTTTTATGAGCACCCAGTAGGTGATTGAGCCAGTCGCTTTGCCATCTTTACCTGTGCTAGGCGATGCCCGCCGTTTTGCAGTTAACCGCATTTATTGCGTTGGTCGTAACTACGCTGATCATGCCCGAGAAATGGGCCATGATCCCGATCGTGAGCCACCATTCTTTTTTATGAAGCCGGCCAGTGCGATTGTGACGGATGGAGCGAATATGCAATACCCCAGTCTATCGAATGACGTGCACCACGAAATCGAGATGGTGGTTGCGATTGGCAAGGGCGGCGCCAATATTGCTGCAGATAAAGCCTTAGATCACGTGTATGGCTACGGCGTTGGCCTCGATATGACCCGGCGTGATTTGCAGGGCGAGGCAAAAAAAATGGGACGGCCCTGGGACACCGGCAAAGCATTTGATCAATCTGCTCCTTGTTCTGCCTTAGTGCCGGTAGTAGAGTGTGGTCATCCATCAAAGGGCAGTATTCGATTGAAGGTCAATGGCGAAGTGCGTCAAGAGGGTGACCTTAATCAGTTGATATGGAATGTACCCGATACGATTGCTTACCTCTCAACGCTTTTTACGCTACAACCCGGTGATTTAATCTTTTCAGGAACGCCAGCAGGTGTCGGCCCCATTAAAAAAGGGGATGTGCTCGAGGGTGAGGTAGTTGGCTTACCTCTACTCAAGACACGCATCACTTAAAGCAAGCTGTCTTTGACGGCGTATTGCTTGAGTGTATCTAAATCAATTTTCTCGAGGGTTTTGATATTGGTGCTCTCGAGTTGAACCATGGGGGCGCACTGCGCATCGAGCGCCTCTTTCCAGCGATTGAGGCAGAGGCACCATTGGTCGCCCGGCACTAAGCCCGGAAATTGCCACTCTGGCCTCGGGGTAATTAAATCATTACCCCGCTCTAGACTAAATACGAGAAATTCTTTTGTCATGATGGCGCAAACCAAATGACTCCCTAAATCTTGCTCATCGGTTTTGCAACAGCCATCCCGAAAAAATCCGGTAAGGGGTTCAAATGAGCAAGGGACAATCGGTTCACCCAGGACATTCAAGGCGATGTCATGATTAGGGTCATATCGGTATTGATCAGCTGCCATACGCTTGAATTCGCTTTTTAAACTTTACTAACTCTGTTTATACGCTATTTCCCTATGCAATGGACCATTTTGATAGCGTGGTCGTACGCTAAAATGAAGCTATGTATATGTTTCTTCCTTTTTTGACGGCATTGCTTGCTACTGTATGCATTTGGTATGAGCGGCGCGTCCTCGCTTTAAGTTTTACCGGAATTACTCTAGTCCTATTGCTAGCATGGTTTCAGTTTCATGCGACCACCCATTTAAACATTAGCCTCTGATGCGAGCCAACTCCTTTTCGCTTGCGGGCCTCGGCAATTTATTCGCCTTGCTAGCCGTTAATGGCTCATTGAGCTACGCTTTTTTTGATCAATTGTATTTTGGCGAATTGCCTTGCCCGCTTTGCTTATTGCAGCGCGTTGCGTATGTATTGATCGGGATTGCACTGGTCTTGAATATTCGCTTTGGAGCGCACAGTGCGCATTATGGCTGGGGAATTTTGGGCGCAGTAGCCGGTATGGCGGTATCCTTGCGGCAAATTCTGCTGCATGTAATGCCAGGTGACGCCGGTTTTGGCAATACCTTCTTGGAACTCCATTTTTATACCTGGGCTTTTGTTGGCTTCTTTTGCTTAATTGCGGCTCAAGCGATCTTAATGATGTTACCAAGCGGCGGCGTCCGCAATCACGGTTGGTTTGCTAAGGTGCTGGTGATTTGGTTCATCTTGCTGGTGCTCGCCAATGTGGTCTCAACCCTGCTCGAATGCGGAATTGGCCCCTGCGCTGATGATCCAGTCACCTACGACGGATTGCAGTGGCTGCGCCAACGCTTTGAAATTTAGCATGCAGGTAGGGCGAATGGTTGCTGCATTGTTTCAAAAGATCGTGCTGCTAAGCGCCTTGCTCTTTCTGACAGCCAATGCATTCGCGCAAAGTACTCCCATTAAAAATACTGCTTGGCCAAAGCAAGCCATTCGGATTGTGGTGACCTTCCCGGCTGGCGGCGCGCCAGATATTTTGGCGCGGGTATTGGCTGAAAGTTGGCAGCCCGCCTTAAACGTGCCGGTCCTAATCGAAAATCGCCCTGGGGTTGGCGGCAATATTGGTGCAGACATTGTGGCTAAAAGTAGTCCAGATGGATACACCTTACTCATTGGAACGGTGGGCATTCATGCCATTAACGGGGCCCTGTACAACAAGATGCCGTTTGATCCCGTTGCTGATTTCACGCCCATCAGTTTTTTAGCTAGCACACCCAATGTACTGGTGGTGAATAAACAGCTGGGCGTCACTTCCTTGCGTGAGTTAATCGCTCTCGCTAAATCAAAACCCAATCAACTGACGTTTGGATCCTCCGGAATCGGTACGTCACTGCACATGTCAGGCGAACTCTTTAATGAGATGGCAGGCGTGCAGATTCGGCACATACCCTACAAAGGCCGTGCCCAATCCATTCCGGATTTAGTCGGCGGTCGCATTTCGATGTTGTTTGACAACCTCTCATCGGCACTGCCATTGATTCAGCAGCAGGAGATTATTGCCCTGGGCGTCACTACCTTAAAACGCTCGCCTGCCGCACCGGAGATACCCACACTCGCAGAGCAGGGCTTGCCTAATTTTGAAGCGGTCTCTTGGTTCTCCTTGATGGCCCCAGCAGGCTTGCCCAAGGATCTGCAGCAGCAGCTCAATCGCCTGACAATCGAGGCTTTATCAAAACCAGAAGTCAAGCAAAAGCTATTGATGAGTGGGCTAGAGCCGAATCCTGGCAGTCCGCGTGAGCTCAGTAAGCTCATTCAGGAAGAGTCCAGCAAGTGGTCAAAGCTGATTAAAAAGGTGGGTATTACGATTGATTAGGGTTTTGAACGCCGTAATACCGTACAAGTCTGTCATCTTCCGGCTTTGCGGTGCGTTATTGCAGTAGAGATGCTACATTGAATGATGCACTGACGCGTTTTAATTGATTCCTTTTGCCGTAACTACCAGGGATATGCGATGACTACATTAGCAAGCACTTCCAAATTGCAAAAACCAAGCTCTAAGACCTTGTCTTGGGGTGCTCTAATCCTGTGCTTTGCCCTCGCTTTGCTAGTGCCACCTAAGCCTGCCACTGCAGGTAATTGGAATGTTGCTGTAGGCGTTTCTGGCGGCAATGGCTATCGCCCCATTGCCTATGGTCCCGGTTATGGAGCGCCCTTTGGGCCTGGATTTGGCCGAGGCTACTGGGGTGGTGGCCCATACGGATATGGTGGTTGGGGAAGTGGTTGGAATGGAGGTTGGGCTACTGGGTGGGGATATCCCGCTTATCCATACGTATATGGCCCGCCGCCTGCAGTGTATGTGCAGCCGGTTTTGGTTGAGCCTATTGTGTTGGCAGCACAAGCCCAGCCGCCAGTCTGGTATTTTTGCGCATCCGCCGCGCAGTATTTTCCGAATGTAGGAGCGTGCCCTGAAGGTTGGCAGGTCCAGTCTGCAGTGTCGCCGCCCCAGACGCAAAGTCAACAAAAGCCTTCCAATCCTGCTCGTACAAATTAGCTAACACTCCACTGTTTTATTTGAAAGACCTAGTATGACCCGTTTTCTTGTTCCGTTTGCCCTCATACTGACCTTAGCAGCCTGCGCCTCTGCGCCAACGGGACCTACTGTTACGGTGATGCCAAGAGAAGGCAAGCCATTTGATGTCTTCCAAAAAGAAGACCAAGAGTGCAGGACATTTGCAGCTAAAGCAGTTGAAGATACCTCCAAAGCAGCGCTGAAGCAGGGCGCTACCAGTGCATTGATTGGCGCTGCGGTTGGCGCAGCCGCCGGAGCAGTCATTCAAGGGGGAAGCAGCCAAAATATTGGAACGGGAGCAGGCATTGGTTTATTAGGCGGCTCTGCAATGGGCGCTATGGGCGCATCCAACAAAGAAGACCAAGCACAAACCCAGTACAACATTGCCTATCAGCAGTGCATGTATGCCAAGGGCAACCAAGTTCCCAGTTTTAGGCCGCTGCGTTAAGCTGCTTTAGTTTTCGATCCGGTCCCAAATCGGAAATGGATCGCCTGCGTTAACCCAGTACGACTCCGGCAATTCTTTCTCAGTAGGAGTCAACTGGCATGCAGCAAGAATTGCCTCAATTGCAGGGCGATCTAGGTGCTGACCAATAAATACAATCTCGTTGACGCGATCGCCGTAGGGCTCTTGCCAGTTTTCTAGAATGAGGGCATGTTCAGGATCATTTTTTTCTGGCCAACGCGCGTGCTCGGTTGCAGCCCACCAATAACCGACGGGCTCTACGTTGGCAATATTGCCAGCCCGTGAATACGAGATAGCCCATTCAGGTCGACTAGCCAGCCATACATAGCCTTTGGCACGCAGAACGCCTGACAAGGGCAACTCTAAAAACGCGGCAAATCGACCTGCATGGAGAGGTTCACGAGAGGTGTAAATGAAACTCTGGATTCCATACTCTTCGGTTTCTGGGATGTGGTGGCCCTCAAGTTCGCGTACCCAGCCAGGCATGGCGCTGGCCTTCTCAAAATCAAATAACTGGGTACCTAGAATCGATTTCAGCGGAACGTCCCCCTGGGTTGCATAGATTACATTCGCGCTGGGGTTGAGGGATTTCACTACAGCCCTTACTTTCTCGAGTTGCTGCTGATCTACCAAATCAATTTTGCTGATGACGATCACATTGGCAAATTCAATTTGCTCCGTTAAGAGGCTAGCTAAACTGCGATTGTCGGCCTCATCTGCAACGGTTCCACGATCGGCGAGTAAGTCTTCGGAGTGATAGTCATTAAATAAATTAACGGCATCAACTACAGTAACCATCGTATCGAGCCGGGCAACGTCATTGAGTGAATTCCCATCTTCGTCCTCAAAATCAAAGGTCGCAGCAACTGGCATTGGCTCTCCAATGCCTGTGGACTCAATTAGCAGATAGTCAAATCGATTTTCTTCAGCCAGCTTACGCACCTCGATGAGCAGGTCCTCGCGGAGCGTGCAACAAATGCAGCCATTGCTCATTTCTACTAATTTTTCATCCGTGCGAGATAGGGCTGCCCCTGCATTGTTAGTCCCTTTGGCAATCAGGGAGGCATCGATGTTGAGCTCGCTCATATCGTTAACGATCACTGCTACTTTTAGCCCCTCTCGATTGGCTAGCACCCGATTCAATAGAGTGGTTTTTCCGGCCCCCAAAAAGCCAGATAAAACCGTAACAGGAAGGCGTGGTGCTGGACTGGGTTTCATGGTCTCGCCTTCGAGCAGAAATGGGTGAGGGATATAGCGCTGCTTGTTATTGCAACTAAACTGCGATATGATCTTACCATCTATCGTAACTGACTTGCATTAACACCATGCCCATACCGATGCAGCGTAATGCCACATCCCCCGATGCCGATTGGGAGGAGTTACTCCACACAAAAGGGTTGCGAGCAACGCGTGCTGCCGTCTCCGCACTAAAAAGCATCCATAGTATGGAAAAGCCCATATCGCATGATGATTTGCAGCTGTATCTTGGCCAGCAAAACCCAAGCGCCTTAGTAGATTCAGTAACGCTCTACCGCATTTTGGATCGCTTGAGTCAGGCTAAATTGATTGAAAAGGTATTGGGCTCGGATCGTATTTGGCGCTATACCGTTGCTGGTGAGCGCTTGCATGGCTTTTACGAGTGCGAATCGTGCCATCAGCACTTTAATTTGCCCCGAAGCTCTCCGCTGGTTACGTTGTTAGAGCAATTTAGTGCTCAACTGAAGCGCAAAGGCGATGCCGCGTTTGCGATCTCATTCAATATTCAAGGGAAATGCCATGATTGTTCGTAAACAACTTTATTTTTCATGCCTTGCTGCTCTAGTGGGTTTGGCAAGTCCATGTGCTTTGGCCCAGCAAAAGCATAGCCATGCGCATGAGCATGGCAAAGGGAATTTAGAGATCACCCTGGATAAAAATCGGGTAATTAGCCGTTTCACTTCGCCCCTAGAGGCCTTGGTTGGTTTTGAGCGTCCACCTAAAAACCAGGCAGAAAGTGATGCAATTGCTGCTCTGAATCAGCGTTTACTTAACCCTGCTACACTTTTTAGTATGAATGCAGAAGCAGAATGCAAGCCCACCATTCTCGAAAATAAAATTGTTCGCGATGCCGCAAATAAGCATGCCGATTTGCATTACCAGCTGGAATTTACTTGCACTAAGCCTGCTGCAATCAAGCAAATGACCATCCTTCTTTTTAAAGAAACAAAACACTTAAAAGAAGTGCGAGTCGAGTGGGTTGGTTCTAAGGGTCAAAAGTCGAGTACGGCTACCGCAAAATCCAATACGGTTACATTCAATTGACAGTACTGCAGTCTACGCCTGCCATACGGGCGGTGGATTTATCATTTGCTTGGCCCAAGCAAAAGCCCCTGTATACCAATGTCTCGTTTGAGCTCTACCCAGGCGAGAAGTATCTGATTACGGGGCCCAGTGGTTGCGGCAAAAGCACCTTGCTTAATTTATTAGCTGGAGTAGTAAAACCTAGCGCTGGGGAGATCTGGATTTTGGATCGCCGCATACAGACCTTAAGCCAAACCGCTACGGATCAGTTGCGTGGCGAACAAATGGGCTTTATCTTTCAGCAATTCAATTTACTGCCTTACCTAAGTGTGCGCGACAATATATTGTTGCCGGCGCACTTGTTTGCCAAGCGCAAAGCAGCAGCGCTAACCCAATTTGGTAGTTTGGATGGCGCCTTGCGCTATTACATGAATCACCTCGGCTTATCTACCGATCTAGTAAACCAAGCAGCTCACCGCTTATCCATTGGCCAACAGCAGAGAGTTGCTGCAGCCCGTGCATTTATGGGTAGTCCATCGATTGTTATTGCAGATGAACCAACATCGTCGCTGGATGAAGGCAATCAAACGCAATTGCTGAAACTCTTTTTTGCCTTAGCAGACGAACAGCAGACTGCGTTGCTCATGGTGAGTCATGATCCACGGCTGCGTTCTTATTTTGATCGGCAATTGCAGCTTGCTGAGGTGAGCCAATCATGATTTGGCTTCACCTTGCCATACAAAGTGCCCTTGCTCGAAAGGGCGCGCTATTGATTATGGTTTTATCAACCGCCATCTCGGTAGCAATTTTATTGGGCGTATTAAAAATTCGGGATGACGCAAAAACCAGCTTCTCCAATGCCATTAGCGGCGTCGATTTAGTACTTGGCTCAAAAGGCAGTCCAGCCGAGTTAATTTTGTATAGCGTGTTTCATCTTGGTAAGCCCACCAATACGATTCCTGCCAGCCTCGAAAAAGACATTACCGCAATTCCGTTGGTCGATTGGATCGTACCCATTCAGCTGGGCGATAGTTACCGTAACTACCCTGTTGTGGGTACCAGTACTGCTTTTTTTGAACGGGTGAAGGCGCAAGGGCGCCCCTTGGTAATTCAAACGGGCAAAGCGCTGACTGACCCAACATCGTTTGATGTTGTTCTTGGTTCGCGGGTAGCAAAGAGCCTGGGACTAACGCTTTCCAATCAAATTGCCATTGCCCATGGATCGGGCAGCGGGCCCAAGAAAGACCACAGCGATTCACCGTTTAAGGTTATCGGCATTCTAGAGCCAACTGGCACTCCAATTGATCAGGCTTTATATATATCGATCCAAGCATTCGACGCCTTGCATGATATTCAGGATGGGAGCCAATTGCAGTTTGCCAAACTGGACCCAAATTCACGGGTCAACGCTTTTTTTATTGGCTTAAAAAGCCGCGGCAGTATTTTTTCTGCACGTCGCCAAATTGATGATTTAAAAAATGCCAATCTAATGGCGGTTATGCCAGGGGTTGCTCTAGATGACCTATGGTCCACCATGGAAGTAGCAGAAAATGCCCTTATCCTGATTGCCTATGGGGTTTTACTCACCACCATTCTGGGCATTACTGCAACCCTTTTAATTGCGCTTGATAACCGGCGCCGCGAGTTGGCTATTCTGCGGGCCATTGGCGCAAAGCCTTTCCAGATCCTCTTTTTTATTCTAGTTGAGGCTTTTCTCATTTGTATTATTGGCATTCTGGCGGGATGGAGTCTTTTACAGGCCCTCATTGCTATGTATGCCGATCAACTCCGAACCGAGTGGGGCGTGGTATCGTCTGTTGGATTGCCAAATACAGCAGACCTAACATCGTTGTTGATTGTTTTATGTACGGTTATATTGTTTGCAACTATTCCAGCGGTAAAGGCCTACAAAATGGCATTGAATGACGGATTAAACCCACCATCACCATGAGAAGACATTTTTTACGCCGATGCCTCCTATTGACCGCAGGTCTTTCTGCTGGTGTCATGCATCCCGTGCTCGCCTTAGCGTCCACCTATAAAGAAATCGATTGGGAAGAATTGATTCCCGACGGCTGGCGAAAGCAGGTGATCTTGGAGCTTACGCGGATGCGCCGTTTTGCTAATGCTGAGGACGGCGATCCAAAAGCGGAGCAGGCTTACGCTAAGTTAAAGAAAACGTGGGATGCGGCTCCAATTGTAAAAAGCATGCTTGGAAAAAAAGTCCGCATACCCGGTTACGTTGTTCCGCTCGATGCGGAGCGGATGCAAAGCAGCGATTTTTTAATTGTGCCGTACTTTGGTGCTTGTGTTCATTCACCGCCACCACCGGCCAATCAAATTATTATGATCATTCCCCCAAAGGGAACCCGTACCCGCACCATGGATGCGATTTGGGTTGAAGGGGTGCTGGGAGAGCAGAGGACGTTTTCTGAGGCAGGTACAAGCGCATACGTCATCAAGGCCGACAAAGTAACGCCTTATCGTTAGCAGGCTGTTGTATAGGGTTAGAGGCTTACGGCAATTGATACCCAAAGCGGCGAAGTATGGACTGCGCTTTGGGTGATTGCATGAACTGATAGAGTGCAATCGCATCGGTTGGCGGGTTTTTCATTAGAACCATGCGTTGCCTGATTGGCTCATACAGTGCCGGATTTAAAACCAGATGCTGCGTTTCTTTCGCAATCCCTGGTGACAGTGCCAAGGACAGAGCGGTAAAGCCAATATCGGCGGCACCCGAAGCTACGTACATGGTTGCAATACTAATATTGTCGCCATAAACCAATTTGTCTTTGGCTAAATCCCATAATCCTTCGGCTTTAAGGTAGTCGACTGCTGCTTTGCCATAGGGTGCTAATTCTGGCTTTGCAATCGCAATCTTATTGGCTTGTTTGAGCGCCTTGATGAGATCCGCTTTACTGCTTCCGAGTGTGATACCACTTGATTTTTTACTGAGCAAGGCAATTTTGCCGATGGCATAGACTTTACCCTCATCCACAGTCATCTTGCGTTTAACGAGTTCTAGTGGGTAGCTTTCATCAGCCGAGATAAAGAGCGAAAATGGCGCGCCATTCAAAATCTGGGCAGTGATGTTGCCAGATGACCCATACACCACCCGAAAGTCAGCCTTGTTATCCACTTTGAATTCATTCTGAATGGCAAGGAAGGCATCCTTCATATTGGCGGCAACTGCTATGGTGCTGACGTTGGCATGGGAGGCGCTGCAAAGCAAACTAAAGACAAGGCCTAAAAATAAGGTATGCAGTTTCATAGGCACATCATAATCACAATCGAAATAGGATTATTTGCAGTCCATTGACTTTTAAGTAACCCCACACTAAAAAAACTAAAAAAGGTGACTTAAAACTGTCATATTTCCTTGAAATTTGCATTAATTCACCATACGATAGGTAAATTGCATGCTGACATAGAGGAGTTTTATTTATGAGTTCGACCAAAACAATTAAAAAACTAACCAAGCAGTTGGATAAATTGGATTCAACCAAGGCTTCAGTCATTAAGAAGCTTGACAAGGCCAGGGCATCAAAGCTCGCTAGTGATGCAAAAAAGGAAGCAATAAAGCAAAAAAAATCAGCTAAAAAAGTAGCCAAAAAAGTTGCCACTAAAAAACCGGCCGCAAAAAAAGCCGTTGCCAAAAAACCAAGCGTGAAGCGAGTGGCCGCAAAGAAGGCGGTTGCCAAAAAAGCGCCGGCTAAGAAAGTAGTTGCAAAAAAAGCAATTGCAAAGAAAGCTGCTGTTAAATCGACCCCTCCAGCAGGGAGCGCCCCTACTTCTGGTGATGCTAACTCCTAATGCCAATCGAGACGTCGGGATCTAATCTCGGCGCTTATGACCGGGATCTGAGGCTTCTGCAGATTGAACTGGTCAAGTTACAAAAAAGCCTCATCGCCAATGGCGATCAGATTCTGGTTGTTCTAGAGGGTCGTGATACAGCCGGCAAGGACGGCACGATCAAGGCGATTACCGAGCACCTGAGTCCACGTGATACTCGGGTGGTGGCGTTAGGTAAGCCATCCGATGTGGAGATTGATCAGTGGTACTTTCAGCGCTATATCGCCCAGCTACCCAAGCGAGGTGAATTCGTACTATTTAATCGGAGCTGGTACAACCGCGCTGGTGTTGAGATGGTGATGGGGTTTAGCAGTAAAGCGCAATACGCTACCTTTTTATCGACGGTGAATTCCCTCGAATCGATTTTGATTCAGTCGGGCATTACTGTACTGAAGTATTACTTGGATATTTCAAAGCAAGAGCAGAAGCTACGCCTGGAGTCCCGTGAAAATGATCCATTGAAGCAATGGAAAATTAGCCCAATTGATCAGCAGGCCCAGAAAAAATGGAATGCATATAGCACTTACCGTAATGCCATGTTGCTTAGAACTAGCACAGCAGAATCGCCTTGGACTATTGTGCGCGCCAATAACAAAAAAGAAGCGCATCTAAACTTGATTCGTCATTTGCTGTTGCGGATAAATTATGCGGGCAAAAATAAACGCCTATTAAAGCCTAATGCGGATATTATTTTTACCTTTAATCAGGTGGGATCCCTAGAGAAGTAGGTGACGATAAAAGAAAAAAAAGAGAATAAAGAAGAATAAATAATGCACAGCAGCGTTGCTTGTCTAAGCTGTCATCAAATTGTCATTGCAATTAAGTAAAGTAAAAATGTATTTTGATATCTCCTTCGCATTATTTATCCCAGCTTAGTGCTGGGATTTTTTTATAAAATCCAAATTACGGATTTATTCTGCAGCGTGAATTTTCTGCTACTTGAATCTGGGCAATTTTTTCTGCCATTATCTCGAATCGTTTAGCTGCAGAATTTTCTAAAAAGTATTGCACAATAAACAGTGGAATACTGGTATCGAGCTCAAACGTGGCGTAGTGTGTGAAGCGAGTCCCTCTTTTATCTGGGGACACAATCCAGTTGCCGCTATAGGATTTTGCATCCCCTTTTATCTGCGTGAAATTGAGTTGCGTAGTAGAGACCTCAATAAACTCAAGCGTTGAGTGCAAATAGACTGGTATTAGTAAGATGCGCTCTTTGGCAACACGCTCAACTAAGACTTTGTTATTTTCTCTGCTTAGCACCTTAGATGACAAAATTCCTGGAATACTTTTGGCCTCTTCATAGTTTGTCAGAAAGCTGTAGGCCTGACATGGGCTCACGGGAGCAGAAAACTGCACCTGTATATCAAAGCGTGCTCCCGTTCGACTGATACTGATATCGAGATCGTGCGGATTGCTCTGCGCTATTGCAGGTATAAAGGTGAGTAGCAATAGTAGGCATACTCTCCAATTTACTGTTCCGCACGCAGTCATTTAACCTCTGTTTTAAAGTTCAAGTAGGGCCTTGGATCATTAAATTCAATTCATTTGATTTATTGCACGCCGGGATAACTTTCGCTTCCCGAATATATCAAGTAAATATGACGGATAGTGACAAGATGTTCATCAAGCTGTCACAAAGGTATGCCAAAGTTAAAAGTTAATTCTTTCATCTAAGGGTACCGCGCATGCAGTATCAAATTATTCCGCTGGAAATGGGCTCGATTGTCTCAAGGGACATTTTCCAGGCGGGCGATATGGAAATCAAGTGCGGCTTGGTTTGGAAGCTAGGCTCTGTCTTGACCAATCAAAAACCAAGCTTTATTCGAAGTTATCATCCTGATATCGGCATCTGCTTAGCCGATATTAAAGGAGCAAGCATCAGCAAAACATACGACGGTCAAAAGGTAATTTATTTTTCTGAGACTGTGCCAGAGGCACTCGAACAGGAATTAAGCGATATTTTCTATGGTATTTCGCAGAAATTTTCTGGGTCATATCAAGATGTGTTTCAGGATTTGCAGTGGCAGTGGGTTAGCTCTGAGACATTCATCTTTGGCGAACTTGAGATTAAAGAAATTAAAACTCCAGATAATTTCCTCAATTTGTATAAGTAAGTTATTGCCTAAGTCCCATTTGGTTTTGAATGAAGTGGCATACGGCTTCGTTTAGTGGGGCAGGGTGCCCAGCCCCTGCAACCGCATAGGTCTCTAATCGTGGAATGTGCGCTTTTGCTTCTAATATGCGTTGTTTTGTACATATCCTCGATTGATCCCCATAAATTAGGGCTATTTTGCCTCGGTAGCCATCTAGGGCTTGATGAAAGTTCATGCCCCATACGTCCGCTTTGTATGGCAAATCAAAATGGCTTGGTTGTTGAACGTCTGAAATGACTTGTTCATCCGCGCGCAAATCACTTGCTAACTCGCGTATTCCCTTGAAGCCTGTTTGATTTTTCATGGACTTATAAAGCGAATAAAGCGCTGTCCAGTTTACGGTGAGGGCAATATCATTAAGAATGATCCCATCGATAACCTTTCCATGATGCTGCGTTAGATACATCGCGAGCACGCCCCCCATACTGGTACCTAAGACGGTGATTTTTTTCTCAGAACCCTTAGCCGCTAGTATGTTTTCATTGATGAAATGCGTTAAATCATTTAAATACAATGACATTTTGTATTCATCTTGATTGTCAATTGAGTCCGATTGCCCCCTTCCTGAAAAATCAACGCTAATTACTTCGCAATGTTCAATCGACAAAAAATAATCATGAACAAGCGTAAATGAATTTTTGGTCTCGAGTAAGCCAGGAAGGCAGAGTAGAGTCTTTTCAGCGTTTCGGTCGCCAGAAATAGAGTAGGCAATTTTGCGGGCATCGCCATCCCGCTGAAAGTAATGGGTTTGAGGCTTTTCTGGTGAATAGACTATATTACCTAGTACAGGGGTAGTTACTGCAGCTGACTCTAGTATTGGTGTTTCAGTTGGGGCAATTTCTTCAATCAAAATTGTGTCTTTGGTAGCGACATCGGTTTTAGTTCGCCTCTTGGTGAATAAATCAATCAGTAACTGTTTCATAAAATCTACTGTACTGAGATTTGATGACAATTTTTTTAAAGCGTGCCTCTATTTAATCTGGGGGATATTAACTAAAGTCAAGGTACTAGCGCAGACTAAACAGTAATCGCGGGATGCGTTTTCTGAAAGCGTACTGCGGTACGTTTAAAGAGATACAACAAAAATACAGCAGCAACCCCGAGGCTAATGCTATTGGCAGCCCAAAAGCCACTCGCACCTTGCAATGCCAATGGGATATTGCCGGTGACATTAAATCCCAGTAGATAGCCACCGCCTAACCCAACACCCCAAAGGGATAGGGCATAAATGAGCATTGGCCAAAATGCAATGCGGTAAGCGCGCAATATAAAAGCGGCACTGACTTGCAGTGCATCAAATATTTGATAGAAAGCAATAAAAATAAACAGCGGAATGGCAAATTGCTTTACTTCTTCTGGAGGGTCATACAGGTTGAGTAATTCGGCTCTAAAAAACCAGGCGGTGAGTCCAATGACTGCGCAGGCAGTCGTTGTAAAAAAGACCGAAGACCAACCAATCTGCTCCGCCTTCGATTGTTGATTCGCGCCAATCGATTGCGATACTAGGGTCATGGTGGCAATCGATAGGGATAAGGGGACCATGTAGATCACCGTACCAATATTGGCAACAATTTGGTGCCCAGCTAAGGCTTCTGTACCAAGGCGGGCAATAAAGAGCGACATAAAGGTAAATGAGGTTACTTCGATGAGGTAACTAAAGCCAATCGGCATACCCAATCTGAGTATGACGCCAATGCGATGGAAATCGGGTTTACTAAACCGAGCGAATAGGGCAAAGGGCTTATAAAAACGATCTGCGAGCACAATCCACAGGGTAATGAGTAGCCAGAGCCAATTAATAATGACTGTCGCTACCGCACAACCAGGACCTCCCATACCCTCAATGCCAAAAGCGCCATAAATAAACAAATAGTTCAGCGGGAACTTGGCAGCCAAACCAAGTAATTGCACTACCGTAATGATGGTTGGTCTGGATACGGCATTGTGCAGCGCGATCAGCACCCGCATCGCCATACTGGCAGGTAGCCCCAGTACCAATATGTGCATATAAAGACTGGCTTTTGCATGGATCTCCGGACTCACTTGCGAAATGTCCAAGATCAAATCGGCATTCCAGAGAACCAGTGCGCCGATTAGGCTGAGCAGAACGGAAAGCCAAATGGCTTGACGTACTTCCTCGCCGATCTCATCGTAGCGCTTGGCGCCAAACAGCTGCCCAGCAATTGGCGCTAGGGCGGATACAACACCAGTTAGGCCAACATACACACTAATGAAAATCGCCGAAGCAATTGCCAGCGCCGCTAGATCATCGGCGGAATAGCGCGCCGTCATCGCAGTATCGAGAACGCCAAATGCAATCACAGCAAGCTGGCCCACCAATAATGGGCCTGCTAACTTAAGTAATGCTGGAATGTCCTCGCCTAAGCGGGAGAGCTTTAGAAGCATGGGAAATGGTTCATCGGCATTAAGAGGCCGACTGCAATGGTTGTGTTCTTCAAGGAGTTATTTTACTGTGTCGCTGACAACAACACTATTAGCCCCGTTTAGCCCTTACTGCAATGGGTGTCAATCCTTGATTACAATCTATGGGGGGGTATAAACATCATTAAATGATCAAAAAAAATAGACAGGCCTGATTAACGCAGTTAGATTTCTTGTAATGTTTTTAGGTATGCCAAATTGAAATGATTAAAAAGTTAATTAAGTTAAGCTCTCAAGAAGATGCTGCTGTCACTAAAGCCGCCGCATCGGATGCGAATGCCAGGCCATTAACGAATGGACAATGGAGCAAAGTGAAGCATGCTTTAACCCGCGGTCGGGTCCAGCCTTTGAGTGAGAGCGTTAAGGATTTTCAGAGGTAACGCGGTAAAGCCTCAAGCGCTCAGCACGATCGGCTGCACGCCGGTCTTCCCACAGCAAGGTAATCGTTTTTTGATTAAGGCTAGCGTAGGCCTTGGCTTCCAGCTGACTATGGGTCAATACATAAGGGCAACTGGCATCATCCCGCAAGGGGAGTTTTGTAAAGTAGTTAAATGAAGCAAGCTGTGCAGGGCCTAGATTGCTAGTATCAATGCAGCGCCCATCTTTAGGGGCCGCCTGCACCAATCGTTCTGCTACAAAGCGGTACGTTTTAGCGTAATTGATGGTGGGCAACCAAAGGGTCATGAGCAGCACCCACATTAATACTGTGCCAGATGCTGAAATAATTAAACAGCGCCAAATTACTTTGGGCGCTCGCGAAGTGCGCCAGCGAATGACCGCAACCCAAAGGCCAGTAATACCAATAGCAATCACAAAGGCAGTGAGGCTAAATTGGGCCTCATAGCCTGGAATGAAGCGCGCGACGTTGGCTGCGGTGCTAGCTGGAAAGCCCGTGATCTTGGCGAGCCAAATCACCCAAATGGCTAAACCAATCAGGGTAAAGCTCAGCATCGCTAGCCAATCAATAAAGCTGATCAGATTACGCTTCAGAATCGGCAAACTAAAAATAGCCAAAATGGCCATGGGCGGAATCAATACGATCAAATCATGTTCGTTTGCATCAACGCGGAGCAATACGTAGATGATTCCGCTGAGGATTAGACCCAGTGGAATGCATAAATGTGGCGCGCGCCACGATCCAGCATTTTTTTCGCGAGCCCAATGCACTATTGCCACAAGCGCAAGTGGCCATACTGGCCAGGCGTAGAGCCAGAAGTTCACGCCTAAAAAGCCGATTGATTCTGCAGAAGGGCTGCTTTGCA
The DNA here is from genome assembly GCA_947457875.1 of Burkholderiaceae bacterium. Classification (GTDB taxonomy): domain Bacteria; phylum Pseudomonadota; class Gammaproteobacteria; order Burkholderiales; family Burkholderiaceae; genus Polynucleobacter. The sequence goes on from CANGWV010000014.1 coordinate 26,660, forward strand.
TCGGCGGCACATTCAGCCAAGCGTCCAATGCATTGGCCCGCTGGAATTCATTTAGATCGAATAGGGTCCAAAGCAATGGCCAGAGCGCAAAACCGATTAAGCCCAGTACAAGGGATGTGAGCGACCACCGAAAGCGCAATCGTGCATTACTGACAAAAACGGCACTTGCTGTAGTCAATACAACAAGGCCGGTAAGGTACAAATTACTGGAGAGTGCCAACACCATAATCCCCAGACCAGTCCATGCGCCACCTTGCCATGGTTTATCGAGCCCACGCACCGTGCCATAAAGCACAAAACTGATGCCCATCAATTGGGCCATCATCGGTGTAGTTTCATGTGCACGCTGCGCCAAGCCAACACAAGCTAGAAATATAAGCAGAGCACCATCGGCCAAGGTCATACCATAGGCTTTGGATTGCGGTTGACCGCCTACGGCAAGTGCCATGGGTTGCACTTCACGCCGCCGTCCTAATAGATAGGTCGCATACCAAATCGCAATGGCGGCTGCAAAAAAACAAATTGCGGAATACAGTCGGCTGGCGTTCGCTAAACCAATCAGCGGTCCAAACCATTCCATCAGAAAGCCGCCGAGCCAGTATGGCAGTGGGGCGCCCAAGGCTGCTTCGCGTCCAACTAAGTGAGGGACGAGCCAATCTTGAAGATTGCCATGGTATAGCGTGAACATGCCACCAAAACCAATGGCATCCTCGTTCTTCCAAGGATCTCGCTGAAATAAGCCGGCTAAACCATAGATGAGCGTTAGCGCAAAGATAACCGTGCGCGGAATCGATGCAGTGGCGGCGGCGGTAAGTTTAACCATGCGAATAGTGCAAATGGTGACAGTGAAGTTGCATTCAGGCGATAAAAATTTCAGCTAAGAAAAAAGGCAGCACAGGCTGCCTTTTGGGGATTGCGGGAGAGAAGCAACTTACTCCCACGAAATCATTACGCC
>CANGWV010000015.1 GCA_947457875.1 Burkholderiaceae bacterium
ATGTTTTCGACTACCACTACACCAACAACATCTCCTGGCTCATGCACGACAAAGTGGATCATTTATTGCTCCTTAAAAATTGTTATATAAACTACTTCGCCCAATTCCGACGTATGCCGGATTGAATTTCTTCCAGTACTGCATCTGTAACATCAATTCCCGCATCAAATGCATTTGCTCGCTGTTTAAAGCGGCGCTGCCCTGGTAATCGAACGCCCGCATCGGCGGCCAATGTCTTTAAAAAATCACTCATGCGATTTGCAAATACCTGCCCACCAGCAAGGCCTGGATCAATGGTTAATAGCAGCTGACCAATACGGGGACGATTGCCTTGCGCATCAAAGAAGGAATCAGCTTCATATGAGAAACGGCTCCCCGACAATCCGACAACGAGCAACTCCACAATTAACGCCAACAAAGCGCCTTTATCTCCACCCATGGGAACCATCAAGCCTTTGAGACCCTCGTTCGGATTAGTGGTCGGTTTACCGTCTATGGTTAATGCCCAGCCCTCGGGAATGGGCTCGCCCTTTTTTGCAGCTACAAGCAACTTGCCCCGTGCTACAGCAGACAAGGACATATCAATCACAAGGGGGTTTGCTTTAGCAACTGGAAATGCAGCTGCCAGAGGATTAGTTCCAAAGATGGCTTTACTGCCACCCGCCATCGGCATAGCTGCAGGCGTATTACCAAAGAGCAAAGAAATATATCCAGCACGCGCAGCCGCTTCGGTGTAATGACCTGCTACACCAAAATGATGGCTATTGGTGACGGCCACAAGCCCTACTCCATTTTTGGAGGCTAAATTAACCGATAAATCAGTTGCCAGTTTTAGCGCTGGAAACGCAAGGCCATCGCATGCATCTACTAAGGCAGTGGCCGTTTTAAATCGCTTAACCCGCGGCTTTGCTTTTAACTCAATGCGGCCATTCATGGCGTGCCCAGCATACTGCCCCACCCGAGCCAAGCCATGCGATGCTAAACCATCCGCCTCGGCTAAAGCCAAAAATTCCGCAGTCTCTATTGCTGCTTTACGATCAATGCCGCTCGCTCGCAAACCAGCCGATGCCAACTCAACAATCTGATCGAACGTCATCTTCATTTACGCTCTCCCAAAAACCGAATGACCTCGTCTGCAATCATCTGACTAACGCGGTCATTACTCTCGCTTGTAACCCCAGCAATATGTGGCGTTGCAATGAGGTTGCTTAATCCAGCAAAGTGAGAGAGGTCTGTCGCAGGCTCTTTTTCGAAAACATCTAAGGCTGCTCCACCCAAGCGGCCAGAGCGCAAACGCTCGGCTAAGGCTTTTTCGTCGACAATGCCTCCGCGCGCTGTATTAATTAGACAAGCGCCCTGCTTCATTTTGTCTAAGGTTGCCGCAGAAAATAAACCGCGGGTTTCTGGCAAAAGGGGTAGGTGCAAGGTAACGGCATCACTGGACTCCAATAGAGTATCCAACGTTACAAGCGGGACGGCAGTGCCGCCAACATCGATTGATGTACCAGGCAGCATGGGATCGTAAGCAAGGCATTTCAAACCAAAGGCAAGGGCCTTTTGTGCCGTTACACGGCCAATGCTTCCAAACCCAACTACGCCCAAGGTCTTACCAGTGAACTCATGGTATCCAGAAAAATGCGGACGCGGCCATTGACCATCTAAGGTTTGTACTGTTGCCGGCAAAAAACCACGTGTTAATGCCAAGGCCGTACCGATTACATACTCTGCAACCGACTCTGCATTCGCGCCCGTTGCGGGAATAACCTTTATATTGCGCTGCGCACATGCGGGCAATTCGATATTTTCTAGGCCGACACCAAGGCGACCCACCACTTTTAGGTTTGGCGCGCCATTTAAGAGCTCTTGATTAACTTGGGTCAAGTTACGAACAATGAGGGCATCGCAATGCTGCAATGCAGAAATTAATTCTGAGCGCTGCTTGTAGCTCTCAGGAGCATAAATAACCTCATGGCTAGAACGGAGGGTTTCTAGGGCTTGACTTGTAATGAATTCAGAGATGAAAATAGATGACATATCTACATCATATAGATGATTTAGATGTCTTGCAATACCCGAGTATATTTTTTGTTTTCCCTGTATCGTTTAAGAATTAAAAAAGTAAAAAAGAAGCACCAGAAAAATAAAGGTGTTTTGGAATTTAAATCAACGGGAGAGATGCATGTTTGTAAAGCAGATTAGTTCTATTAAAAGAAATGCCATCAAGCTATTTGGTATGATGTTCATTGTGGGCGTTAGTACAGTGGCCCAAGCCCAAAGCTGGCCAACAAAGCCAATTAAATTAATCATACCGTTTGCCGCAGGCGGTACTACCGACATTTTGGGGCGAATCCTAGCCCAGCAAATGACTACCGTACTAGGGCAAAATGTGATTGTTGAAAATCGCGGCGGTGCCGGCGGCAATATCGGCGCTGAGGCGGTAGCAAGAGCGCCAGCAGATGGTTACACGCTTTTATTGGCTTCTGGCAGCATGCTGACCGTAAATCCATACATGTATAAGAAGATGAACGTTAATTATGGGACCGACTTTTCGCCCATTACTACCCTCGCCAGTGGCCCGATGATTATTTCTGTTAATCCTAAGTTAGGGGTAAAAAACTTAAATGATTTGATTGCCTTAGCCAAAACACGAAACCTCAATTTTGGTTCTGCTGGTATAGGTAGCCAGGTTCATTTGGCTGGAGAAAATTTCATTACAGCCGCAGGAATCAATGCCACTCACATTCCTTACAAAGGTGAGGCAGCCGCGCTAACCGATTTAATCGCCGGGCAAATTGATTTTTGTGCCTGTAACGTGCCAGCATCTACAGGCTTCATTCGTAATGGTCAGATCCAGGCGCTGGCCGTAACTAGTGCAAAACGTTTAACCCAGCTTCCAAACATACCTACTGTTTCAGAGGCATCACTGCCTGGTTTTGAAAACGTCGGTTGGTTTGCATTAATGGCCCCATCCAACACTCCAAAAATCATCAGAGAGAAAATTTATGATGCTGCGGTGAAAGCGGTCAAAACAGAAGCAATGCAGAAGAGCTTGGAAATTAATAGCCTCACACCAGTTCTTAATACCACCAAAGAACTAGAGGCACAGATTGCTTCCGAATCGACAAAATGGGAAAAAGTGATTAAGGCACGTAACTTAACTGCCAATTAATCTTTATAGAAATGTTTTTAAAGCCACGATAAATATCGTGGCTTTTTTATTCACAGAAGAAAATTTAGCATCAGATTGTTTTTTAAGAGAGTAAATAATGTCTAGCAAAATGAAACGTGGCGCTGATGCATTGGTTGAATCGATGCTGACTGCCGGAATAAGTAATATATTTACCTTATCTGGCAACCACATCATGCCCATATTTGATGCTGTGTATGATCAGAAAATAAGGTTGATTCATACTCGACACGAGGCTGCAGCAGTTCATATGGCGGACGCGTGGACTAGGCTCACGGGTGAAATTGGGATCGCTATGGTTACAGGCGGCCCCGGTCATGCCAATGCAGTATCTGCGCTCTACACTGCAGGAATGGCTGAGTCACCAGTTGTACTGTTATCAGGGCATGCACCCATCAACCAATTGGGCATGGGGGCATTTCAAGAGATGGCGCAAGCTGATATTGCCGCCCCGCTAACAAAGGCATCGTGGGTTTGTAAAAGCGTATCTGAACTACCTGGTGATTTTGCAAAAGCGGTTTCCATTGCAAAGTCTGGTAGGCCGGGTCCAGTACACATCAGCCTCCCCTCAGATGTTTTAGATAATGCCTTTGATGCTAGCAAATCAATGCCAAAGGTAGCTGATTTTGAATCCATCCCCATCAAGGCAGATAAGCAAGTCATCAAAGAAATAATTACCGCATTACTCAAAGCAACGAAGCCCTTAATCTTGACTGGCCCTATGATGCAATCACAGGCAGGCCGTAAAATTTTGGATGACTTAGAGACCGCATTGGGTATCCCAGTCATTGGTATGGAAAGCCCAAGAGGCATTGGAGATCCTAGCTTAGGAGCCTTTTCTGAGGTGCTTGCTCAATCCGATTGCGTCTTGCTGCTGGGGAAAAAATTAGACTTTACTCTGAAGTTTGGGAGGGCGCCAAACTTTTATAAAGACTGTGTCTTTTTTCAAATTGACCCCGAAATAAGTGAGATCGAGCGAACCCAAAGGGCAATTGGTCCGAAACTGCTACGAGCAACGCGCGCAGATGTACTCAGTGCTATAAACGCAATCATGGAGATCAATACGACACCAAAAACAGAGGGTCGTAATTGGCTCACAGAAGTACATGAAGCAATCGCCTATCGTCCGGCGGACTGGAGTAGTGCCCCTTCTAGCGCAAATAAGTTGCATCCAGCACAAGCATTTGCACCATTGCAGGCAATACTAGATAGCCATCCAGAATCCGTTTTAGTGAGCGATGGGGGTGAGATTGGTCAGTGGGCCCAAGCATGCTTAAAAGCACCGAATCGAGTCATTAATGGTGTTGCTGGATCGATTGGTGCAGGATTGCCGTTTGCTGCGGCCGCAAGTTTGGCCAAGCCTGGCGCTCCTGTGGTTGCAGTTGTAGGGGATGGTACCTTTGGTTTTCATAGCGCTGAAATCGATACCGCAGTTCGTTATCAACTTCCTTTTTTACTCATAGTAGGTAACGATGCGTGCTGGAATGCAGAACATCAAATTCAAATCAGAGAGTATGGGCAGGACCGCGTCATTGGCTGTGATTTACTGCCAACCCATTACGAAAAGGTCTGCGTTGCTTTTGGGGGATTTGGCGAGTTGATCACCACAACAGAACAGGTTTTACCAGCAGCCCATCGGGCTATTGCCAGTAAGTTGCCATCTTGCTTAAACATCATGATCGATGGAGTGCCCGCCCCAAACATTCGAAGGGCTTAAGTTGGGCGAGAGTACTAATCACCTCCTTGCAGCGTTTGCCGATGCCATTGGAAAAGAATACGTACTCAGCACGGATGAGGATAAAGAACCTTATCTAACTGATTGGGGCAAGCGCTTTAAGGGAAATGCATTGGCTATCCTGCGGCCAATAAATACCAGCGAGGTTGCAGCCATTGTCAACGTATGCAAGCGACATCGTGTGCCAATAGTCCCTCAGGGAGGAAATACGGGTCTTTGCGGCGGCGCAACTCCGGATGCAAGCGGACAGGCAGTCGTTATTTGTTTGCGTCGATTGAATCAGATTCAGGCGCTAGACCTAGAAAATGCAACGATTACCGTGGGTGCTGGCGCTATATTAAAGGATGTGCAAAACGCCGCCATTTTACAAAATAGGCTTTTCCCATTGAGCTTAGCGGCGGAAGGAAGTTGTACGATTGGGGGAAATTTAGCCACCAATGCCGGCGGAGTTCAAGTTCTCCGCTATGGGAATATGCGAGATCTGACTTTAGGCCTTGAAGTCGTTACCGCAAACGGTGAAATCTGGAATGGCCTCAGGGGTCTTCGAAAAGACAATACTGGCTATTCATTAAAAGACCTCTTTATTGGATCCGAAGGGACGCTTGGCATCATTACTGCCGCTACCTTAAAAGTCTTCCCATTACCCATAACAAAGGTCACAGTACTTGTAAAAGTAAATGATGTTGCATCGAGTATTGCCTTGCTACAGCAAGTGCAAAAAGTCTGTAGTGCCGATCTAACGGCATTTGAATTGATCTCCAGCCGAGCAATTGAGTTGGTCGCCGATCGATTTATTTTGGCTCAGCAGCTATTACAAGATCAGGCCGATTGGATTGTTTTAATCGAGCTCTCCAGCATGGAATCGGAAGAGAAGATTAGGTTAGATCTTCAAAATCTATTGATGGACGCCATGAATTCCAATCTGGTTATCGATGGTATTGTGGCCGATTCGATTCAGCAATCTAAGGCAATGTGGGGAATTCGGGAAACCATCCCAGAAGCCCAACTCCAACTTGGCAATGTCATAAAACATGACATCTCTCTCCCGATTTCAGAATTAAGTGACTTTATCCAAACTACGAATGCAAGGTTAAAAGAATCGTGGCCTGATATCGAAATTATTGTCTTTGGTCATGTAGGAGATGGCAATCTGCACTACAACATAGTAGGCATAAATCTTGAAGTATCTGCACTCTTAGAAAATAGGCGGGGCCAGATAAATCAGCTGGTACACGACCAAGTGTATCTACATAATGGATCTTTTTCAGCTGAACATGGCATTGGACAGACCAAGGTGACAGAGTTAAGTGAGCGTAAATCTTTTGTTGAAATGGCTTTAATGAAGGCCATTAAAAAGAGTTTAGACCCGCTTTGCATCATGAATCCCAACAAAGTTGTATTACGAGAACCTGACTAGCTTTGGCACTTCTTTCAGCAACAGCATTGATCCTGAAAACAGCAAAATGCCTCCATAGATTCTGAGGATATGTGAACTACTTAATTTGCTATGCACTTTTGTGCCCACCCATAAACCAAAAAACATCGGCAGAAGCATGCAGATAGCTAGCACCACGATATCCAAATGCAAGAGTAATTCAGATACAAGCATGAATACAAATCGCATTCCCGTCAAAATCAGAATTGCAAAAGCCATAGTTGCCCTTAGCATGCGGGGATCTCTCATGCGCATTTCCAAGTAGGATGCATAAATTGCTCCACCAGTAGCGAATAGTGCAGTAAAGATGCCGCCAAAAAAGCCGAAAGGCATTGCCCACCATTTAGAAATAGGAGTCCGAAGCTCCACTTTTTTCTTCGTGAGCACTCTGAGTCCATTGGCTCCAGCAAATATTCCTAGAACAATCAGTAGGGGTTCACTTGGTGCGTTAATCAACAAAGTAATTCCAATCACCATACCCACTAAGGAAAATGGGAAAAGCCAAAGCAATTCTTTTTTGTCTGCCTCGTTAGAGGATTTCCTGCCCAAATACAAAGAAGCACAAATATCCATTAGAACCATCATGGGAACTACCGTTGTTAATGGAAAGATCTGAACCAATAAAGGCACAGCAACAATAGACGTGCCAAATCCAGATACGCCAAAAATAAAATAGGCGCAAAAGATAATGAGTACCGCAAGCATTAGCGGTATAGGCTGCAGAATTTCGAGAATAATTTACCTTCTGCGCATTGAGTGGAAATTAAACCAATTCCTCAACCAGAATAGTTTCACCGGGCTTTACGCGATTAAACAATACCGGCCTATTTTCAATCGTTAACTGCGCATTGAATAGCTTTACCGCTGTAAAGTAAGATGTATCCAAGTCGCCAGGCTCCGGGAAGTCCTCACGGTAATGGGCGCCTCGCGAATTCTCACGCGCAATCGCAGCCTCAGTAACCGATTTACTCACTAAGATCAGATTGCGTAAATTCATCCAATCCTGCCAGGTCAGGTTGTATGCGCGCTGTAAATCACCTACACCCATCTGATTGAGATCGCGATCTAACTCATCCAATTTAGTGCGGGCACGCAGCAAGCTTTCTTTGGTGCGTGAAATACCAACGTCATCCCACATAACCTCAGCCAGCGCATCGCGTATAAGCTCAATATCGCCCGGTGCACGCGTGAGTGGTGCCTCATGCGCCTCAATGCTAGCCGCCACCTCCGCCATATTGCACTCGGCCAAGGATTGATTAAGGACCCACTTTGCCATGACATCGCCGGCAATACCACCAAACACTGTGGAGTTTGCTACGCCATTACCGCCAAGACGGTTGGCGCCATGCACTCCGCCCGTATCTTCACCCGCCGCAAATAGGCCCGGCAAATCAGTGCTGCAGTCTGGCTTAAAAACGAGGCCCCCCATCATGTAATGGGCGGTTGGAACTACCTCAACCATTTCTTCGGCTAAGTTAAATCCACTATCGGCACAGCGCTCAACCATTCCCTTAAACAATTTACGTACGGTATCTGGTCCGAGGTGGCTCATCTGAATATAGACCCCGCCATTGGGCGTTGCTCGCCCTGCCCGAATCTCAGAATTAATCGAACGCGAGACGATGTCGCGCGTTGCACGCTCATTACGCGAATCGTAATTGCCCATGAAGCGCTCTTTATTGCCATTGAGCAGATATCCGCCTGCCCCACGCAAACCTTCCTCAAGAACAGTGCCGGTCATGCGCGTGTCTGGCCCTGCTAATAGTCCGGTTGGGTGGAACTGCACCATTTCCATATCGCGCAGTACCAAACCAGCTCGGAGTGCCATCGCTAAGCCGTCGCAACTCTTATCGCCCGATGGGGTGTGGTACTTGTACATAGTTGGGCCGCCGCCAGTGGCTAGCAATACTGCTTTAGCACGTACCAACGTAAATTCACCATTCTGCATGTCCAGCATTAGAACGCCTGCCAGTGATTTGCCATCTGCACTATGAATTAATTCCACAGCACGGTATTCCTCAAGGCGGTGAATACCACGTGCCCACACCTGCTCAGCCAAACGGTTGATAATTTCAATGCCGGTTAAATCACCTTTGTGCACAGTGCGATCGAAGGTCTGCCCTGCGAATGCTTTTTGGTGAATCGTGCCATCGGGATTGCGATCAAAAAAGCACCCCAGCTCATTTTCAAGCTCCCGAATGCGCTCTACCGAAATACTCGCTAGAGTCCACGCTAAATCCTGATCGCATAACCATTTACCACCTTCGATCGTATCCATAAAGTGGCGCTCTACCGAGTCACCTTCCGCCAAGGCCACGTTATACCCACCCTGAACCATGCGCGTGCAACCGCATTTACCCAAAAGGCCTTTAACCGCAATCGTAATGTGCAAATTGGGGTTAGTTTGATGCGCATGGAGAGCCGCAAAAAGACCGGCCCCGCCGGAACCCAAAATTAAGATATCGGTTTCAAGGGTTTTGATATTGAGGGGCGCATTCATGATTCGATTCCTAAGCTTTTGAGTACATCAACCTTGTTTTTCGCAACGTCGCTTTTAACTTCCTGATAGATACTGCCACCATGGCTATCCATCGCCACCAGTAGCGGGCCAAAATCATGAATCTTAAAACGCCAGAGCGACTCTGGATTGAGATCATCCATATCGACGTCTTCGATTTGCTCAATCCAAGTGGTTTCTAGAGCGGCCGTGCCGCCAATAATTGCTAAGTACACGCCGCCAAGCTCTGCAAATGCCTCGGAAGAGCCCTCTCGCATCCCGCCCTTACCGACGATCATGCGTACGCCGTTCTGAGTCATGAGTGGTCGGGTAAAGCGCTCCATGCGATCAGATGTCGTTGTACCGATGCAAATAGGCTCGTAACCCGCTGGGAATTCAGTACTAACTGCTACCTTACGCACATTGGGGGCAGTATGAATGACGGCGTGGCCAGTCAAATCAAACTTCGTCTTGCGGCCGTGATCAAACATGTGGATCTGGGTTGCGTCCCGAATACCAAACAGGGTATTTTGCAGCGTTACGGTATCGTTGATTTTTAAACGACGGATATCCGATTCGCTTACAGGGGTGGGTAAATAGTAATGTGCCATTGCTCTTCCTAAAATCCGTACTCAACACCATGCGGTGTAAAGGTGGCTCGCGCACGCCTTGCCGAATGGCATTGCATATTGACTGCTACCGGATTCATCGTAATGTGGGTTGCAGCCAGTTCAACATGAACTGCAAACGCAGTGCCATCACCGCCCAAGCCTTGCGGTCCAATGCCAAGTCGATTTACCGCCGCACTCAGTTCTCGCTCAAGCTTTGCACCCTCCGCATCGGCACAGCTACTGCCAATTGGGCGTGTAGCAGCGCGCTTGGCCATCGCCACACACTGATCCGATGTTCCACCAACGCCGACACCTACGATGGTGGGTGGGCAGGTTTTTCCACCCGAAGCAACCACACTCTCAATTACAAATGCTTTAACGCCCAAGATACCTTCGGCCGGAATGGCCATCTTCAAATAGGAGTTGTTCTCTGAGCCACTACCCTTGGGAATCATTTCGATTTCAACCACCTCATTTTCAGGGCTGAAATCGAGGTGTATTGCCGGCATATCAATGCCGCAGGAGGTATGGTTATTCTTGCGGGTGATGGGATGTACTACCGAAGAGCGGAGTGGATACTCCGTAGTAGCCCGTTCACATCCTTTACGAATCGCAGCCTTCAATGCCATGCCATCAAATTCAACATTACGGCCAATCTTGACGTTATAGATCGGTAGCCCCGTATCTTGGCAAAGTAAATTATCTTCTCGTTCTGCTACGGCAATGTTTGTCACCATGGTCTGCAAGACAACTTGAGCGCGCTGATCCGTTTCAGATCGATTCAAACGATCGATACCTTGCTTTACGTCGTCTGGCAATTTTTTTAATGCGCGGATGTAAAGCTCCTTGCATGCATCCTCTACCAAATTCATCTGTAACTGCATGGTGCCCCCAATTAATCTGCTAATGCTAAAAATAATAGACCGGAAATAATCGAGAGAACGATGGCCGCCTGAATCCAGCCCTTACGTAATCCGCGCCATGCTCCAAACTCAATCATGAGTAGGCGGACACCGCCCACCAAATGAATTGTCAATAAAGTAACCAAACCCCACTCACCTGCCTTCACCGCCCAAAAATCAGTCAGCTTTAAATAGCGATCAAGCTCATCGGCACCAAATAAGGACTGAGATAGTAAGAAGAAATGAATGGGTAAAAAACAGGCGAGCAATAACCCTGAAACCCGGTGCGCCATATAAATGAAGTAAGACAGATGCGATTTAGCCCGGTGATCAAGGGTTGGTCTATTGCTCATCGCCCCACTCCACCCGTAAAGACACCAATTACGGCGGCGGTTCCTAATATTAAAATCAGGCCGGCTAAGACCCAAGGCAATATGATCAATCCGCTAGAGCGCGGGAAATTTTCACGCAAAATATTGGCGAGGCCAATCGGCGCATGGACCAAACAGGCCAAAACGAATACTTCATAAAAAATGGCAAAGAACCAATTGCCCTGCGTGCGGCCTAAAATCTCACCGGCAGTAAGGCCGCCGCGGATAGCGTAAAACATAATGAATAAGTGAATTGCTACACACAAACCCAAGACCATCGCACTGATGCGCTGGGCATACCAAAGCTTTGCTTGCAATACCGCACTACTGTGCATCGCAGTGCTCACAACTTACCCCACTTCGTGCCGCGTACAGCAGCCCTAGCAACTAATTTTTTCAGACCAGCAATGCCAGCAGTTGGCTCAAGCTGCTTTGGGCAACGCTCGGTACAGCTACCATGCGTATGGCAGGTATGACAACCCGCGTCGCCAGCCACCGCACGTAGGCGATCCAATTGCTGGGTATCACGTACATCATTGGTCAGGGTCCAAGCTCGATTGAGTGCTGCTGGCCCCAAATAATTAGAACGACTGGCCACCACATCGCACGATGCATAACAGACGGCACAGCCAATGCATTCAATACCCGCATTGGCCAGTTGGCGCTCCTCTGAATCTGGTTTGACGATAGCAAAATCATCGTGGCGTGTTTGCTCGCCCTTAAAGAAGCCAACGGCTCCTTTCCACTTATTAAAGAACTCACGCATATCGGTTGCAAGGTCTTTAATAACGGGTAAGTTATTTAGGGGGGCAATTTCGAGTGAATCGCCTTCGACAATTTTTGCTACATGGGTACGGCAGGTCCAGCGGGCCACTCCATTGACCGTCATGGCGCATGAGCCACACATCCCTACTCGACACGCAAACCGATAGCTCAGCGTTGGATCTAATTTGCGCTGAATGTAGGTCACCACATCCAAAACAGTTTGATTGGAATTACGCGGCACAAGGTATTCAACAAACTCGCCTTGCTCGGCTCCGCGCCAGACTTTAACTTTAAGGTTTACTTTAGACATGCCAAAATTATATCGGGGTATAGTAAATAACAAATCGAATTGTTTTTTTATCGAGATAAAGTAATTCTTTACTATAATGGGCGCATGTCTAGCATTCGTGTACTCAAAAACTTCATCGCCATTAGCCGCCACGGCAGTGTTGCGGCGGCTGCCCGGGAAATAGGCCTTACAGCCGCTGCCGCTGGCCAACAATTGCAGCACCTAGAAGCAGAAATTGGTATTGCCTTATTTGATCGCAATAAGCGGTCTTTGGTACTAAACAACCACGGTAGAGCCCTGATTGAGCCGATTCAGGACATCATTGCGCGATATGAATCCCTAGGAAGCAGCCTCAAAAATGAATTGAGCGGCACCATTGTGTTGGGAGCATTAGTCTCAGCTCTGATGGGTCATTTTGGTAAGGCATTGGATCAATTGAAACGCCATTACCCTGAACTTGAGATTAAATTGATTGCTGGATTATCGAGCGACTTCCTTGAGCAGGTCATTGACGGAAAGTTAGATGCAGCCATCGTCACCGAATCGCCGTTTGCACTACCCCAAAGCGCCATATGGACTGAGCTATACAAAGAGCCCATGGTTCTGATACTGCCGCAAACAGGCCAAAAAAGGAGTCGCTCAAACCTAGGCGACGAAACCATACCAAAGGGCTTACCCTTTATTCGATTCGAGCGAAAAACGTGGACTGGTCATTTAGTGGATCAAACCATAAAAGTGAACAAGCTTGCAATAAATGAAGGTATGGAAATAAATTCCGTAGAAGCGATTATTGAGCTGGTTAGACAAGGCCTCGGCTACTCCATCATCCCGCAATTAGCCAACGTGGATTGGAAGCATGATCAGCGCCTGCGTATTCATGCCTTGCCAGGAAAAACTATTTACAGAAAAGTGGGTTTATTAGAGCGGAAGCGGCATGGAAGGCAAAGTATTACGGCTGCCATTAAGGCCCAATTCTTAAGCGTACTTTCATAAAGTACCAGAGCATTTAATCCAAGCGGTCTTAATGATTTTCTTTGGCGTGATTGATTGAGTATTTTGGAATCTCAACCACCAGGTCTTCTTTCGCAATAATGGCCTGGCAAGAAAGGCGCGACAATGGATTGAGTCCCCATGCCCGATCAAGCAGGTCCTCCTCATTTTCATCGGGCTCATTCAGGCTTTTAAAACCTTCGCGAACGATCACGTGGCAGGTAGTACAGGCACACACCATATCGCACGCATGCTCAATGGGGATATCATTTTCTAGCAAGGCTTCACAAATGCTGGTACCGGGGGAAACTTCAAGCACCGCGCCCTCCGGGCAATATTCAGTATGGGGCAAAATCACAATTTGGGTCATTGCTTGATCTCAATCGTTTAATTAAATTTCGGAAACGCTTTTGCCGGTTAAGGCCTTTTGAATACTGGCATTCATACGCTTTTGCGCAAAATCATCGGTTGCTTTAGCGGCATGATCAACCGCGCGCCGCAATACATCGCTATCTTCTTCTGAGGAAAGCGTGCTTTGTAATGTTGCCATGGCCTGATCTACTGCAGTTCGCTCGGCGTCGTTTAACAAATAGCCGTCACTATTTACCGCAGCGTGCACTGCATCCAGTAAGCGCTGAGCCGATACCTGCTCTTCACGCAGGGCCCTTGCTTTTAGATCAACCTGAGCAGATGCAAAGCCATCTTGCAGCATCCGTGTAATGTCAGCATCGCTTAAACCATAGGATGGTTTGATATCGATTGAGGCCTCAACACCCGAGCCCTGCTCAGTAGCGCGCACCGATAACAAGCCATCGGCATCTACCTGAAAGGTCACCCGAATGCGTGCCGATCCAGCAACCATCGGCGGTATACCGCGTAGCTCAAATTGACCGAGTGATCGGCAATCAGCCGAGGTTTCGCGCTCGCCTTGAACCACATGCAAAGCTAAAGCGGTTTGGCCATCCTTAAAGGTAGTGAACTCTTGCGCGCGGGCAACTGGAATGGGCGTATTGCGCGGAATAATCTTTTCTACTAAACCGCCCATGGTCTCAATGCCAAGGGACAGCGGAATCACATCTAGTAATAGCCATTCCTCATTCTTGCCTTGGTTTCCGGCCAGCAGGTCAGCCTGCATTGCAGCGCCCATGGCAACCACTTGATCGGGGTTCAGGTTATTCAGTGGCGCTGTACCAAAGAGCTCGCCAACCGCACGCTGCACGTGCGGCATGCGGGTTGCGCCGCCGACCATCACAACGCCTTTGATTTCTTCTGCCTTAAGCCCGGAATCCCGCAATGCCTTGCGTACTGCCGCCAATGTTTTGGCGACCAAGTTTTGCGTCATCTCAAAAAATTGCGCCTGGCTAACGCCCACATTTACTACAGTGCCATCACTTAGGGTTTGATGTACCCGCGCCAAGGGATTATGGCTTAGCTGTTCTTTGGCCGTTTTACAGGCCATCAGCAAAGCACGGTGGTCTTGAATTGAAATCGGGGCTAACTTGGCCTGTTCGATAACCCAGCAGTACAGGCGATGGTCAAAATCATCACCACCCAATGCGGAATCGCCGCCAGTAGATAAAACTTCGAATACGCCTTTGCTCATCCGCAAAATGGAGATATCAAAGGTGCCTCCGCCTAAATCATAAACAGCATAAAGGCCTTCAGAAGCGTTATCGAGCCCATAGGCAATCGCTGCTGCAGTGGGTTCGTTGAGCAAACGTAAGACTTCAACCCCTGCTAATTTGGCGGCATCCTTTGTGGCCTGTCGCTGCGCATCATCAAAGTAGGCCGGAACCGTAATCACAGCACCAACGATGTCGTCGTTGACCGAATCCTCCGCCAACTGCCGTAGGCGCGCCAAGATTTCAGCAGACACTTCGATGGGACTCTTGTCACCCGCAACCGTTCGCAACTTGAGCATACCGGGCTGATCGACAAAGTCGTATGGGGCATTTTCTAAATGGTCTACATCACCAAGGCCACGACCCATAAAGCGCTTAACGGAGACAATCGTATTTTTGGGATCACTAACCACACTCTCGAGTGCCTCAAATCCAGCCTGGGTTCTACCGCCCGGCAAATAGCGCACAACCGATGGAAGTAATTCGCGCCCTTGCTCATCTGCCAAAACCTTTGGCAAGGCGTCGCGCACCACCGCAACCAAGGAATTGGTGGTGCCGAGATCGATACCTATTGCAATACGCCGCTGGTGCGGCGCAAGCGACATTCCGGGTTCAGAAA
Organism: Burkholderiaceae bacterium; assembly: GCA_947457875.1. Classification (GTDB taxonomy): domain Bacteria; phylum Pseudomonadota; class Gammaproteobacteria; order Burkholderiales; family Burkholderiaceae; genus Polynucleobacter. The sequence goes on from CANGWV010000015.1 coordinate 15,024, forward strand.
TCTGTAATAAAGCCATTGATCATTAACTCAAGCAAGTGCCGCAATGGCGTCATCTAATTCAGTAGTAAATTTATAGATAAATAAAAGGCCGCGTAGCAATTCGGCTGCCCGTTGGTAATTATGCGTTCGATCCATTGCCTCTGCTAAATCAACTAAAGCAGCCTTGTATGCAGAGTCGACTTCAGTTGCTAATGCATCGAGCGCAGCAAAATCATCCACACTCTCCTCCAAACTGTCACGCCACGCCATTTGCTGCAAGAGGAATGCCGTTGGCATGGCTGTATTAGTTTCTAAGTTCGCTTCAACGCCATGCAGTTTGCACAGATAAAGCCCGCGTTGAATCGGGTGCTTTAAGGTTTGATGTGCCGTATTGGCCAGTGTCGCCATTTGCATTGCAATCCGCTTTTCGCTATCGCTACCTTGAGTATGGCGGTCAGGGTGAACCTCTTTTTGAATCGCCAAGTAGGCTTGATCTAGCTGCGCTAGATCCAAACTGAATTGCGGACTTAAACCAAAGAAATCAAAGTAATTCTCAGACGCGGAATGATTCGCCACAACCACACTCGTCCTTCATGTTGGGATTTTGGAACTTAAAGCCCTCATTCAGGCCTTCGCGCACAAAGTCGAGCTCAGTGCCGTCAAGATAAGCCAAGCTTTTGGGGTCCACAAAAATCTTCACTCCATTGGATTCAAACATCTGATCTTCAGGGGCGACGTTGTCCACATACTCCAACTCATAGGCTAAGCCAGAACAGCCGGTCGTGCGAACACCTAGACGTAAACCGCAGCCTTTGCCACGCTTTTGCAGGTTGCGATTAACGTGTGCAGCGGCTTTTTGAGTGAGGGTAATTGCCATAAGGGGTTCCTAAGTACAGATCAACTTAATTACTAGGATGCTTTTCTTTGTAATCTTGAACCGCTGCCTTGATGGCGTCTTCCGCCAAAATGGAGCAATGGATTTTCACGGGTGGTAATGCCAACTCTTCCGCAATTAAGGAGTTTTTAATCTCCAAAGCTTGATCCAAGGTTTTACCTTTAACCCACTCGGTTACGAGTGAGGAGGATGCAATCGCCGATCCACATCCGTAGGTTTTGAACTTTGCGTCTTCAATGATGCCCTGCTCATTCACGCGAATTTGCAATTTCATGACATCGCCGCAGGCTGGTGCGCCCACCATGCCGGTACCGACGTTATCGTCGGTCTTTGCAAACGAACCCACATTACGGGGGTTCTCATAATGATCAATTACTTTGTCGCTATATGCCATGGTTCTTTCTCCTACTGTCTTAATCTGTTTAGTGGGCAGCCCACTGAATCGTACTTAAATCAATACCGTCTTTATACATCTCCCACAATGGAGACAATTCGCGCAGCTTGGCGATCTTTTCTTTGACCAATTGCACCGTAAAGTTAACTTCCTCTTCGGTAGTAAAGCGGCCAATGGTAAACCGAATGGAGCTATGCGCCAGTTCATCGTTGCGACCGAGGGCACGCAATACATAGGACGGCTCTAAAGATGCGGAGGTACAGGCCGATCCCGATGAAATGGCAATGTCTTTCAAGGCCATCAACATCGATTCGCCTTCAACGTAATTAAAGCTGATATTGAGGTTGTGCGCTACGCGCTGATCCATGTCACCATTGACGTAGACCTCTTCGATGTCACGCAGGCCATTTAAAAGGCGATCGCGCAAGGAGCGAATGCGTTTGTTTTCTTCAATCATATCGAGGCGGGCGAATTTAAACGCCTCACCCATGCCGACAATTTGATGTACTGGCAATGTTCCAGAGCGCATGCCGCGCTCGTGACCGCCACCATGAATTTGCGCCTCAATCCGAATGCGGGGCTTACGACGTACGAACAAAGCGCCAATGCCTTTAGGGCCATAAGATTTGTGTGCAGAAAAACTCATCAAATCAACTTTGATTTTTTCGAGGTCAATTTCAATCTTGCCGGTGGCTTGGGCTGCATCCACGTGCAGGATGATGCCCTTTGAGCGCGTGAGCTCGCCAATACGAGGAATATCCTGAATTACGCCAATCTCGTTATTGACATACATCACCGAAACCAAAATCGTATCGGGACGAATGGCTGCCTGCAACTGGTCAAAATCAATCAGGCCACTTGGCAATACATCCAAATATGTTACTTCAAAACCTTCGCGCTCAAGTTCACGGCAGGTATCCAAGGTTGCCTTGTGCTCAGTTTTAATGGTGATGAGGTGCTTGCCCTTTTCTTGATAAAAGTGCGCTGCGCCCTTCACCGCCAAATTAATGCTTTCGGTTGCACCACTCGTCCACACAATTTCGCGCGGATCGGCGTGCACTAACTTTGCTACCTCGTTACGCGCTTCCTCAACGGCCTCTTCTGCAGCCCAGCCAAAGGCATGGCTGCGCGATGCTGCATTGCCGAACTGCTCGCGCAGATAGGGAATCATCTTATCGACCACCCGAGGGTCAATCGGCGTGGTGGCAGAGTAGTCCATATAGACTGGAAAATGCTTTGGGCTAAACAGCGATACTGGCTGGATTGCTTTGGTTTCGGGTGCGTTCATAAATAAAAATCTTTAGTAGTTAGCAATGCAATACTGAAACTTAACTTTGCCGAGCAAGGTTAAAAACGGAATTCACGAGCAATGGCTTGGTGGCGATGCTAGGCTCTTTTTTTGCGAGTGGAGCAGGTGCTGTTTTCATTACCTTGATTGGCTCTGCTTTGATTTTGCGTTCGCGCAAATCGTGCACAACCTGGCCTCGATCTGCTTGCTGGGCAACTAAATCACGCAACGATACCGACGCAAGGTATTCCACCATGCGGGTATTGAGATTGGCCCATAAGTCATGGGTCATGCAGCGGCCATGTTGTTCATCATCGCCATGGCAATTGCCTTTGCCACCACATTGGGTTGCATCCAAGGGTTCGTCGACAGCAACAATAATATCGGCCACGCTAACCTCTTCGGGCTTGCGCGCTAGGGTATAGCCGCCGCCAGGGCCGCGAGTACTCTCGACAATGTTAAAACGGCGTAACTTACCGAACAACTGCTCAAGGTAAGAGAGCGAAATGTGTTGCCTTTGGCTAATTCCGGCTAGGGTTACTGGGCCATGGGCCTCCCGTAGCGCCAAATCAATCATGGCGGTTACTGCAAAACGACCTTTTGTTGTAAGTCTCATATGGCACCTTGGTAATGGATTGTTATGGACAGCGCACAGTCGGGCGGGTAATACCCAACCGTTATAGTCAAGAATAACAGATACCCTACTAATTTGCTCGGGTACTACCCATTTTGGCTATAGGGCATCCTGGGACAAGGCTCCAAAGGCCATTTCTTTGACCTTACTGAGGCGATCGCGGGTCGCAGCCGCCTTTTCAAACTCGAGATTCTTGGCTTCGGCGTTCATTTGCTTCTCTAGGCGCTTGATTTCGGCCGAGAGCGCCCGCTCACTTAGCCCGGCATAGTGGGCCTGCTCTTCTGCGGCCACGAACTCGGAGCGCTTCTCTTTGACGTCGTAAACCCCATCGATGATGTCTTTGATGCGCTTGGTTACCCCGCGCGGTTCAATGCCATGCTCTTTATTAAAGGTGATTTGTTTGGTGCGGCGCCGCTCAGTCTCGTCCATAGCGCGGCGCATTGAATCCGTAATGCGGTCGGCATACAAGATGGCTTTGCCATTCATATTGCGCGCCGCTCTGCCAATCGTTTGAATCAGACTGCGTTCGGAGCGCAAAAAGCCTTCCTTGTCGGCATCCAAAATTGCAACTAGTGATACCTCTGGAATATCCAGACCTTCACGCAGCAAGTTAATACCAACCAAAACATCAAATGCGCCCAGCCGTAAGTCCCGAATAATTTCGACGCGCTCGACCGTATCAATATCCGAATGGACATAGCGTACCTTGACGCCGTTGTCGGATAAAAAATCGGTGAGTTGCTCAGCCATCCGCTTGGTTAGTACGGTGACCAAGACGCGTTCACCCACCTTCACACGTTCATGAATTTGATTGAGCAAATCGTCCACCTGCGAGCTTGCAGGCAACACCTCAATTTGTGGGTCCACTAGGCCTGTTGGTCTCGCTACTTGCTCAACCACCTGTCCGGTTTTACTGGCTTCGTAATCTGCCGGGGTGGCTGAGACAAAAATGGCTTGACGCATTTTGGTTTCAAACTCCGGAAACTTCAGTGGCCGGTTATCGAGCGCCGACGGCAAGCGAAAGCCAAAATCCACTAAGGTTTGTTTGCGGGATCGATCACCGTTATACATGGCGTTCAGCTGCCCAATCATGACGTGGCTCTCATCCAAGAACATCAAGGCATCTTGGGGTAGATAGTCGACTAAGGTTGGCGGCGATTCGCCTGGTTTTGCGCCCGATAAATGGCGCGAGTAGTTTTCAATGCCTTTGCAAAACCCCAACTCATTGAGCATTTCGAGGTCAAAGCGCGTGCGCTGCTCCAAACGCTGCGCCTCGACCAGCTTGCCATCCTTCACAAACTCCGCCAGGCGATCGCGCAGTTCGGTTTTGATTGTCTCGATGGCATTGAGTACGGTTTCTCGAGGGGTGACGTAATGCGAGCTGGGGTAAACCGTAAAGCGCGGGATTTTTTGTTTAATGCGGCCTGTTAGGGGATCAAAAAATTGCAGGCTCTCAATCACATCATCAAACAACTCAACCCGGACTGCGAGCTCATTGTGTTCTGCAGGAAAAATATCAATGGTGTCGCCACGGACTCGAAATACGCCCCGCTGAAAATCCATTTCATTGCGGTCATATTGCATCGCAATTAAACGTGTGACGATTTCACGTTGACTCATCTTGTCGCCAGGGCGTAAGGTCATCACCATGCTGTGGTAATCGCCAGGATTGCCGATACCGTAAATCGCTGAGACCGAAGCCACAATCACGACGTCACGGCGCTCCAACAAACTCTTGGTGGCAGACAAACGCATCTGCTCGATGTGTTCATTGATGGCCGAATCTTTTTCGATAAAGAGATCGCGATGCGGTACATAGGCTTCTGGCTGGTAATAGTCGTAATAACTGACAAAGTACTCAACTGCGTTGCGCGGAAAAAACTCCCTGAATTCACTATAGAGCTGGGCAGCCAGGGTCTTATTCGGCGCAAATACGATGGCAGGCCGACCCATGCGCGCAATCACATTGGCCATGGTGTAGGTTTTGCCCGATCCCGTAACGCCTAATAGGGTTTGAAACGATAGGCCGTCCTCAATTCCGGCAACTAAGAGATCAATCGCTTGGGGCTGATCACCCGCCGGAGGAAATGGCTGATACAACTCAAATGGTGAGTCCGGAAAACGCACAAACTTAGCCGGATCTAGTCCTTCAGGCGTGCTGCTTAGCGGCAGGTCCACCTCGGGGCTGGCGGCGATGGGTTTGGGGCTTGATTTCGGCGACTTTGGGGGCATCTCGGCTATCATTTCATCTGCAAACAATTTCACAGAGAATTTCATATAACGTTGATTTTGCCGTTTTTATCTAAAAATAGTCAGCCAATAGTCGAAAAATCACCCATTCTTTGAAATCACGCCTTCTTTTCAACCATTTATAGACGCCTACGACCCCATGAACCTGTTTTCCTCAGTGCAACTTGCCCCCAAAGACCCTATTTTTGGCCTGACCGAAGCATATGTAGCCGACCAAAATCCAGAAAAGGTGAATTTAGGTGTTGGCGTTTATTACACCGATGAGGGCAAGGTCCCCTTGCTGAAGGCAGTGATCGAGGCTGAAAAAGAGATCGTCGCCAAACAATCCCCACGCAGCTACATTGCCATCGAAGGGCCAAGTCCCTACAACATGGGCGTCCAAAAACTCCTTTTCGGTGAAGACTCTCCGTTAATCAAGGATGGTCGTGTTGTCACTGCCGAGTGTCTGGGCGGTACCGGCGCCTTGCGCGTCGGCGGCGACTTTGTGCGGCGCATTGAGCCAAACGTACCAGCAGCCATTAGCAATCCCAGTTGGGAAAACCACCGCGGTGTTTTTGAGGCCGCTGGTTACGAAGTGCTCGAGTACACTTACTTTGATAGTAAAACACGCGGAGTCGATTTTGCTGGAATGGTTAAGTCCCTCGAGTCTTTTCCAAAGCGTACTCTCGTTGTGCTGCATGTCTGCTGCCATAACCCTACTGGCGCAGACCTTACTAAAGAGCAGTGGCTTAAGGTGATTGAGATCTGCCGTGAGCGCGACCTCATTCCATTTTTAGACATGGCTTACCAAGGCTTTGCGCAAGGCATTACAGAGGATGGGCTTGCTGCTCGGTTGTTTGCAGAATCAGGCATGTCCTTTTTTGTGTCCAGCTCCTTTTCAAAATCATTCTCACTGTATGGTGAGCGTGTAGGCGCTCTGTCCATCGTGACCCAAAACCGAGATGAGTCCGCACGCGTACTCTCGCAACTCAAGCGCGTGATCCGTACGAACTACTCCAACCCACCAACCCATGGTGGCGCAATTGTGGCTGCGGTGCTCAATAACCCTAGCTTGCGTCAGAAATGGGAAGATGAGCTCGCACAGATGCGTGATCGCATTAAAACCATGCGCCATGAGCTGGTTGTACGTCTGGCCGCCAACGGAGCAAAGCAGGATTTTGGTTTTATTGAGTCACAACGCGGCATGTTCTCCTATTCGGGACTTACTGCAGAACAGGTGGCGCGCCTGCAAAAGGAAGATAGCATTTTCGCCCTGTCCACCGGTCGCATTTGCGTTGCAGCCCTGAATACCAAGAATGTGGATCGCGTGGCCAAGGCAATTGCCCGCGTCATAGCGTAAAGGCGGTTACACTGGTTTTCTAGGAGGCGTCATGCTATATCAACTGTACGAGTTCCAAAAAGCCTTGCTTCAGCCGTTGAGCTCGTGGGCGCAAACCGCATCTGAGACGTTTATCAACGCATCCAATCCGTTATCAAAAATGCCTGGAGCGGAACGTCTCGCCGCAAGCTATGAATTACTCCACCGACTCGGAAAAGAATACAAAAAACCAGAATTTGGAATTCGTGCTGTCAAGTCGCACGGACGCGACGTTGCGATTCACGAAATCACTACACTCGAAAAACCATTCTGCAATTTAATTCGTTTCAAACGCTACTCCGATGATCTTGAAGTCATCAAGAAGCTCAAAGAAGATCCGGTCGTACTGGTGGTTGCGCCCTTATCCGGACATCACTCCACTTTGTTGCGCGATACCGTACGTACCCTACTGCAAGACCACAAGGTCTACATCACCGATTGGCTAGATGCACGCACTGTACCAGTTGATAAAGGTGAATTTGGACTCGATGATTACGTTCAATACATTCAAGAATTTATTCGTACCATCGGCCCAAAAAACCTCCACGTTATTTCTGTATGCCAGCCTACGGTGCCAACTTTAGGCGCGGTATCCTTGATGGCATCCAATGGCGAAGAAACACCCGCCTCCATGATCATGATGGGTGGCCCGATCGACGCACGCAAATCGCCTACCGCAGTCAACTCCTTGGCCGATAAAAAATCCTACGAGTGGTTTGAGAGCCATGTTATCTATGACGTACCTCAGCCTCATGCGGGTGCGGGTCGCCGAGTCTATCCCGGGTTTTTGCAGCACACGGGCTTTATCGCCATGAACCCACGGAACCATATGCAATCGCATTGGGATTTTTTCCAAAACTTGGTACGTGGTGATGAGTTGGATGCAAAAGCACACATTCGTTTTTACGACGAATACAACGCTGTTTTGGATATGGATGCCAAGTACTATTTAGACACCATTAAAACTGTGTTTCAAGAACATGCCCTACCGAGCGGCACCTGGAAAGTGTCTGGCAAGTTGGTGAAGCCCCACGATATTACGGATGTGGCGCTCCTGACCATCGAGGGCGAGCTTGATGACATTTCCGGTAGTGGTCAGACCCGCGCCGCACATAAGTTATGTAAAGGCATTCCTGCGGAACGCAAGGACCATTACGAAGTCGTTGGTGCTGGTCACTATGGCATTTTTTCAGGTCGCCGCTGGCGTGAAAAGGTATACCCGCGTATTAAAGATTTCATTCGTGAGCATGAGCAAACTTCCAAGGCATCCAAGAAGAAGGTGGCCAAAGCAGTGTTCGCGAGTGACTAAGTTCGCAGTTTTTACTGATTGCTGACATACACCGCATGAATCCAGTTGAACTCTGCAATCAACTCGATGGTGTGCTTCCTCAAACCCAATGTACGAAGTGCGGTTACCCCGACTGCCGATCCTATGCTGCGGCAATGGCCGATGAGGGGGTGCTACCCAACCGCTGCCCTCCCGGAGGCGCAGAAGGAATAAAGCGGCTCAGTTCTATCTTGATGGCTTCTGGACGGCAACTTCCAACCCATCTTCAACTGGAAGCCGACTGCGGTATCGAGCGGCCGCGGCCGGTTGCCCTGATTGACCCCAGAACCTGTATTGGCTGCACCCTCTGCATACAAGCCTGTCCGGTCGATGCGATTGTGGGTGCATCAAAGCAGATGCACGTGGTACTTACAGAGTGGTGCACAGGCTGTGATCTCTGCGTGCCGCCCTGCCCGGTTGATTGCATCAGCATGGTTTCGGTGACAGAAAGTCGTACTGGTTGGGATGCATGGACGGCTGAGCAAGCTGATTTATCGCGGGCACGCTACCACCGACGCGAAGACCGTCTAGAGCGCGAAGAGCGTGATAACAACCTACGCCTGTCTAAAAAAGCCGAGGCTAAATTAAAGGCACTCAACGAGGCCGCTGGCGGTGCAAGCCAATCGGTAGAGCAGGTGCAAGAGAGCGAACGCAAACGCGCGATTATTGCAGCTGCAATTGAGCGTGCAAAGCTGGCTGCTGCCAAAGGCGAGACGCAATGAATTTAGAGCAGCGCAACGCTTTTTTTGCCCAACTAAAAGCGAACAATCCCAATCCAGAGACGGAGCTAGAGTACAGCTCACCCTTTGAATTACTGGTTGCAGTCTTACTCTCGGCGCAGGCGACCGATATTTCCGTCAATAAAGGGACGCGTCAGCTTTTTAAAATCGCCAACACACCTGCTGCCTTACTGGCTTTAGGCGAAGAAGGCGTCAGGCCTTATATCCAGCACATTGGCCTCTTTCGAACCAAAGGAAAAAACCTACAAGCGACCTGTCGCATTTTGCTAGAGCAGCATAGCGGGGAAGTTCCTCGTACCCGTGAAGCACTCGAAGCCCTGCCAGGAGTAGGCCGTAAAACAGCCAATGTTGTTTTGAATACCGCGTTTGGAGAGCCTACCATGGCGGTTGATACTCATATCTTCAGGGTATCGAATCGCACTGGCCTTGCCCCTGGAAAAGATGTACTGAAAGTCGAGCAACAACTTCTCAAACGCATTCCAAAAGAATATCTGCTCGATGCGCATCATTGGCTTATTTTGCACGGGCGTTATGTTTGTAAGGCACGATCGCCCGAATGTGTCCAATGCATTGTTGAGCCGCTGTGTGGCTACCGTCAAAAAACGGGGAAAGGACAAATTCGTGGCGCTGTTTAATCCAAGTCGAGATGAAGTCCGGCGTTTCTTTTGCGATAGCTGGCAGAAGAAGCAAGCCAATACCATTTTGACGCCGCTCGAAACACTAGCTGGCCAGTGGATGGAAAAGCACCCTGAGTACCATGCTTTACTTGACGATAGCGAAGCTGCACTGAGTCAAGATTACACGCCCGAGCGTGGCGAGACAAATCCCTTCTTACACCTGTCGATGCACCTATCGATTAGTGAGCAGATCTCCATTGATCAGCCGCCAGGCATTAGGCATGTCGCGAACGTTCTAGCGCAGCGACTCGATTCCGAGCATGCAGCACAGCATCGGATCATGGAGTGCCTTGGTCAGGTCTTATGGGAATCCCAACGGGATGGCGGGCAACTGAGCCCTGAAAAATACCTACTGGCTTTAAAACAACTGATTTAAGTTACGACAGCGTAGCAATCGCAGCGCGGATTGCCTGCGGCAACTCCAATGCGTGCTGACGGCGCGTTTTTAAAATGGCATCGGTCGTATCTCGCAGGCGATTCGACCAAGCCGATCCTGGAAAAAACGCATCATCCTCAAATCGTGGAATCACATGCCAGTGGATATGGGGTACTTGATTGCCAAGCGCTGCTAAATTAATTTTTTTGGGCTGCATGACCGAGCGCACTGCATCCTCAACCGCAAATACCAGGTGCATTAATAAGTCTCGCTCACCATAGCTCAGCTGGCTCATTTCAGAGGCATGTCGATTCCAAATCACGCGGCAAAAACCGGGCAAATCGGGATCATTCACTAAAACAACGCGGCAATCATCGCCACGCCAAATCAGCGTACCGCCTTCTTCCGAGCATAAAACGCAATTCACCATGGCGCCAATGTATATGAAAACAGCGCCAAAGTCACCCTTCTGGGGCAACCTTGGCGCTGCGATACTGCCGCAACCAGTGTGTTACGGCTGCTTAGTGGAACTGCTCTTCTTCGGTTGAGCCAGTCAATGCAGTTACGGAAGACTTACCACCCTGAATTACTGTCGTGATGTCATCGAAGTAACCTGTGCCTACTTCTTGCTGATGCGAGACAAAGGTATAACCACGATCGCGCGCTGCAAACTCAGGCTCTTGAACCTTCTCGACATAGGCCGTCATGCCGCGCTTGGAATAGTCTTGCGCCAAGTCGAACATGTTGTACCACATCGAGTGAATGCCAGCTAGGGTAATAAATTGATACTTGTAGCCCATTGCACCTAACTCGCGTTGGAATTTAGCAATGGTGGCATCGTCGAGGTTTTTCTTCCAATTGAACGATGGTGAGCAGTTATATGCCAACATCTTGCCAGGGAACTTGGCACGAATCGCTTCTGCAAACTTACGCGCAAAATCCAAATCCGGCGTGCCGGTTTCGCACCACACCATATCAGCATAGGCGGCATAGGCTAAACCGCGCGAGATTGCTTGATCGAGGCCCTTGCGCGTTTTATAAAAGCCTTCTGGCGTACGCTCACCTGTCAAAAATGGCTTGTCGTTTTCATCGTAGTCGGATGTCAATAAGTCTGCCGCCTCTGCATCGGTACGTGCCAGAATAATGGTAGGAACACCCATCACGTCGGCTGCCAAACGCGCTGATACCAATTTCTGTACTGACTCGGTTGTGGGCAAGAGAACCTTACCACCCAAGTGACCGCATTTTTTAACGGATGACAGTTGGTCTTCAAAGTGAACGCCAGCAGCGCCTTGCTTAATTAATGCTTTACTGAGTTCGTAGGCATTTAATACGCCACCAAAGCCTGCTTCTGCATCGGCAACGATGGGCGCATAGTAGTCAATGTAGCCCTTATCACCTGGATTAATGCCCTTTGCCCACTGAATTTGGTCGGCACGCTCAAACGAATTATTAATGCGCTCAACCATCTTGGGAACCGAGTCAACTGGATACAAGGATTGATCGGGATACATCGCCGCATAGGAATTACCATCGGCGGCCACTTGCCAGCCCGATAAGTAAATGGCTTTGATGCCTGCTTTGACCTGTTGCATTGCTTGCCCGCCAGTCAGAGCGCCCAAGCAATTGACGTAAGCTTCATTGTTCACTTGATTCCACAGCTTCTCTGCGCCAGCCTTCGCTAAAGAATACTCAATCCGTAGTGAACCACGCAAACGCACGACGTCCTCTGCGGTATAGCCACGCTTGATACCTTGCCAGCGTGGATTGGTATCCCAGTCTTTCTGAATCTTTGCTGCTTCTTCTTTGCGCTTGTCCATATTGCTCTCCTTAGATATAAAACA
>CANGWV010000016.1 GCA_947457875.1 Burkholderiaceae bacterium
AGGCAGCTTGGTTTTGCAAGTCGATTGCAAGACGGAACGCCCCGATTAATTCAACGCAAAAGGTAGTTAACATGTCGATGTCCGACCGCGATGGTTTTATTTGGTCCGATGGAAAACTCATTCCATGGCGCGAAGCAACAACCCATGTGCTAACGCACAGCTTGCATTACGGCATGGGCGTGTTCGAGGGCATTCGGGCGTACAAGACGCCCAAAGGCACTGCGATCTTTCGCCTGAATGAGCACGTCAAGCGCTTATTCAATGGCACCAAAATTTTCCAGATCACGTTGCCCTATACCGAAGCGCAAATTCGGCAAGCCATCATTGATGTGGTCAATGCCAATCAATTGGAGTCGTGCTACATCCGGCCTTTGATTTACATTGGCTCCGAAAAACTCGGCATCTCCCCCAAAGGCAATACCATTCACACCATCATTGCAGCTTGGTTATGGGGTGCTTACCTTGGTGAAGATGGTCTCAACAAAGGCATTCGGGTAAAGACATCGTCTTTCACACGTCACTTTGTTAATTCATCCTTGGTGCGTGCCAAGGCATCGGGCTATTACATTAATTCGATTTTGGCTAACCAAGAAGTTACCGCCAACGGCTACGATGAAGCCTTACTGCTTGATACCGAAGGCTATGTATCCGAAGGTTCTGGCGAAAATCTCTTCATGGTGCGCAATGGCATTGTTTACACGCCGGATTTGGCATCGTGTCTTGATGGCATTACCCGTGACTCAATTATTCAGATCGCCAAAGACCTGGGATTTGAAGTACGCGAAAAACGCCTAACGCGCGACGAGGTCTATACCGCGGATGAAGCCTTCTTCACCGGCACCGCTGCAGAAGTGACGCCGATTCGCGAACTCGATGACCGTATGATTGGCGATGGCACTAAGGGGCCGATTACCAAGCAAATTCAAGATGTGTTTTTTGATACGGTGTATGGCAAGAATGACCGTTACAGCGATTGGCTCACCCCAGTCAAGTAAGACAGCACACAAAGGATCCGTCATGAGTCAAGCACACACTGCAGCGCAAGCACCCGTCATGGTGAATGGCGCTGATTTGCCATTGCATTGCCCAACGAGCGATACACCCAGCTGGAATTTACATCCCCGTGTTTTTTTGGACATCACCCACACCGGTCAAGCAAAGTGTCCTTACTGCGGCACCGAGTACCACTTGATTCCCGGTACGGAACCCCACGGCCATTAATCACCCCATCCCCGCATCCATCAACCGAGACAGGGGCTTGCAAATGCATCGCATTCTTGTAATCGCTCCGAACTGGATTGGCGATGCCGTGATGTCACAGCCTCTGCTGGCAGCAATTAAAGCATCCCATCCCCATGCAGTGATTAATGTTCTAGCCACGCCCTGGGTAGCGCCGGTATATCGGGCCTGCAGTGAGGTAGCTGAATTAATTGAAGCCGATCTTCGGCATGGGCAATTACAGTGGGGTCTACGGCGTGCGCTCGCCGCTCAGATTAAAAAGCGTAACTACGCGAGCTGCTATGTTCTACCAAATAGCCTGAAGTCCGCACTCATTCCTTGGCTAGCCAATATTCCAGTTCGTATTGGCTATCAAGGTGAGCTGCGTCGTTTCTTTCTAACCGAGACCAAAGCCAATTCACCGAAAACCCAGCGCATCCCCATGGTGGAACACTACGCCAATCTGGGTGCGCCATCCCGCAATTCAGATGCGGCGATACGTGTACCGCAATTAACACCAACAGTATCCGCGCTGGAATCAGCGCGCAGTCGATTACAGGCAGCCAGCATTCAAACGAATGCACTCGTTGTACTCTGCCCCGGCGCAGAATATGGCCCCAGCAAACGCTGGCCTGCTGCGCACTTTGCAGCACTGGCGCAATCGATCCTAAAAGCAAATCCTACTGCTTCAGTCGTTTTATTGGGTAGCCCATCGGACCGCGCCATTAGTGATGCCATTGTTTCTTCGACAGCTTTTGAAGACCGTATTTTCAACTGGTGCGGCACCACATCGCTGGACGAGGCCATCGCCATTATTGGTATGTGCAGCAAGGTGGTGAGTAACGATTCGGGTTTGATGCACATAGGCGCCGCACTGCAAGTTCCTCAGGTGGCGATCTTTGGCTCGAGCGATCCAAACCATACCCCACCTAATTCTGCAAAAGCAGTCATCATCTCCTTGCAATTGCCGTGTAGCCCTTGCCATCAACGCGAGTGCCCTCTCGGCCATTTAAACTGCCTCAATCAGATTAGTCCCGAACGCGTTTTTGCTGCACTTTAGTAATCCCGATCGCACAGTATTACTTCTTCATCGCAAAGGAATTCAGTCATGCCCAACCTTGCCAGACTCTTTCACAATGCCGATGAAGTGGTGGATGCATGGCGAGAGGCGCTTAAGCGGCGCGACGTGACGGCTGCATTGGCATTGTGGCTAGACGACGACTCGATTACCTGCGTACTACCCGAAGGCCAACGCCTAAGTGGTCATGCTGAAATTCGTGGCGGCTTAGAGCGCTTACTCGCCAACCAAGCTCTGTTTTTGGAGCCGATTGCATGCATCTCGCATTCGACCTTAGGCACGGCAATCTACGATACTACTGAAGCAGTTCATCTCCGTGCCGACCAAGTCGAGTCAGCGTTCTTTTTGAACATTACCCTGGTTGTGTTGCAAGACAGTCAAGGGTGGCGTATCGCTCACCTGCATGCCAGCCATTCGACTGATGTCAGCTCAAGTGCGCCCATCACGCAGCACGGCTTGCATTAAACGCAATGGATCAAGGCATTACCCAGTCTTTAGTCAAGTGGCCAAACGTACCGCACTGCTTTGGCTGGTTAGCGCTCGATCGGCGTGGCGCTTGGCGCATGCGCGACGACTACGCCCAAGCCCATGGATTGCCTGGAGACGTCATTAAGCATGCAGCGCTTAATGCATTCATTTCCCGCAATTACGCCAGCGATACCGATGGGCGGTATTTTTTTCAGAATGGGCCGCAGCGGGTCTACGTTAATCTCGATGCAACGCCCTGGATAGTACGTATGATGCCCACCGGTAATGGAGATTATCCTTGGCAATTTCAAACGCAATGCGACAGTTTGCTTACGCCTAGTGCTGCATTCTTGGATGAAGCAGGTCATATCTTGATTGAGGGAATGCTCACACAAACCATTTGTACTGGGGCCGCCCCAAATCAATTCAATGAAATAGAGCGCCTCAGCATTGCGTTGCTGCATGACCATGACATTGAACTTTTTTCAGGGCTGACGACACTACGTAACGCAGCATGTGCGCTGGAAGGAAGCTGGCAGTGGTATGGCCATGATTTAAAGCTGGAGCCCATTGCCAGTGCGGAGGTAGCGCGTCGCTTTCAGTTTCAGACTCAACCGCAGGATTCAGAACGATAAGCGGATTCAACCCCCTCTGCTTTTGGCGTCGTCGCGCTGCTCTTCTTGGTACATTCTCTGAAACTCCCGTAAGCGCGCATCAATCGTCGAGCCTTGGTAATAATTGTTACCACCCGCTGCCCTCGCAATCCGCAGCTGCTCAATTGCAGAAGGCCATGCACCAGTTAAGGCAAACTTTTCCCCCATAGCGTAATGCCGTAAGGCTACGTTATTAGTTTGGTTGTAGGCGTCCGCTAACAATGTCCACCAAATGGTTTCATTAGGCTGTTGCTTGGTACGACTTCGAAGCCAGCTGATGGCTTCGTTGGTTTTACCCAGTTTGAGCTCCGCCTGAATCATCGCGACTGCTGCGGCAAACGATTCTGGGTAGGCGCGCAGTGTCGCATGAGCAATCTGCAGCGCCTCTTGGGATTTTCCTTTGGCCAAAGCCAATTCCGATGCGGTGGTATCGAGCGCCACACTTTGACGCACTAATGGCGAACCCGGGGCTGCTGCAGCTTGTATGATCTGCCGGGTCTTTTGCAAATAGCCTTCAGCGATATCCACTTTGCCTTGGCGCTGCGCAACTAAAGCGAGCCCATAAAATCCTTCCATCTGTTTTATGGGAGAGGCTTGCTTACTAAAACTCTCAAAAATATTACGGGCATCAAACAAACCGCTAGAGCCCTTTTGTTGATCAAGGCGAGCGCGTGCTTTAATTAAATAAAACTCCAGTGAACTGGGCACAGTCTTGGCATTCACCATGCGCACCCGGTCCTGCATGTCTGCAATACGGTCAATGGTTAGAGGATGTGTTCGAACGTAAGCCGGCACGCCGCTGTCCATAATGCTGGTGGCTTTTTGTAGGCGCTGAAAAAAGGCAGGCATGCCATTAACGTCATATCTACTACCCTCCAAAATCAAAAAGCCAATGCGATCGGCTTCACGCTCCGCATCCCGTGAGTAGGCCAACTGATTCTGAACTGATAAGGCCTGACCGCCGCGCATGAGGCCTACTGCTGCAGATGGATTGCTGGAGGCGGCCAATGCGCCTAGCACCATACCGGCGATGGCAATCATGGTGTTCATGGCCTGCTTATCCATCGAGCGTGCAATGTGCCGCTGTAATACGTGGCCGATCTCATGGCCCATAACGGAAGCAACCTCAGATTCCGTTTCCGCGGCAACCAATAGCCCCGTATGAAAGCCAATAAAACCGCCGGGCAATGCAAACGCATTGATGCTCGGCTCTTTTACCGCAAAAACTTCAAAGTTGTATTGGGCGCTTCCCAAGGCATTGGCTCCGCCCAACTGCAGGCGTTTGGCTGCCTGCAGCAAACGGCGATCCATTTGATTCAGAAAGTCATAGATTGGCAAGTCATTGGAGTAATCGGGATCGGCCCGAATTTCGCGCATGATGCGTTCACCAATACGACGCTCGTCGACGGGGCTTAAGGCATCGCCGCCTGGATCGCCCATGTCCGGCAACACTAAATTGGGCTGTGTGCGCAGTGTATTTTTATTGGGCAAAAACGGGGACTGCGCCTCTTGCGACTGCACTGCACGCCCCAAATTCTGTAGGGCAGCAGAATTTCCTTCTACGATTACTTCCGAGGCTGGTGCTTTTGGCAGGGGTGTTTGGGCGCCCACAAGACCCATTGCAAAAATCAACTGCAGCGCCACGCATTTCCGCCCGATGCCCAATAGCACCGGCTTTTTCATCCATCTAAAATAAGCTGGTTTTACGATTCCCATCCCTCTATGGTAAAACCTATTTCATGAACCCACTGACTCATTTTGATTCCTCAGGCCAAGCCCACATGGTCAATGTCGGCGATAAGCCTAATACGCACCGTATCGCCATCGCTACAGGTACTATTTCGATGCTTCCAGCCACCTTTGACTTGGTAGCGGCCGGTAGCCACAAAAAAGGGGATGTTTTAGGCATCGCCCGCATTGCCGGCATTCAGGCATCCAAGAAGACCTCTGATCTCATTCCCTTGTGCCATCCATTGGCGCTGAGTCACGTTAGCCTGCAATTTCAACTAGACCGGGCTACCAGTAGCATTCACTGCCAAGTGCAGGCAGAAACCACGGGGCCGACTGGTGTCGAGATGGAAGCCCTCACCGCAGTCCAAGTCGCCCTCCTCACCATCTATGACATGTGCAAAGCCGTCGACCGGGGCATGGTGATGGGGGATGTGAAGTTACTCGAGAAGAGTGGCGGCAAGAGTGGCACTTGGGTTGCAGCGAAGTAGGCTGCCTCATCATGTTTTTATCTTTCGCAAAAGTCCCTATTGGTTTTAGTTAAACACAATCTAGAAACCCATCAATTCAACTCTTTAGATGAAGCAATGGCCTTTGCTAAAGAGTTGGGTGAGTTTGTCACCATTCAGTTTGATGGCAAAGAAGTGGTGGGCGTATTTGGTGCTACCGGGATTGCAAATGGAAAGTGCCCCGACGGCATGGATTATTCCTGGAAGAAGCGCCGAAAGTAGTTGGATCTTGCTAGTGGCGGCCAATTCCTTTTACGGAAAAAGCCGCCAACCACTACCTCATTACTTAGACGTACGGCATTCGGATGGCAACAAGGGTTGCGGCAGATTGCTCATCGCCGAGCGGCATGACCAGCCCCCTGACCAGGTTGAGCCCTCTGGCTTTGATAAATCAACTGGTGTCGGGATAGCGGCATCCGGATAATTGGTTGGGATCAGTACCAGGCTATTACTTCCTTCTCGTGCAACCGTTGGCTGAAAATCAATCGCAATCGCACCGGACTGCAAAATCTCAATGTCCTTGACGCTGCGCGTTGGCGCAAAACTAAAGGCCCCTTGGGTTGCATCATTCATGGGCGCTACGCCGCGACTGGCAAATGCTTCTGTCACTGCCAACTTGGCACTGGAAGACAAATTCATGCCCTCAATCACCCGACTGCGTGCAATGTAGTCTTGGTACTGCGGTACCGCAACGGCAACCAAAATTCCAATAATGGCAACAACCACCATGACCTCAATTAAGGTAAATCCGTTTTTCTCTGTATTGCTAATAGCGTTCTCGTTGTATGGTGTCATATCAATAAAAATCCCCTAGTGAATGGAGCTCGATGATCTAACAAAGAGCCCACTGACTAGGGGACTGACCGCATCAGATTGCTCTGATTTTAGTGTACGGCTTTACTGCTTCTTAATGGGCCTTATTGGCTTTACGCTTCGCAATCTCGCCAACAATCATGACACCCAGCGCACCAATAATGCCAGCAATTAAGCCGTAATCTTGAATGCCCTCGCCGAAATGCTTAATCATGCCTGGATCGGTCATCAGCATACCGCCCGCAATCCAGCCGAGTAAACCAGCTCCAGCCGTCACAATGAGTGGGAAGCGATCGATCAGGAATAACACGAGGCGGCTGCCGGCAATAATGATAGGCACCGAAACGATTAAGCCAAAGACGATGTAGCCAAATTGATGCGCCTGGTCGTCTACTTGACCTGCGGCACCCGCAATTGCTAAGACATTATCCAGGCTCATGACCAAGTCAGCAACGATGATGGTTTTTACCGCTGCAAATAACTTATCTGGAGCCTCTAGTTCATTTTCGTCGTGACCGCCGGCATCTGCCAACAGCTTGTAACCAATCCAGAGCAGCAGTAAAGCGCCCACTACCTTCAGATAGGGAATTTGCAAGAGCGTCACCGCAAATATGGTCAAGACAATGCGTAATCCAATCGCACCGGCCGTGCCCCATAAAATACCTGCGCGGCGCTGGTTGGGGTGCAGGTTGCGGCAGGCCAATGCAATGATCACCGCATTGTCACCACCCAGCAAAATATCAATCAAAATGATCTGAAAGATTACAGACCAATCTAACATTGCAAAAAATTCCATGTCATCCTCTAATAATTATTGTGTGTTGAACAACTACTGCATGTAAAACAACTGCTTAAAACTAAATCATGGCCTTTAACAGGCTAGCCATCTCCGATGGATTACGCGTGACCTTAAAGCCGCACTCCTCCATCACTGCTAATTTGGCATCTGCGGTATCCGCGCCACCAGAGATCAACGCGCCCGCATGGCCCATGCGCTTTCCAGGAGGCGCTGTTACACCCGCAATAAAGCCAACGATGGGTTTTTTCATATTGTCTTTACACCAGAGGGCTGCCTCTGCCTCGTCTGGTCCGCCAATTTCACCAATCATGATGACGGCATCGGTTTCAGGATCGTCGTTGAACATGCGCATGATATCGATGTGCTTGAGTCCGTTAATCGGATCGCCGCCAATGCCCACTGCAGTCGACTGACCTAGGCCAATCGCGCTTAATTGGCCAACGGCTTCGTAGGTCAAGGTGCCTGAACGGCTGACAACACCAATGCGACCTTTTTTATGAATATGCCCCGGCATAATGCCGATCTTGATTTCATCGGGAGTAATGATGCCCGGGCAATTGGGGCCGAGCAACAAGGTCTTCTTGCCGCCCTTGGCTTCCTTTTGCGCCATCTTGTTCCGCACTTCAAGCATATCGCGCACTGGAATGCCTTCGGTAATGCAGATCACAAAATCCAAGTCGGCCTCCACCGCTTCCCAAATCGCTGCTGCTGCGCCAGGGGGCGGCACATAAATAACCGAAGTGGTTGCGCCCGTTTGCTGGGCAGCTTCTTTTACTGTTCCGTAAATCGGAATGTTAAAAATAGACTCGCCCGCTTTTTTAGGATTCACGCCCGCTACGAAACAATTTTTTCCGTTTGCGTACTCTTGGCACTTCTCAGTATGAAACTGCCCAGTCTTACCGGTTATGCCTTGCGTAATTACTTTTGTATTTTTGTTAATCAAAATTGACATGGTGATTTCCTTGATTATTTCTGTTTTTTAGCGGCAGCAACCACTTTGGTTGCTGCTTCTGCCATGGAGTCGGCGCTGATGATCGGTAAACCAGAGTCAGCCAAAATCTTTTTGCCTAAATCTTCGTTCGTACCTTTCATGCGCACCACCAGTGGCACAGATAAATTCACCGCCTTACAGGCAGTCACCACGCCTTCGGCAATCACATCACAGCGCATAATACCGCCGAAGATGTTGACCAAAATGGCTTCCACACTCTTGTTTTTGAGCATAATCTTAAATGCTTCCGTCACCTTTTCTGCAGTCGCGCCGCCGCCTACGTCGAGGAAGTTGGCCGGCTGTCCACCAAATAACTTAATCGTATCCATGGTGGCCATTGCAAGACCGGCGCCATTGACGAGGCAACCGATGTTGCCATCGAGCGAGATGTACGCTAAGTCAAACTTCGAAGCTTCAATTTCAGCAGGATCTTCTTCATCTTCATCGCGATACGCCACGATCTCAGGATGGCGGAACAACGCGTTGGAATCAAAGTTAAATTTGGCATCCAAGGCTTTAATGTTGCCGTTGCCTTCCAAAATCAGTGGATTGATTTCCACCAAAGAGGCGTCGGTTTCCCAATAAGTCTTGTATAGGTTTTTAAAGACCTCACGGGCTTTAGCAAGCGATCCTTCTGGCACGCCAATGCCATGGGCAATGGTGTCGCACTGGGCATCGGTCAATCCAATCAGCGGATCAATAAACACCTTGATGATTTTTTCGGGGGAGTGCTCTGCCACTTCCTCAATGTCCATGCCGCCTTCGCTGGAGGCCATGATGACGTTTTTCTGTGATCCGCGATCGGTAACGATACTGAAGTAATACTCTTTTTTAATGTCTGCGCCATCTTCAATCAGGAGTCGGCGGACTTTTTGTCCTTCTGGTCCGGTTTGATGGGTCTTCAGTTGCATGCCCATAATTTCGCTGGCGTATTTTTTGACCTCATCCATGCTCTTGGCTAACTTAACGCCGCCGCCTTTGCCGCGACCACCCGCATGAATCTGAGCCTTCA
Organism: Burkholderiaceae bacterium; assembly: GCA_947457875.1. Classification (GTDB taxonomy): domain Bacteria; phylum Pseudomonadota; class Gammaproteobacteria; order Burkholderiales; family Burkholderiaceae; genus Polynucleobacter. Next base: position 9,270 of record CANGWV010000016.1, read on the forward strand.
CCACCCAAACTGGACCACCTAATTTTGCGGCCGCATCCATTGCTTCTTCTACGCTATGTGCCGGAATGCCGTTCGGAACTGGAACGTTAAATTGGCGCAGCAGCGCCTTACCCTGATACTCGTGAATTTTCATCGTTACTCCGGAAACTGTCTGTGCGTGCAGCCAATGGTTAATTAGGACCTATTTTGCCTTTCACCCTTATTTCGCTGATTTGACCGTAGTCAACTTAAAAAAATTAGGTTATTGGCAAACGTGTGTAAGTCTATCATTTTGCAGTGCATCATTTGCCATTTTGAGGCCTATTCAGGCCCTTTTTGACGTCCACCAATGACCTTGGCGACGATTTCGGGGTTAAAGCCTTTTGAGACCAAAAAACGGTACTGCCTCGCCCGCATTTTCTGGTCTTCTGCAATCTCACCAAATTTCCGATCAAACAGCTCTTTTGCGCGCTCAAATTCGGTATGTTTGAGTCCATCCAGCAGTGCTGCTGAAGCGTCACTTGCGACACCGGCCCGCTGCAACTCGTCCTTTATTTTGCGCACCCCATAGCGCTCGCTGCGCCGTCGCACTAAGGCCTCCGCAAAGCGAGCATCGGACAGCCAACCACGCTTCTCAAAGTCATCCAATACCGTGGCAATTTGCACCTCATGCGAGAGTGCTGCGGTATCTGCCGGGCTCTTCTCTTGATCGCGATCGTGTGCATTACTAGCGCGCTCTGCCCTGGCTTGAAGGCTCAGGTAATCGCCGAGCTTTTTTGCCAACTCGACGCGGCTATGTTCTCGCTGTGACAAAAGGCGCAAAGCCCGAGCTTTGAGACTCGGGCTTTGTTTTTTAGGACCCACTGAATCAGGCATCAGCCGATTCAATCTCCGTATCGTCTACTGCATCTGTAATTGCAACACCTGCTTTAACGCCCAGCTTGGCACGAATCTTGGCTTCGATGTCTTTCGCAATTTCAGGATTTTCCTTTAGAAAATCACGCACGTTATCTTTACCTTGACCAATGCGGTCGCCGTTATAGCTATACCAAGAACCGGACTTCTCAACGATATCGGCTTCAACGCCCATATCGATTATTTCACCCTCACGTGAAATTCCTGCGCCGTACATGATGTCAAAAATAGCTTCACGGAATGGCGGTGAAACCTTGTTCTTAACGACCTTGACCCGGGTTTCATTGCCGACCACCTCATCGCCTTTTTTGATGCTACCAATACGGCGAATATCTAAACGCATGGTGGCATAGAACTTCAATGCATTACCACCCGTGGTTGTTTCAGGGGAACCAAACATCACACCAATCTTCATGCGAATCTGGTTAATAAAGATCACCATGGAATTGGTGCGCTTGATTGTGCCCGTTAATTTGCGCAAGGCTTGGCTCATCAAGCGCGCTTGCAAGCCAGGCAATGAGTCACCCATATCGCCTTCAATTTCGGCGCGGGGCACTAAGGCTGCTACCGAGTCAATAACGATTAAGTCGATCGAGCCCGACCGCACTAAGGCGTCTGCAATTTCGAGCGCCTGCTCACCGGTGTCAGGCTGAGAAATCAGTAAGTTATTCACATCCACACCCAGGCGCGAGGCGTATTGCACATCGAGCGCATGCTCTGCATCGATAAATGCACAGGTGCCGCCAATCTTTTGCATTTCGGCAATCGCATGCAATGTCAACGTGGTTTTTCCAGACGACTCTGGGCCGTAAATTTCAATCACACGACCGCGCGCAAGACCGCCCACGCCGAGGGCAATGTCGAGCCCCAAAGAACCGCTTGATACCACCTGAATGTCTTGGTTAATTTCAGCATCGCCCAGGCGCATGATGGAGCCCTTGCCGAACTGCTTTTCAATTTGCGCGAGTGCCGCCGATAAGGCTTTTTGCTTATCGCCGCTCATGCCGTCAAATTCTGATGATGCTGATTTTTTCTTATCGTCCATTGCCATCTTTTGCTCTCCGCCTTTTTGTCTTTTGCCTTAAATTGGGGGTACTACCCGCCTCTTTGCTCTACTGTTCTGCTGCCTGTATCAATCTGGGATCTACTGTATATAAAAACAGTACTTATTGCAAGCGCTGTTTATTTCTGCTTGTTTTCTTGCCTACTGGGCAGGCAAAGGGGGTCTGTTGGGAGGCACTTTTCCAGCCCACCAAAAGAGCAATGGCATTGCAATAGCCCAAATTATTCCAAGTAAAACAAGGGCTTGCGTTTCATCACCCCATTGTGCGGCGCCCAATTTAACCCCAGCTAAGTAGGATAAGGGGCCTGCAATGGCGCCCAAGACCGCTGCCAAAACAAAACGCCCTTTTAGCCAGGACATCGACTCATTGAGGGTGCATCCCAGAATGACCCATAAAGACCACATCCAAATCGGCGATAAGGCTGGTATGAGCCCTTTTGACTCAAAAATCAGACTGCCCGTTTGCAACAGCAGGGTGTCGGCAGCAATTCCGAGGAGGCCTATTTTGAGGAGCAGCACACCCTCTTGGATGCGGTCGCGGGACTGCCACAAGTGAAAGGTCGCAACTGCTGCACAAAAAAGGACCGCGGCAGTGACATAGCCATGGGCCGCGCCCAAAATGCAGGCAAACCAGCCGAGCTGGAACAAAACAAAGTTAATTAATTTACGCACGGCGTTACTCAGCAGATCGGCTTAGCGCTTATAAAAAGCCAAAGTAACTTCACCCAAGTAAATACCAAACTTGCTCATTTGCGCGCGATTGATCATGACCTTGTCGTCCATCAAATACATCCAGTCATCAAATTGCACGTTATAAACCTTGCCGTCGACTGGCAAGGCCAAGGTGTATTTCCAGTTCAATGCATTACCTGCCATCAGACCAGTAGCCGAACCAACCACATCATCCGCAGTTCCAGTAAAGACGCCCGGCGCTGTTTCAGTCAAAGTCCAAATGCGTTTTTGGGTGGTTCCATCGGAGTAAAAAAAGTCTTCGTCTAAGGTACCAACGCGCTTACCGTCTTTCACCACCCAGCTGGCTTTCATAACAACCTTAAAGCGCTTCACCACCTCATTACTGCGATTGGTAAAGATGCCATAGGCGTCAATCGTGCCATTGAAATAGGTGGTCAGATCGAGTGTCGGCTTTTCTTTGGCATACATCGACACCTGAGGCGAAGAGCAGCCGCCCAAGAGCAAAAGGGTAGCAAAGCAAAGCAAAGCGGAGCGGAATGGGGATTTCATCGGGATGGCTCACAGGTTGGGGCAATAATCAAAGGGGCGCAGGCTTGGCCAATCAAAGCGGTTCTCAGCTTAGGGGCAACGGTTTTGGGATCAAGCCAGATGGAAAAAAATGCCTTGGCAAAATCATCGCCGGCAATTTCGCCTACCGACTTACCGTTGTGCAAAAAGACCGTGCCGCGCCCGGGGACATGAATCGCAGTTAGTGAACTGCCCGAGACCACATTGGGAAAAATCGCCTCCAGCCTTTTCCCCCACGTACTGCGATTTGCCTCGCTGACACCGAGGCGTTGCATTTCATCGAGCGTACTTTTTGTAATATCGGCGCCCTTAAGTGAGCGCAAGTAATTCAGGTCTAAAGCAAAGCCACTTTGGCCGCGCTGATCGCCGACGTAAAGACGTGCGTCGTAGACATCAAAGCCCCAAAAGGTCATGCGGCCTTGGCCCTGCAATTGCAAACCCTTCACATAGGGGTCAAGCGATTCCTTGGCATGCACCGGCGAATTGGCGACAATCGAAGCCAGCAAAACCAGAATCCCGTAGAGGAGATTTTGGCTTCGCGGCAATGCCAGAATGGTATTCAAGCGGATCATCGTTTAAGCATATCGAAGTTTTACTGATTCTGCTTACAATACCTGATCAACATTACGGCATGAAACCCCACCCCATTTTGAATGAAAGTACCGCATGGCACTCAAATTAGGCTACAAAGACTTAATCGCGGATGCGATGAGCAAAATTGAAACCCTCGACTTAGAGCAAGCAAAAGCCCTACAGGGTGATCCAGATACCCTCTTTGTGGATATACGCGATGTGCGCGAACTCGAGCGTGAAGGCATGATTCCCAATGCATTTCATGCACCACGCGGCATGCTCGAATTTTGGGTTGATCCAGATAGCCCTTATTACAAGCCGGAGCTAGGCTCTGGTAAGCGCTTAGTCTTGTATTGCGGATCGGCATGGCGCTCAGCCCTGGCAGTTGAAGTACTTGGTCGTATGGGCGTTCCGAACATATGCCATATAGCAGGGGGCTTTACAGCCTGGAAAAAAGCCGAACTCCCCATCGCCCAAAAGCCAAGCAAGTCCCACCCCGCCCAATAATCACCTTGCCCCATTCAACAGCCCATCCGCTTGGGCTGTTTTCGTATGTGAAAGCCCCCTTGAAATTCCCTACAATGCCCTCTTATCTTAGGGTGTCCATTTAATTTTCCCTCGCTCATAAAGGGCATTCGCAATGACTACTACTACAAAAGAAACCTTAGGCTTTCAGGCCGAAGTAAAGCAATTACTGCAACTCATGATTCATTCCTTGTATTCCAACAAGGAAATTTTCTTGCGTGAGCTCATCTCCAACGCATCGGATGCGGCGGATAAATTACGCTTTGAAGCCATGACCCACCCCGATTGGTATGAATCCAATCCCGACTTGGTGATTCAGATTGAATTAGATAAATCGGCGCGCACACTGACCATTTCCGACAATGGCATCGGCATGAGCCGCGATGAAGTGATTAGCAATTTGGGTACGATTGCTAAATCGGGTACCAAGGAATTTTTCTCCAAACTCTCGGGCGATCAACAAAAAGACGCCGCCCTGATTGGTCAATTTGGCGTTGGCTTTTATTCTGCGTTTATCGTTGCCGATCGCATTACCGTTGAAACCCGCAGGGCTGGTCTACCAGCCAGCGATGGTGTTCGCTGGGAGTCTGACGGTTCTGGCGAATTTACCGTCGAGCCCATCAACCGACCCGAGCGCGGCACCTCCATCATCTTGCACCTGCGCGAAGGCGAAGATGACTTCCTATCGCCCTATCAGCTCAAGTCCATCATTCGCAAATATTCCGATCACATTTCCTTGCCGATTCAGATGCGCAAGGAGGAATGGGATGAGGAGAAAAAAGAGCAAGTAGTGAAGGATGAGTTTGAGGCTATCAACCAAGCTAGTGCCTTATGGTCTCGTTCTAAATCGGAAGTCAGCGAAGAGCAATATACCGAGTTTTATAAACACCTCTCGCACGACTATGAAGGTCCCTTGTGTTATTCGCACAACCGCGTAGAGGGTCGTAGTGAATTTACCCAACTGCTTTACATACCAGCACATGCCCCATTTGATTTATGGGACCGCAATAAGCGGGGCGGCATTCAGCTGTATGTCAAACGGGTTTTCATCATGGATGATGCCGAACAGTTGATGCCAACCTACCTGCGTTTTGTGACTGGTGTGATTGACTCGACCGACTTGCCACTCAATGTCTCACGCGAAATTCTGCAGGAATCACGCGACGTTAAAGTGATTCGCGAGAGCTCAACCAAGCGGGTACTCAGCATGCTGGAAGAGTTGGCGAATAGCGACGATGCAGCCAAGCTAGAAAAGTACCGTACGTTCTGGACTGAATTTGGCCAGGTACTCAAGGAAGGCATTGGCGAAGATCAAGGTAATCAAGAGCGCCTAGCTAAGCTGTTGCGCTTTGCTAGTACGCATAGCGATACCGCTGAGCAAGCAACGTCATTATCGGATTACATTGGGCGCATGAAAGAAGGCCAAGACGCCATTTTTTACGTTACCGGTGAAACATTTAATGCAGCCAAAAATAGTCCGCACCTCGAGATCTTCCGCAAAAAAGGCGTCGAAGTCTTGTTGCTTTCGGATCGCGTAGATGAGTGGATGCTGTCCTTCATGCCCGAGTTTGAAGGTAAAAAACTCACCTCGGTTGCCAAGGGAGGACTGGATTTAGGTCAGCTCGCCGACGAAGCAGAAAAGAAGGAACAAGAGTCGACCGAAAAAGAATTCAAGGACCTGCTTGAAAAAATGAAAGTGGCCTTAAGCGATAAAGCAAAAGACGTGCGCGTAACCTTTCGCTTAACGGACTCACCGGCCTGCCTGGTTGCCGATGAAAACGAGCTCTCCGGAAATCTACTCCGTATGCTGAAAGCGGCCGGCCAAGAAGCGCCGAGCACCAAACCCATTTTGGAAATCAACCCCGAGCATCCCTTGGTTTTAAAACTCAAGTACGATGACGCTGCATTTGATGAATGGGCTAATTTGCTGTTTGATCAAGCCTTGCTTGCGGAGGGCGGTCACTTAAGTGATCCAGCCAGTTTTGTGAAACGCATGAATAAAATGTTACTAGGCTAAGAAGACCATGAGAAAAGTAGAGACGCAATTTGGTAGCGGCGCATACGACCAACGCATCACCGTTGGCGCACATCAGCTCATGTCCGATGTCGATGCCTCAAAAGGAGGTACCGACAGTGGTCCATCCCCCCACGAATACCTTGCTGCTGCTCTTGCGAGTTGCACTGGAATGACCCTCAAAATGTACGCCGGTCGCAAAAGCTGGGGACTTGAGAACGCGATTGTGACGGTCAACATTACCCGCGCCGACGAGGTCGAACGCTTTACGCGGGAGATTTCCTTGGTGGGCAATTTGGATGCAGAGCAAACTGCACGGCTACTAGAAATTGCCAATAAGTGCCCAGTGCATAAAGCACTGATTGGCACTATTGAAATAGATACCCAGCTTGTGCCTTAGCGCAAGCGGGTTTGATCCACTAATTGACTAGCTTTACTTCGACGTAGTCGATGATCCTGAGCTCGAACCGGATGTTTGACCAGCCTTGAAACCTTGGTTGTATTGCGCTTGCTTTTCTTTTTCGTATGCATCGTAAACATAGCCTGATGCCGCGCCCACTGCTGCGCCGCCAACAGCGCCCCAAATTGGATTGCCGTGGAAAATAGCAGTACCTACAGCACCCGCTGCAGCACCAATTGAAGCGCCCGAGAGGGTGCGTTGCTCCGTGTTACTCATATTCGAACACCCTGCAGCTAGTAACGCAACTGAACTGATAGCGATTATTTTTTTCATGGATTGAACTCTCTTAAATATGCATTGAGGGGGTTAACGTGCGCACGGAAAGCGGACGGTCAAGAAGCGCAAAAAGGTCCCGGATGCGGGGCCATTAGCTGCAGGTGGATTATCTTGCGCCCACTTCATGTAACCCGCAATTACCTCATCGCGGGTCGGTGCTGGCTGCTTAATGCAAATATTCGGTTGAGATGTTTTTGGATTGCGGGTAGCCAAGTACGTGTCATAAACTGCAGTGACATAGCCAACGCAAAAACTCCGTGACTCTGGGCTAGCGGGTGTTTTGCACACATTAACTAACTCTTGGGTACTTAGTACCGGAATTTTTTCTTGGGCCTGAGCGGCGCCTGAGAACGCAAAAACAATGCTTGTGGCAAGAAGTGCTTTTTTCATCGGGTTTTCCCTAAAGTTATCTTCATTCGATGATAAACCAATCGCAAAATTGCTTGTACAAATAGACGCATTGTTGAAATTGTCCGCAAAGGCACTGCGGCATGACTTCAATTTTGGCAACCCATCGCGCACCAATCGCCATCACGATATACAAATAGCGCCACCTTCAAATTATGGGGTGCAAGGGGTGTAATATGTAATTATGAAAGTCGGGGCGCTTAATCGTCTACTTTTATAAAAATTTATAACGTAAGGTTTAACGCAAAGTTTATTCAAGTCGATCACTCGGCACAATGATTCATCTGAATCATCCTTTCCTGTTACTTGCCTACCAATCGCCGTCAACACACTCTTTTATCCAAAGCCTGATATGAAAATCGAAACCTCTCAATTTAGCAAAATCAATACAAAGCACTTGCAAGATGATATGCAGGCATATTGGATGCCCTATACCCCGAACCGCTACTTTAGAAAAAATCCGAAGGTGATGGCAAGCGCCAAAGGCGTTTATTACACCGATGATCATGGGCGCAAATTATTTGATGGTGCTTCTGGCCTTTGGACCTCGCCACTAGGTCATGGCGACCCCCGCATCATCGAGGCTATTCAGAAGCAATACCAGACGATGGATTACGCTCCTGCTTTTCAAATGGCCAGCAAAGAAACCTTTCGATTGGCCAATCGCATTACGCAATATGCTCCCGCTGATTTAGGAAAAGTGTTCTTTGTGAACTCCGGATCAGAAGCGGTCGATACTGCCCTCAAGATGGCCATCGCTTACCATCGCGCCAGAGGAGAGTCGAGTCGTACTCGGATGATTGGACGCGAGCGAGCCTATCACGGAGGCTGCGTTGGTGGCATTTCCGTTGGGGGCATACCAACGAATCGCAAAATGTTTAGCCCCATGATGATGCCCGGGGTTGATCACCTGCCGCACACCTTAAACCTGTCGCAAATGGCATTTTCAAGAGGGCAGCCTACTTGGGGCGCTCACTTAGCCGATGATCTGGAGCGATTGGTGTTGTTGCATGACGCAAGCAATATTGCTGCGGTTATTTTGGAGCCGGTGCAAGGTTCCACTGGGGTGATTGTTCCGCCAGTAGGTTACCTAGAAAAAATTCGAGAGATCTGCACAAAGCACGGCATCCTGCTGATTTTTGATGAGGTCATCACTGGCTTTGGTCGCCTAGCAGCCAACTTTGGAGCCGATCGCTTCGGGGTTAAGCCCGACATGATTACATTCGCTAAAGCCATCACCAATGGCGTCATTCCGATGGGTGGCATTATCGCGCACAACGATATTTACGAGACCATCACGAGCAGTGGCGGCCAAGAGCAGTTAATCGAGTTTTTCCATGGCTTTACTTATTCTGGGCACCCACTTGCGACTGCAGCTGCGCACGCATGCTTGGATATCTTCGAGGATGATGACATTTTGGCGCGCACGAAAGTTCTAGAGCAAGTCTTGGGCGATGCCGTTCATTCCCTCAAGGGCATGCCTGGAATTATGGACATCCGAAATTGTGGCGTCGCCGCCGCATTCGATCTTGAGCCGATTGCTGGGAAGCCTGGCTTACGCGGCATGCAGGTTTTGGAGAGCTGCATCGAGCACGGTATTTTGGTGCGCATTACCGGAGATACCATCGCCATGGGCCCACCCTTTGTTGCGACCGCTGAAGAAGTCCAATCCCTCGTTGAAACCTTCGCCCGCGTCATTCAGAAGTCATTCAACTAATTAGTCATCCATTCAACTCTCACCTTTTCGAAAGACGAATTAATGAACCTCAGCAAATTTTTCTCATTACGAACCATTGCCTCGGTCGGCTTGCTCAGTTTTTGCATCGGCTTCGCTCAAGCCAACCCAGATAGTGATTGGCCAAAAAAACCCATTAAAGTTGTTTTGTCCTTTCCTGCGGGCGGCTCTACGGATGTATTTGCAAGGGCAATCATGGTTCCGCTCGGAGAGGCTCTGGGCCAAGCTATCATCATTGAAAATAAACCCGGTGCAGGCGGAATGATCGGGCTCGGCGCTGCCGCTACTGCAGCACCCGATGGCTACACCATTCACTTTAGTGCTTTAACCAATCAGGCAATCTCCCAAGCCCTCTACAAAAATCCGCCTGCAGATTTAAGAACGAGCTTTGCCCCTGTAGCCTTAGTGGGCGCTGTTCCCCACGTACTCGTTGTTAATCCAACGGTACCTGCTAAAAATGTTGCAGAACTAACGGCATTTATTAAATCGCGTAATGGCAATTTTAGTTATGCCTCGCAAGGCAATGGGACCCTATCCCACCTTGAGTCGCAGCTATTCATGCAGCGCATCGGGGCTGCTGGGGTCCATGTTCCCTACAAAGGCAGTAGCTTTGCTCTGCCTGACCTGATCGCGGGTAATACCTTAATGATGTTCGATAGCGTCACCGCATCATTACCCCATATCAATAGTGGCAAATTGCGTCCCCTTGGAATTGCATCGGCTGAACGGTCGCCGCTAATGCCAACAGTACCGACACTGGCTCAGGCTGGCCTGATGAAATTTGATGTCGAGAATTTATTTGCCATTTACGTTCCCAAAGGAACGCCGCCAAAGATCGTGAATCGATTGGAAAGTGAATTACGCCGGATTATTACCAATCCCGATTTAAAGCAGCGCGTTGCCAATCAAGGTATTTTTCTTCAGTTTGAAAATGCCGGCAAGCTAGCTGAGGTAACCAATGCAGAGCATGACAAGTGGAGCAAGATCGTCAATGCAGCCAATATCAAAATCGATTAATTCATGATGGATATCTCGCATCCTTACGGTCGTGGAAGAACCCCTGTATTAGCGCGTAATGCGGTTGCTAGCTCTCAGCCTTTAGCGACGCAAGCTGGATTAGAGGCGCTACAAGATGGCGGTAATGCGGTCGATGCAGCGCTAGCTACCGCAATTACATTAACCGTTGTTGAACCCACCATGAATGGGCTTGGCGGCGATGGATTTGCGCTGATTTGGGACGGGAAAAAACTGCACGGCTTAAATGCGTCAGGCCGCGCGCCGGCAGCATGGACACCCGAATTTTTTGCAGGAAAGTCAGCAATGCCATTGATTGGCTGGGACACAGTAACTGTTCCTGGCATGGTATCGGGCTGGGTTGCGCTTTCTCAAAAGTTCGGGCGATTACCATTTGCGTCTTTATTTAAGCGCGCCATTGCGTATGCCGAGAACGGCTATCCCGTTTCACCTGTTATTGCAAGGCAGTGGCGCGAGGCCATTCCCGTTCTCCAAGGTCAACCGGGATTTTTAGAGTCATTCACACTAAATGGTCGAGCCCCGCTTGCCGGAGAAATCTGGCGCTTCCCAGGGCAAGCCAAGACCTTGCGAAGCATTGCTGATAGCACTGGAGAATCGTTTTATCAAGGTGAGATTGCGCAAAGCATTGTTGATTTTTCAAAAAAGACGGGCGGGTCTTTTTCTCTTGCCGACATTCATTCCCATCAAGCGAATTGGGTTGAGCCGCTTGATTTCAAATACAAGGGCTATACCCTTTCTGAAATCCCGCCCAACGGCACTGGAATCATTGCGCAGATGGCATTGGGAATCTTGGATGCATTAAATGCAACGCAGTATCCGCGCTATTCTGCGCAGCGCATCCACCTCCAAGTAGAGTCGATGCGACTTGCCTTTGCAGACGCATATGCGCATATTGCTGACGCGGGCTCGATGCATTTAGATCCACGATCGCTATTGGATCACAAGTACCTCGCTCGCCGGGCTGCATTAATTGATCACAATAAAGCCGGGCAATACACCAGTGGCGATCCGCATTCCGGTGGCACGGTGTATTTGTGTGCTGCGGATGACTCTGGAATGATGGTGTCATACATCCAATCCAACTTCAAAGGATTTGGTTCGGGCGTGGTTGCGCCGGGCGGTATCGCACTCCATAACCGTGGGATGAGCTTTAGTCTCGTGCCAGGTCACCCCAACCAGGTGGCCCCAGGCAAGCGCCCATTTCACACCATCATCCCCGCTTTTTTAAGTAAAGCAGATAAGCCGGTCATGGCTTTTGGCGTAATGGGTGGAAACATGCAACCGCAAGGTCACCTGCAAATGCTCATGCATTTTGTTGACGATCAGCTCAATCCCCAAGCCTGCTCTGATTCGCCGCGCTGGCGCATTGATGACATGGGAAAACTCACCGTAGAGTCTTCGATGCCAGCTGATGTTGTGGATGGCCTTCGCCAACTCGGTCACGATGTCACGGTAATGCCATTTGACAGCCTTGATTTTGGCAGCGCTCAGGCCATTGCCCTGATTGGTGCCGATGCATCGGGTGGCTATATTGCGGGCAGTGATCACCGTCGCGATGGTATTGCTGCTGGGTTTTAATTCCCCTAAGCCCTACTAAGCTGAAGTAATCCCTTTTTATCTAGGCCTCTGCGCGAAAAGCGACAGAGGACCTAATTTTTGCACTTATTTGGTGCAAATTTACAGTCCATGCCCTCCATGATTCCCCATAATGACGCATCAATTAAAGGGATAGGCCATGGATTCGTTTAAGACCGGTAGTGATGCGTTATTTATTTTGATGGGCGCCATTATGGTGCTCGCCATGCATGCAGGCTTTGCGTTTTTAGAGCTGGGCACCGTACGTAAGAAAAACCAAGTCAATGCACTGGTCAAAATCCTGGTTGATTTTGCTGTCTCTACGATTGCCTATTTCTTCATTGGCTACAGCATTGCCTACGGCGTTAACTTCTTTTCCGGCGCAGAAGTCCTGGCTCAGAAAAATGGCTACGAGTTAGTTAAATTCTTTTTCTTGCTTACCTTCGCTGCTGCAATCCCGGCAATCGTTTCTGGTGGCATTGCCGAGCGCGCGAAGTTTAATCCCCAACTGATTGCGACTTTTTTACTCGTCGGCTTTATCTATCCCTTTTTTGAAGGCATTACGTGGAACCAACAGTTCGGCATCCAGGCCTGGATCAAAGAATTAACCGGCGAAGAATTCCATGATTTTGCGGGCTCCATCGTGGTTCATGCCATGGGCGGTTGGATTGCCCTACCAGCCATACTGCTCCTTGGAGCACGCCGTGGTCGCTACACCAAAGATGGCAACGTCTCTGCGCACCCGCCTTCCAATATCCCATTTTTAGCATTGGGTGCTTGGATTTTGGCGGTAGGCTGGTTTGGCTTTAATGTGATGAGCGCGCAAACCATCGAAAAGATCAGCGGCCTCGTTGCACTTAACTCTTTGATGGCCATGGTTGGCGGCACCTTGTCTGCTTGGCTAATTGGCAAAAACGATCCAGGCTTTTCCTACAACGGCCCCTTGGCTGGCTTGGTTGCAGTTTGCGCTGGCTCGGACCTGATGCACCCCTTGGGTTCCTTAATTGTTGGCCTAGTTGCAGGCGCTTTATTTGTATACACCTTCACACTCGCGCAAAACCGCTGGAAGATCGACGATGTTCTCGGGGTCTGGCCATTGCATGGCTTATGTGGTCTTTGGGGCGGCATCGCTGCCGGCATCTTCGGCACAACTGCCTTGGGTGGACTGGGTGGCATTTCCCTTGCGGGGCAGTTGATTGGAAGCTTCCTGGGGGTCAGCGTTGCCCTGGTCGGTGGCTTTGTGGTTTATGGCCTACTTAAGTTAGTAATGGGCCTACGCTTATCCCAAGAAGAAGAATTCGACGGGGCAGATTTAAGCATTCACCGGATCTCCTCTACCCCCGATCGCGAATCGAGCTGGTAAACGCATCGCAGCCCTATCTAAATAGCCTATCTATAATGGGGTATGGCTATTTATGAACTGGGTGGTATTGCGCCCCAATTAGACGAAGGCGCTTTTGTAGCGGACAGCGCCGAAGTAATTGGGCATGTCCGCTTAGGAATAAACGCCAGCGTCTGGTCAAAGACCGTCGTGCGCGGCGATAACGACCAAGTGGTGATTGGCGACGAGAGCAATGTGCAAGATGCATCGGTACTCCATTCCGATCCTGGATTTCCGCTCATCATTGGTAAGCGTGTGTCGATTGGCCACAAGGTTATGCTGCACGGCTGCACGATTGGTGATGGCACTTTGATTGGCATCGGCGCCATCGTGCTCAATGGCGCAAAAATTGGCAAGCACTGCTTAGTCGGCGCCGGCGCCCTAGTCACCGAAGGCAAAGAATTCCCGGATGGCTCCATGATTCTCGGCTCACCTGCTAAAGCAGTCAAACAACTCAGTCCAGAACACATTCAAAATATTGAGCGTATTGCCGATCATTATGTTGAAAATGCGACGCGCTTTCGGGCCGACTTAAAAAAGATCGGCTAATTTACTTTGCTGCCAGTTCTTAGTGTTGTAGTCCCAGTATTTGCGCTGATTCTCGCAGGCTTTATTGCCGGCAAAACCGGCAAGCTCGGGCCCAACGCTTCGACTGAGATCAATCGCTTTGTTGTCTGGTTGGCGCTGCCTGCACAACTCTTTTATTTCACCGCCAATAGCGATTGGCAAACCCTGTGGCAACCTGGCTTCATTATTGCCTTCAGTGCAGGCTGTTTTGCGGTGTACATCGCACTATTACTCTACCGCTGGTATCACACGCGTGATTGGGCAGCGGCCAGCTTCACGGGTCTGAGCGGCTCGTATTCGAACACCGGCTATATGGGCATTCCGCTTTGCCTCTTGGCACTCGGCGATTCTGGCTTGGCGCCCGCGGTGATTGCTACCTTGGTGGTGGTCTGTGGGCTCTTTGCTCTGGCCATTGTCTTTATTGAGTTCGGCAAACAAGCGCATAAGCCCTGGTACGCAATCATCGGCATTGTTCTGGGCTCATTAGTAAAAAATCCCTTATTGGTTTCTCCAATTGCGGGAGCAGTATGGTCTGCGAGTGGCCTACAGATGGTTGAGCCCGCTCAGGAATTTTTATCCTTCTTAGCAGCAGCAGCCAGTCCGTGCGCCTTGGTTTCCATTGGTCTCTTTCTGATGCAAAAGACCGATGGCAAAGCCAGTGGGGTCTGGAGCCTGACGTTTATCAAGTTGATCGTACAACCCGGTGTGGCCTGGCTGGTTGCGGGCCCTATTCTCGGCCTACCGTTATTTTGGGTTCAGGCTGCAGTGCTCATGAGTGCCCTACCCACGGGTACAGGGCCATTTATGTTGGCGCAGTATTACCAAGCGAATGGATCCACAATATCGCGCGTAGTTTTGCAAACAACCTTGGGCTCGATCGTAACCCTATCCATGGTTATCTGGTGGATTAACCAGACAAGTTAAACGGCACGATCAAAAAGAAGGATTCGGGCCTTCTGCGTCGATCTGTTTTTCCCAGGAAGCATCGATGAAGGCTGGCAGTTTCATACACTCTTTAAAGATTGCCATCAAGCGCGGATAGAGCGCGATATCCATCTTGGCGTCCAGTGCATTAAAGAGCTGCGGCACCAAACAGATATCGGCCAGCGTGACCTGATCACCATAGCAATAACGCCCTGAGCGTCCATCCCTGCTAATTTGGGCTTCAAGCCCAGCAAGGCCGGTAGCAACCCAGTGCCGATACCAAGTACTACGGGCCTCTTCACTGACTTCCAATTGACGCACGAGGTAGCGTGATACTCGTAAGTTATTAACTGGATGAACGTCTGCAGCTATGTCGAGGGCTAGTGCCCGTACCCAAGCACGATCGACTGCAGTGCTCGGCAATAAAGGTGGCTCAGGATAGGTCTCATCTAGGTAGTCGACGATGGCAAGCGATTGGTGAATGCGCACATCACCCTCTTCATACAGCGGAATCAAGCGATTGGGATTTTTCTCGCCATACTCGGGCTGCAACTGATCGCCGCCTTTTTTTGTCAGGTGCGTTGCGACGGTTTCATAAACGACACCCTTCAGGTTGAGTGCAATGCGCACCCGAAAAGCGGCGGAGCTACGCCAAAAACTATAGAGACGGGGTTTCATATTTAACGTGCTTTCGTAATGAATTTACTAGGCACGCGCAAGTTCCAATGAATGGCCGCTGCTCTAAAACCAAAGATCAGCAGCATGCAGGCAATCGCACCTTGGGTTGTATAGCTAGGTGCGTATTCCAAAATCAATACATAGATAATGCAGCCGAGCGATACTGGGATGGCATAGAGTTCATGCGACATCAAGAGGTTTTTTCTGCCTGCCAGCATATCGCGTATCAGACCGCCGCCAATCGCGGTAATCACACCTAAAATGACTGGGGCGAGCGGTAAACCAAAATCCATATTCCAGGCCTTATCAGCCCCCTGTATACCAAACAAAGCGGCGCCAAATCCATCCAAATACAGCATCCAGCGGTAAATCTGTGGCTGGGTAAAAAAGGCTTCTAAGTAAAAGGCGATGGCGCTAGCAGCCAAGGCAACCCACAAATAAATGGGAAGGCTCGCCCAAAAAACCGGGGTTTCTAAAATCAGATCGCGCACCGTGCCGCCGCCAATCGCAGTGATTAATCCCAATACCATCACACCAAATAAATCCACGCCCCGATCGGCAATGGCCAGCACGCCAGTGACTGCAAATGCAACGGTGGCGATGATGCCAATCCAAAAACTGAGGTTTTCCATAGGGTGCAGTCTAAAGCACTTCGCTACTACTACCGAATTTTAGGCAATAAAAAACCCGCTCCGAAGAGCGGGTTAGTCAATGACCAAGATTGCTCTTGGTCATCTCATACGCAAATTAATTGGTTTGCGTACTCATCGTATCGCCCTTGAGGGTTGGATAACGTACGTGGTC
>CANGWV010000017.1 GCA_947457875.1 Burkholderiaceae bacterium
CATCTTCAAACTTTCTAAATAAACCCAAGGATTCCGACTGCACCATGCGTTTGAGCATCTCCATGGGGATCGGGTCTGGAATCGAATAATCGTCAATGTAAATATCCAAGCGATCCATGATGTTGAAATGGGGATCTGAAAACAATTTTTTCATCGCCGCTTGTTGTACTGCTGGATCGACATTGGGCTTCATAAAGGCAGAAAAGTCCGGGGCAAAACGATCGATCGATTCAGCCTCTTCGAGGGTTGGCGGTAGAGGCTCTGCTTCTGCTGGAGCGGGCGCACTCTCAATGGTCTTTTTATCTGGCGGGACAGAACTTGGCGTTACCTTAGGCTTTAAATCCGGCGCGGCACTATCGAGCCCTTCGGGCTCCAGACCTGCTTTGCGGCGTGACCAGCGGCCAAGGAATCCGTCAGCCATTAATCCTCCGCCGAGCGCTGTGCGCCTTTAAAGGATTCAGGTCGTTGCCGTTTTTTTGGTTCGGGCCGGTAATGCGCGCCGACAAAATCGTGCAACCATTGCCAGTGGGCTTTGTCGAGCACAACCGTGTCCACCGATTCACCACCATCAATCAGCCGGGCAGCCTCGTTGTAACTCAAGCAAATGCGGTGCGGGATAGCTAGAGTAGATTCCGCCTCACAAAAGGCCAGACTAGCGGGTTCCAAAAAGCGCTGATAGTCTTCTTCGAGTCGCCACATGACAAACCAGCAAGGTTCGGCTGCTGTGGCATTTAAAAAGTATCCTTCGGCCTCGTCTGGAAAAAGATCGAGTTCGAAACCGCGAAATAGCCAGGTCTCCCCTTCTGAATCTCGCTCAATAAATCGACCAATCGCATTTGGTGTGTTGACAGGCACACCACTCTCATCGAACTGCCCAGAATCAGCAAATACCTCGACCGGCATCCACCGATGGGAGGCCCAGGGGTTGTCAATCGCTTGCTTACGCATCACAACAGCAAAACGCATTATCTTGGCCTAGCCTTTAACAAGAGGAGCTGAACTGGGTTTGCATTGAGCGATCGCGATCTTAAGTGTTTTGAACCACGATGTTCGGAAACTTACTGCTCATGTCTTTACTCAGATTGGCAACCCGAATCGCAACTTGACGGGCGATGTTTTTATACACCGCACTAATGGCGCCGTCCGGATCAGCAATCACCGTTGGGCGACCTGAATCTGCTTGCTCACGAATCGATAAATTCAGAGGTAAGGACCCCAAGAAATCGACACCGTAATCCGTGCACATTTTTTGACCGCCGCCTTGACCAAAGACATGCTCTTCATGGCCACAGCTGGGGCAGATGTAGGTTGACATGTTCTCGATGATGCCAATGATGGGTACACCGACTTTTTCAAACATCTTTAAGCCTTTGCGCGCATCAAGCAAAGCGATGTCTTGGGGCGTTGTTACTATCACTGCGCCAGTAACGGGGACTTTTTGTGACAGGGTCAACTGAATGTCTCCAGTACCCGGTGGCATATCGACAATGAGGTAATCCAAATCGCGCCAGCGTGTCTGCTTGAGCAATTGCTCCAAGGCCGATGTCACCATCGGGCCACGCCATACCATCGGGTTATCGGCATCAATTAAAAATCCGATCGAGCTGGCTTGCAATCCATGGCCTTCCATCGGTTCGATGGTGTTTTCTTGCAAGGATTCGGGTCTGCCTGTAATGCCCAGCATCATTGGTTGGCTGGGACCATAAATGTCCGCATCCAAAATGCCAACCTCAGCACCTTCTGCAGCGAGTGCGAGTGCGAGATTGACTGCGGTGGTGGATTTACCAACGCCGCCCTTACCGCTTGCTACGGCAATAATGTTTTTTACATTGGGCATTAACTTCACGCCGCGCTGAACCGCGTGCGCGACAATACTGCTGGTGACATTCACGCTGACGTTTTTTACATCCGGCAATTTGCGAATGGCATTCACAACTAAGGTGCGGATTAAATCAATTTGGCTTTTTGCCGGATAGCCCAAGACCACATCCAATGAAACTGCACCATCATCAACCTTCAGGTTTTTGACTGCCTTTGCAGTCATGAGGTCAATTTGGGTGTTTGGGTCTAAAACGGTTTTTAATGTCTGCTGAACAGACTCAATGCTGACTGCCAATGTCATCTCCCTTAAATTTCTTATTTACGATATTTTTAGTATTGTATTGAGCCATGAGAATACAAGGTAACGCGCCTCAAACACCGACTAGGTTAATCCTAGGGGGGATTTTTTGCAGAAATACGCTGTTCGGCGTTCTGATTTGCTTCCTTTTGCTTGGAATAGGCCATTCACGGCCTAATTCGCCACCGGAAAGCCTGCATTGGTGACGATGGTAATGAGGACTTCCCGATCTAGCCTGGATTCAATTTCCAGTTGCTGAGTAGCTAAGTCGACTTGAACCGTCGCTCTAGCATCCTGCATTTGAATTGCCTTAGTAACTGCTTTAATACAGCCGCCGCAGGTCATGCCAGTAACAAATAGGGTGTGCATTTTATTTCCCTCCGCTGGGTCGAATCTTGCAGTAGATTATCCCTAGTATGAACTTAAGTTCGAAAGACACCGCGCGTTTCGTCTCAATTGATATTGAGGGCATGACTTGTGCCTCCTGCGTTAGCCGTGTAGAAAAGGCCTTAGCCAATATCCCGGGTATAGAGGCTGCGACCGTCAATTTAGCGACTGAACAGGCGCGCATCCGTCTCAAGGAAGCTACTCCCGGAATCAGTCAACACATCATCGATGTGATTCAAAAGGCAGGCTACGACGCTAAGGAAAGCGCAGCCCCAGGGCAACTCAAGCAAGCAAAGCAATCGGCATTTTGGTCGGCTGATGGCCTGGGTCTGGTGTTATTGAGTTTTGCTTTATCCGCTCCCCTCGTACTTCCCATGGTGCTCATGCCATTTGGGGTCCACTGGATGCCAAGTGGCTTATGGCAGCTATTGCTTGCCACTCCGGTGCAATTTGTATTGGGCTGGCGCTTTTATATATCTGGATTCAAAGCCCTCATGTCGGGCGCTGGCAATATGGATTTACTAGTCGCACTGGGGACAAGTGCAGCCTATGGACTCAGCTTCTATCAGCTGGTGTTTGGAGACTCCCATGCCCTCTATTTTGAGGGAGCGGCGGTCATCATCAGCATGGTTTTACTCGGGAAGTGGCTTGAGGCGCGGGCCAAACAGCAAACCGGTGAAGCTATTCGTGCACTTCATGCCTTATGGCCGCAACAAGCAAGGGTACTCAAGACAAATGACCTCAACCTGATCAGCAGCAATGCAGCCGCCATCAATCAGCATAGCGAACTTCCCCTCGAGCAAGTATTGGTAAATGATCTGGTGATGGTTTTGCCCGGTGAGCGTGTGCCCGCAGATGGTGTCATCGTGCTCGGCAATAGCCATCTGGATGAATCGCTGCTCACGGGGGAGAGTCAATCTGTGAAGCGAGGGATTGGCGATGCCGTGATTGGTGGCTCACTGAACGGTGATGGTCTTTTGGTATTTAGAGTCGGTGCTACTAGCACTGACAGCATGCTGGCAAACATCATCGATTTGGTTGAGACTGCACAAACGCAGAAGGCACCAATTCAGCGCTTAGTAGATCAAGTCAGTGCGATCTTTGTTCCCGCAGTGATTGGTATTGCGATTGCTACTGGCCTGATTACCGGACTCCTGATTGGTGACGTTAGCGAAGCCATCTTAAGGGCGGTATCGGTCATGGTGATTGCATGCCCTTGTGCATTGGGCTTGGCTACTCCAGCAGCCATCATGGCCGGCACTGGGGTGGCTGCGCGCGCCGGCATCTTGATTAAAGATCCACAGGTGTTGGAGTTGGCCCACCGCATTCAACTCGTCGCATTTGATAAAACCGGCACCCTGACTGAAGGTAAGCCCACCCTAATCTCAATTGATGTGAGCGCTGGATTCAATCGAGAAGCCATGCTTGCTCTTGCTGCTGGACTGCAAATGGGTAGCGAACATCCGCTCGCAAAAGCGGTACTTGAAGACGCCAAGGTGCGCAGCATAACTCCTGTGGTGTGCACCCAAATCCAAGCCATTCCGGGAGTGGGGATTGAAGGTGTGGCACTGACTGGCGAATGGCAAGGGCAATTACTGCGACTGCAAAGCCTTGCTTCGCTTGAATCCCACCCGCAGCAAAGCGATTTAAGTCTCCAAGCTGCGCCTCTTTTTTTAGCGGGACATACTGTCTCGGCTTTAACCGCAACACCCCTAGGGGATGAAGTATCAATGCCACTAGCCCTCTTCGCTTTTGGTGATGCCATTAAAGCCCAAGCAAAAAGAGCCGTAGAGCAATTGCACACCATGGGAATAGGCACGGTGATGCTATCGGGTGACAATCGTGCCGCTGCCGACCAGGTCGGTCAGCGCATTGGCATTGACACGGTTTATGCGCAAGTTGTTCCGGCAGATAAGGCAGGTCGGATCGAACACTTAAAGCGCAATGCAGCAGGCGAGCGGCAATGGGTTGCCATGGTTGGCGATGGCATCAATGACGCGCCCGCGCTTGCCATGGCCGATGTGGGTATGGCCATGGCTACCGGCACCGATGTCGCCATGCAAGCAGCGGGTATTACCTTAATGCATGGCAACCCGAACTTAGTCGCAAGTGCAATTGATGTATCCAAGCGAACCTGGAACACGATTCGTCAAAACTTGTTTTGGGCCTTTGCATTTAATGTGATTGGCATTCCTCTGGCAGCCTTGGGTTACTTGACGCCGGCGATTGCTGGAAGTGCAATGGCTTTATCAAGTCTTTTTGTGCTGAGTAACGCCTTACTGCTGGGACTCTGGAAGCCAAAATAAAGTACTGCTTCTGCACTACTTTTGCATTACTTTTGTTTGAGTGCTTTGCGCACTAACTCAATATCACCATACAAAGCTCTGACCTGCGACTTCGTATTGTCGGTGTCGGTAAGGAGCGCCACCCCAATCACATCGCCTGGCTCTTCGCCAAAAGCAGCGCGGTAGTCTGCACTTAAGTCGCGTGCATGCTTGCGCCACTGTCCGGTATGTTGCCATCCTGAATCCACTGCAATCATTTTGACGCGACTAGTAAAGGTATTCGCCACTACGCTATCGAGTGGACTATTGCCAGCCCAAATGTACATGAGCGTGGCGTATGGCATCTCCCGACCACTGAGCATGCCGGCCACTTCAAATGTGAGTTGTTCTTTTAAAGGCAGCTTGGATTTATTGCCATCAAACGCAACCAATATGCGCAGAGGGGCATCGTCGGTATAGCGAATGGCATTGTCTGCATTTGGAATCTTGCCAACCGCCTTCCACTCCCACTCGAGCCATAAATCCGTTGCGGGTTGTGGTCGTAGCTTCACGGCCAAACCCGATGCTGATCTTTTGGAATTAGCGCTCAGCACGGTTTTACCTTGGTAGTTTTCAAGGCGATAAGCCGTATTCTTTTTATAAGGCGCGAGGCGATAAAAACTCCAACCGCTGGGTAAGGCTGACTTGGCCGGTTGCTCAGAAAATTTAGGCAGCACCTCCTGAGCCGGTATTTCTGCGGCTGGTGGCGCACTCGCCTCCCCAGCCTTATCGGAGAAGCCAGCGCATGCCGATAAAGCGAGCGCCAAGCAAATTGAAATGCCAATGCGGCGAAACGCATGCGGCTTCAATTGGTCAATTGGATCGATCATGTAGCGTATGAAATGCGTCGTGGTGAGTGCAGATGCTTTATCGTAATGCTTTCACTGGCGTATTTCATGAATAAAAATCTTTGGTTGCTGACGTTTGCGCAAGGCATGTATTTGACGAATAACGTCACCTTCATTGCAATCAATGGCTTAGTGGGTTTTATGCTTGCTCCGCTACCGTGGTTAGCAACCCTTCCAGTAATGGGTTATGTAATCGGTAGCGCGCTCTCGACCACCCTCGTAGCCCGAACCCAAAAAAAGTGGGGGCGTAAGCGCTCCTTCCAAATCGGCTTGGTGGTTGCTGGCCTCTCCGCACTGCTTTGTGCCTACGCCGTACTTCAAGGTAATTTTTGGCTGCTCAATGCCGCTACCGTAATTGCGGGTTTTTATAACGCCAATGCCCTCTTGTATCGCTTTACTGCTGCTGAGCTTGCTGGACCAACGTCAAAAGAAAAGGCGGTTTCGTGGGTTTTGGCTGGCGGCGTGATTGGTGCTGTTCTTGGCCCGAACTTAGCCAACCAAACCCGAGACTGGCTCAGCGCGCCCTTTGCAGGCGCTTACATTGCCTTGGCCCTTGTCGCCATCCTTGCCTTTGTTGCCATCAGCCTGATTCGCTTTCAGGAACGTCCCGCCAGCGAAACCAAGGAAACCGGTAGGCCTCTTTCGGAGATCATGCGTCAGCCCCTGTTTATAGTTTGCGCCGTCTCTGCATCGCTCTCGTACGGCGTCATGAACCTACTCATGGCAGCAACCCCCTTGGCGATGGAGATGTGCAAACTGCCGTTTGATCAGACCGTATGGGTGCTCGAGTGGCATGTGATTGGTATGTTTGCTCCAGGCTTTTTTACAGGTAATTTAATCCGCCGCTGGGGCGTATTGTGGGTCATGCGCATCGGCGTATTGCTATACATTGCCTGCATTGCCATTGCGCTATCTGGCGTGACTTTTACCCACTTTTTAATTGCACTCTTTTTACTGGGCGTAGGCTGGAACTTTTTGTTTACCAGCAGCACCACCTTGGCCTTAGAAGCCTACCGACCAGAAGAGCGGGATAAAGCCCAAGGCGCGATCAATTTCTTTGTATTTTTGACAACCGCCCTATCGGCACTCAGCTCCGGCATTTTGATTACAACCCAAGGCTGGGCTTTACTCAATTGGGGTTCGATTGCCCCCTTGGCCTGCATCGTATTGGCACTCATTTGGCTTGGCGCAAAAGGCAATGTTGGCCTCCACAAGCAGTCTAAAATTAGTTAATTTATTTCAGCAACTTAACTGGGCATTCTTACGATGAAGATTGGCTTTATTGGCACCGGCATTATGGGCAGCAGCATGGCGGGCCACTTAATGGCTGCAAGCCATACCTTGAACGTTTATAACCGCACCCACAGCAAAGCGGAAGGGCTATTGGCACGCGGCGCGCAATGGTTTGATAGCCCTACTGCCCTGGCCAAAGTATCTGACGTCATTATTACGATCATTGGCTATCCCAAGGATGTCGAAGCAATGTACTTGGGCGAGTCCGGCATTTTGCAACACGCGCCCAAAGGCTGCATCACGATTGACATGACTACCTCGAGCCCAGAACTGGCAAAACAGATTGCGGATGTGGGATTAGAACGCGGCATCGCTTGCCTCGATGCGCCTGTATCGGGGGGCGACATCGGCGCCCGTGATGCCAAGCTATCGATCATGGTGGGCGGGGATCAAAATGCATTCAATGCGGCGCTCCCCCTCTTTCAGTTGATGGGTAAAAATATTGCGCTCCTAGGGCCAGCTGGCGCCGGCCAACATGCCAAGCTCTGCAATCAAATTGTGATTGCCTCGAGCATCATGGGCGTATGCGAAGGTCTGATGTACGCTAAAACCGCGGGTCTCGACCCGCTTGCTGTCTTGGATGTGATTGGGGGCGGCGCTGCCGGTAGTGTTCAGTTAAATGTGCAAGGCCCGCGCATGATCAAAGGGGATTTTGCGCCCGGCTTTATGTTGGAGCATTTTGTCAAAGACATTGGCTTAGCTATTGCTGAGGCAGATCGCATGGGCTTGGTGCTACCTGGGCTAAATCAGGCGAAAAAACTCTATGACATCCTCATGCAACAAGGGCATGGTCGCACTGGCTATCACGCGCTTTTTGAACTTTACTTGCGTAAAGAAGTGCCTTAATTTGTCCTCTGCAATGACCTCCTACTGGAAGTCTTGTTCATTTACAGGCAAGGCTGGTATTTGCCTTGCAGTCGCTGCTCTGGTTCATTTGGCATTGGGCTTTTCATTTGAACTCTCGGTAGATGAGGCCCATTACCTGCTCTATGCCACGCATATGGCATGGAGCTACTTTGATCATCCGCCCTTGGTTGGTTGGATTCAGTGGCCGCTGGTATCCCTTGATGCCAGCACCGGCGTGTTGAGACTCGTTCCAGAATTGCTTTGGCTCATCTCATGTAGCTTAGTTTTTATCGTCACCGCGGAGCTGCACCGTTTCTTGCAATCCAAGGCATCGATCGCTACTACAGCATTGCCGCCCATCGGATCATCTAGCCTTGCTGCAGTATTGCTTGTGATTGCGGCGCCATTACCGCACGTCCTATCGGTTGGCCTATTGCCTGATTCCATCTTGACACCGCTCAGCCTTGGACTCCTGTGGATGGCTTTGCGATGGCTGCAGACAGGGCGCAGTTTTACTCTGAGCGACTGGCTAATTACAGGATTACTACTCGGTCTTGCTGGACTGAGCAAATACACCGCTGCCTTTACTGCGTTTGCATTGCTTCTGGTTGTTCTCTGCCCACCCCGCAAGCCGTGGATCAATCAAGCTGGTTTTTATCTCGCTGTGTTGCTTGCACTGCTACTCATCTCACCGGTGCTGTACTGGAACTGGGTAAATGAGTGGATTTCATTTAAGTACCAGCTGGCCCATGGTAGTGGAGGTGAATGGTTATTTCGTCGCTTTGCAGGCTTCATTGGTTTGCAATTGGTGGCGTTTGGTTTTCTATACACCGTTGGTATGGTTTTCTTTTTGCGGCGCTACTGGGCCAAAGCCCCCGCAGCAATTTTTTGTTTGCTCGGATTTTTTTGGATTCCATTTGGAATTTTTGCTTGGCTCTCCGGTGGGGGCGGCTTGCCTCACTGGACAACACCGGCCTGGTTTTGCTTGGCGCCTTTTGCAGGTATTGGTATTGCCAGCGCATGGGCAACACAACAACGCCGACTTATTCAATTTGTTTTTGTCTTTCAAATTGCGCTCTGCTTAATTGGCTTCGGATTTGTTTTATCTGGCGGTATTGTCAGCAGCAATCCACGCAACAATCCCATTGCAGATTTATATGGCTGGGATCAAGCGGGCAAAACGGCATTGGCTCTCAGTAAAACCCACTCGGTTGCTGGTATCGCTGTTCAAAACTGGACCCTGGGTAGTCGCATCGCTTGGTATGCACGGCCGTCCCCCGTGTTTATCTTGGACCAGCGCCAAGACCAATTTGATTTGTGGTTTGGTAACCTCAAGCCCGGCTCCGATGCGATTGCTGTCAACTGGTCTGCAATGCCATACGCCCTTCCAGTAAAAGGCGATGAGCCCCATTTACAAGGGGCATTTACAGAATGCCAAGCCCTGGAACGGGTAGAAGTGAGGCATCTTGGGCGCGTTCTATCCCATTTTGACTTTAGTCTGTGCAAAAACTGGATGGCAAAAGATCCGAACTAGGCACTCGCCTGCTTTATCCTTACGGCTATGAGTGCAAAATCTGCCCCAGCAAGCACGTCCCCACGCTGGAAATACCTTCTAAAACGCAGTTGGCCAACCATCCGAGTTGTACTGTCGATTGCCTTGTTATGGAAGGCAACGAGCGGAATTGATTGGGCAGCCTTATTCGCATCCGAATTGCAAATAGAGCCACTGTGGTTTGTAGCGGCTTTTTTCTGTTTAAGTGGCGCATTTTTATGCGGTGGCTTGCGCTGGGGTTTGCTGATGCGCAGCGTCGGTTTTGAGGGCAGTATTGCGGGCTACATTTCTTTGTATTTTGCAGGCGGCCTCATTAATCAGGGTCTTCCCAGCACCTTAGGTGGCGACAGTTACCGCGCCATCGCTGGTAGTCATTTAAAGCCAAGTGGCGCATTAGCCAGCAGTGCCGCTGAAGAAAAAAAACTCGATACCGAGTTGCATCAAGAAGTCAGTCTTGAAGAAGCGGACCCAACCTTGCGGCTGGGGTTTGCCATGACCTTCGTTGACCGCCTACTTGGACTGGCGGGAAATAATTTACTGGGTGGTATCGGCCTTATTTTAGGCGGCGCTACTTTGGCTGCCTGGGGAAATCAGCTTGGCTATGCAGTCATTGCCGTCATGGTGGCATCGTTTCTGATTGCGGCGACTGGATTAGCATGGGGACCAACACGTACGCTACTGCAAAAACTATTGGATCGCTTTCGGATGAGCAATGCATTGCCTGGGGTACGTATGGCCTTTGCCTGGCCCATGAATATCGCCCAAGCCCTATTTGGCATGGTTATTCATTTTTTAACCATTCTTGCTCTGGGTTTTTGCTTAAAAGCCTACGGCGCTGACGTGCCCATTGAGGCGCTCATGATCGGCTTGCCTGCGCTTAGCCTATTACTTATGCTGCCGATTAGTATCTCAGGTTGGGGACTGCGCGAGGCGACCTTAGTATCGGTTCTGGCTTTATGGAGCATTGACCCCTCCCTGACCGTGCTGGGGTCGATTAGCTATGGCGCCATGACCCTTTTATGCGTTTTGCCTGGTGCTTACGTCCTTCTCAAGCGAAAATAAGTATGTTTCTCATTATTAAGACAAAGCTGACGGATATATGAGCATTAGCGTTAATACCATGCGTGCCATCGACCATTGGGTCGGTGTACCACTTTGCGCTCTGATGAGCCCAGTAGTCGCAATAATGGATTTAGTAAAAGGAATCTTTACATCCGGGATCAAGGCGCCCAAAAAACTACTCTTTATTGAGCTCTCTGAAATGGGTAGCGCAATCTTGGTGGACCCCGCTATGCGCAATGCCCAAGCGCGCGGTGCTGAGCTTTTCTTCCTGATCTTCAAAAGTAATCAGGCCAGCCTGACTTTGCTCAATACAGTCAAGCCTGAAAATATTTTCACAATTGATGCTTCTAGCCTGAGAACGTTGCTTGTCGATACGATCGCCTTTTTAATCAAGGCGCGCATGCGTGGTATCGATACCGTAATCGACTTGGAATTGTTCTCGCGCTTTACTGCCTTGCTCACTGGCCTGTGCGGCGCTCGCAGACGTGTGGGCTATCACATCTTTCATGGTGAGGGATTGTGGCGCGGCACGATGCTCACTCGCAAAGTGCATTACAACCCCCACATCCACATTACCAAGAATTTCTTTTCTTTAATTCATGCGGCCTTTGCCACTGAAATCGAAGTTCCATTTAGCAAGATTCAGATTCGCGATGATGAAATTCAGTTAGCGCAGGCCGTGATTGATCCAGCCGTGCGTAATTCGGTATTAGAGCGCATTGAATCTTTAGCCCGCCAGGCCGATATGCCCTATCGCCATGGCCAGCAGCGGCTGATTTTGATCAATCCCAATGCCAGCGATCTATTGCCGCAGCGGCGTTGGTCACAGCAGCGCTTTTCAGAGCTCATCCGCGCAGTGCATGCCCGCTGGCCGGCCGATTTGATCTTGATTACGGGATCCCCTGCTGAATTTGAGTATGTTGAACAGGTGCGCCGCGTTGCCGAAGTGAAAGCAGCGATTAATTTTGCTGGGCAGGTTAAGTTCGCTGAACTGCCTGCGCTTTACACCCTGTCGGATGTCATGGTCACGAATGATTCTGGACCAGGTCACTTTTCTGCAGTGACAGCGCTCCGCACGGTAGTTTTATTTGGGCCTGAGACTCCGGCTCTGTATGGCTCCATTGGCAATTCGATTGCGATTACTGCTAACCTGGCTTGCTCGCCCTGCGTTAGTGCTGCCAATCACCGTAAAACACCGTGCCAAAATAATGTCTGCATGCAAGCCATTACGGTGACAGATGTTCTTGCCAAGGTAGAAGTCCAGTTGGACGCTGCCAATCGCGCACGCTAGGCCGATCATGGCCACCCGCTTTTCTTGGGTTGCATGGAGCATTCCCCTGATTCCGATTGGGATCGGTGCCGCACTGTACTTCACTGAATTACAGCAAAGCACTTTTCTTGCGATTAATGCAGTCACCCGCTTGGCTCCGGATTGGATATGGACCTGGATTACATTTTTAGGTAACGGCTGGGGGGTGTTTGCACTTTCATTTCCATTACTGATCTTGGCGCCACGCACTCTAAGTGCGGGAATCTTTGCGGGCGGGGTTGCTGCCATTGTTAGCGCACTACTCAAAAATGCATTTAATCTGCCACGCCCTGCCGGAATCTTGCAAGAGCATGAGTTTTACCGGATTGGCGAGGCAGTGTTTCATAAGGCAATGCCATCTGGCCATACCCTCACGGCCTTTGCAGTTGCTAGCGCTTACTTTTTCACCGTTCCTGCTGAAAAACGCAAACCCTTTGTATTGCTATTCATTACGGCAAGTGCGGTTGCGCTTTCACGCAATGCCATAGGCGCACATTGGCTGACCGATGTCCTGGTTGGCGCGGGGCTTGGCATCTGGTGTGGCTTGATTGGCGCCAAGTTGGCATCTTTATTGCCAAACAAACAGCTATCACCTCGGAGCCCATGGCCAAGAGTGATCGCCATAGGCGGCCTTGCCTCGCTCTACGTCTTACTGAACCAAACTTTAGATCACCCATTGAATATGCCATTGCAATATGCGTGCATTGCGCTTGTATTACTCACGCTTGCAGTCTTTTTGCAGCAGCAGTCCCGCAGGCGTATCTAAAGGATGTTTAGCTATCGGCACGCCTTTCATGCGGGCAGTCATGCGGACATCCTGAAGCATTTAATTACGATTCAATTGCTACGTTACTTGCAAGAAAAGCCGGGTGCATTGTCAATAGTCGATACCCATGCCGGTGCAGGCTTGTACAACTTGCAAGATGGCTTTGCTGCAATTAGTCAAGAATCCGCTGGCGGCATCATTCGCCTCAAAGACTATCTGGCGAGCACTGGTACACGTGTACCGATAAGCATCGCTGACTACTTAGCCTCTGTTGCCATCGAAAATACGCCAGAAAGTACCGCACTCTATCCGGGCTCCCCCTTTATCGTGGCGCGTTTATTGCGGTCACAGGATCGCTTACGTCTATTTGAACTCCACCCCAATGAAATTGATATTTTGCGCAACAATATCAATCAACTCCATTGTGCAAAACAAGTGGATGTGTATTCTGCGGATGGTTTTAGTCGACTCAAAGGACTGTTGCCGCCGCCCAGTCGCCGCGGACTCACCTTAATTGATCCGTCTTATGAGGACAAAAACGATTATCGCAATCTTGAATTGTGCCTAGAAGAGGCGCTTGCTCGTTTTGCCACCGGCTGTTATGCCATCTGGTATCCCGTAATTCCTCGCCGTGAATCGATTGCACTACCCGATCGACTGGGGGCGATTGCAAAAGCCCATCAGCGGAGTTGGCTACGAGCGGAGTTACGTGTTGAAAACGCCCCTGGTGAACGGCGCTTACAGGCGAGCGGTATGTTCGTTGTTAATCCACCTTGGACGCTGCACGGTCACCTGAAAGACGCATTGCCTATTCTGAAAAACGCTTTGGGGTTGGATTCTGGAGCAAACTACACCTTACAAGCCAGCGAAGCGTAAGCGCACTTTTCCTGGTTGATCTGAAACGAATTACCAATCGGCCTGCATCGAATAACCGGCATCGCTTGCTTCGATTTCAACGATAGCCCCCACGGGTAATGTCAGTTTATTGGGCTGATGCCCAAATGGCAGATCAGTCAGAATTGGAATTGAATCAGGCAAACGACTGCGGATTGCCTCAAACGCCGCTTGCAAACTATAGCCGCGATCGTTGTCATACAAACGGTAGGCGGAAAATCCACCCATCATGATTGCACTTTGCTTAGCTAAAATTCCCGCATCCAGCAATTGCATGAGCATGCGCTCAATGCGGTAGGGGTGCTCATTTACATCCTCTAGAAAAAGAATGCCGTTCTGATATTGCTGCTCGGAAGGAGAGTAAGGCGTACCTATCAAACTTGTGAGAACAGTTAAGTTACCGCCCCAGAGCATGCCAGTACAGGTTTTTGTTTTGCTACCCAAAGCACTCAGCGTCTGGCTTACGTTCACTTGCACACTCAGGCTACGCTCCTGAACCGCGCGCTGAAAATGAGTCCACATAAATGGATCGGGCGCCACCACCTGATTATCTTCAATCCGGCCAAAATCGTAATTGAGCATGGGGCCAGCCAGGCTAATGCCGCCGGTTTTTGCAAGTAAGCCCAACTGAAATGCCGTGAAATCACTGTGCCCACAAATCTGCAGGCCGGCTTTCGTTGCTTTGTGAATTGCCTCCCACTCAATGCTCCCGAGCAAGCGATGTAATCCATAGCCGCCGCGCATCGCCATCACCGTTGTACTTGCAGGCAATGCGGCAATACTATTCAGCTCAGCCAATCGCTCTGAATCTGTACCTGAAAAACGCTGATGGACGCGCTGCGTGCACTCTGCATTGAGTACCGATACGCCCTGCTCCTTTAGCCACGAAATCCCACCCTGAGGACTACGCGCATCAAAACTCGCGCCCGATGGGGCAATCAACTGCACTTGCATTAACGGCGCTCCTTAAAAAAGCGTTTTAAAACCTGACCGCATTCTTCGGCCAACACACCACCCTCTGCCTGGGTTTGGTGATTAATTTGCGAGTTGGCAAATAAATTCAGCGCGCTTCCGGCAGCACCGGTTTTCGGATCCGGCGCACCATAAACCACACGATCGACTCGTGCATGGAGCATCGCTCCAGCACACATTGCACACGGCTCTAGAGTGACATACAGCGTCGTTCCAGGCAAGCGGTAATTGCCTTCAACCCGGCCAGCGGTGCGCAGCACCTGCATCTCAGCATGGGCACTGGGGTCATGCAATCCAATCGGTTGATTAAAGGCTTTGGCTAAGACTTGGCCGTTACGTACTAATACGGCGCCGACCGGCACTTCGCCAACAGCAGCAGCACAGTTCGCCTGCTCTATGGCTAGGGCCATAAATTGCTGATCGAGGTCGGCCTGCATTGCTTAAGTATGCAAGATATCCGCCCAGCAATTGGGGGTTTCATATAAACGAATGGACGCTAAGCGCAACCTTCCTTGAAACGCCTCAGCAAAAATAGGCTCCAAAATTGCAAAGGCAGCGTGTGCGAGGTTTTCAACGGTGGGAACGCGATCCAATATTACCGTCTTGTGATTGGGCATAGTGGCTAAAAATGCAACTACTGCCTGGTCTTCTTTGGCGACCAAAAAAGCGTGGTCCCATAAGTTAACCAGATGCTCGTTTGCCAAGCGCTTAATGTCTCCAAAGTCGAGCACCATGCCATCGTCTGCGGCTCCAGGCGTCTCAAGCACATCGCCCGATACGGTTAACTCAATCGCATAGCGATGCCCATGCAAGTGGCGACACTGACCATTGTGATGCGGAATGCGATGCCCTGCATCAAATTCAAGCCGACGGGTAATGGTGATGGCTGGGGTGGAGCTACTCATCGAATTCCGATCCATTTATGGGTTTGTAAACTCAGCCGCCATAGCGGTCTTTTTTGGCAAATGCGTACTGCGAATGCGGTGTTGTCTGAACGCAGCGGCCCGTCCATGGGCTGAATGTAGCGATGACGATAGTCCATACGCTCAAATCGCGTTAGCAGTTGGTCCAATTGATCATGCCCCGCTTGCGGAACGACTAACTTCATTTCATCGGCCTGCAAGACGACCAACTCAGAACCTGCCTTTGGACTAACGCAAACCCAATCTACCCCTTTGGGTACGGGCAGCGTACCATTGGTCTCAATTGCAATCTCAAAATGTAATGCATGCAGTGCATTGATTAAATCGGCATCGAGTTGCAATAAAGGCTCGCCGCCAGTAAAGACGACATAACGATGGTGGCTAGCTCCACCCGCTGCCTGCCAAGCAAGCTCAATTTGAACAGCTAAATCTAAAGCAGCCTCAAATTTTCCGCCGCCATCACCATCTGTGCCAATAAAGTCGGTATCGCAAAATTGGCACACTGCAGTTGCACGGTCCTCTTCGCGCCCACTCCACAAATTGCATCCCGCAAAACGGCAAAAAACGGCTGCACGGCCAGCGTGCGCACCCTCGCCTTGTAGCGTAGCGAAAAGTTCTTTTACGCTATACATTGATTTTGATCACTTCCACGAGACTAGCTCCCAGCGCAAGTAATTCTCTTTAATGGATGTTGACCAGCCAGCCATTCCAAGCCAGAGGTATTCACCAAAACGCTCGCGCACGACCCAACGACCGACCTCTGGTGCGAACCACGCATTCTCGCGGCGATTACTTGCCAGACGAAACCAATCGTCACTCTCAAAAAAATCAGCTGTATTGACATAATGCAAGGCATTAAATTCACCTGCTTGGGTTTTTACACGGTTCCAGGCTTTGGAATCGATATTGAGACCCCAATAAAAATCATTATTCGGAAACCCAACTACTTGATAACGGGCACGATAAAAACCAGACCAGCCTGGTACCAGCTTTTCAGGCCAAAGCGGTACGGGCTTGATAAAACGCTGAGGCGGAGTCCAATTGGGGTCCTGCAAGTTCATACCCCAAGGCTCCTGAATCTCATCTGGCAATGGGCCTCTTTTTTGACCGTTACGGGCAATACGCACTCTAAGGCCAACCTCAACCACTGTCTCGGTTACAACATCAACCAACTCACCATTAAAGTAATTACGAACCTCATACACCCATTGCTGCCCCAACGCAGGAGCTCGTACTGCAGGAATGCTTATTGGCGCCGCAATTGGAGTCTTGGGAATGTGTGCGACTGAACCCAAACACCCGGCCAACAATAGCGTACTCAGCAAGGCTGCGCATTTCAGCATACGCCACAAAGAATGTAAAGAAACAAAGCTCATCGATTTATATCAAGTCCACGACAGCAGCTCCCACTTGGTGCTGTTTTCTAGCAAGACTGCGCCAATCTGCCCTTGTATTTGAAACGTACCGGACGACTCCCTTGCAACCCAGCGCCCAATTTGCGGCGCAAACCAGATTGTCTCGCGGCGAATAGAATTAACAATATTCGGATCATTGTTCTCAAAGTTAATGAGGTTCTGAAAACGTAAGGCAATAAAGTCACCTGCCGGCACAGTAATTTTTTCCCAGCCGTGGGCACTCATGTACTGCTGCCAATCGTTTTTATTTTGCGGATACCCGCTGATGTTGTACTTGGAAAATACTTCTTTATTCCAGCTGCTACTCATTTTTTCCGGCCACAATGGGATTGCTGGATTGAAGTTCAGTACCTTGCCCCAATGGGGGTCCGTAATCACCATGCCGTGCGACCCTTGAATTTCACTGGGCAATGGCGAACCATACTCATCCGAGCGACTAACTGTAATGGTCTTTCCTATGCCACTGATCTTCTCCACGACCACACCACGGGTTTGGCCGCTAAAAAAATCACGTTCCAAGTAGCGCCATTCCTGACCAATCTGTGGCGAACGTACTAATGGCATCGGCATTGGCGCAGCCACTGGAATGCCGTGGTCACGGGAAATGGGGATGCCGCACCCAATCGGCGCTATGGCTGAAGCGGCAATAAATAGTCTGCGTGTTTTTTGCATATTGCGTTGCTCTCTCGCTTACTTTCTTCAGATGCAATTGTTCTAAAACAGCCCCTCAAATGCAGTCAGATTCTCTATGGCTAGTGCATAAAAGCAATTAAATCAAACACTTATTCCAGAAAGAGGCATGTTTTATGCGAATTTAATCTGCTTCAAAAATTCGTAATTGTTGCATTGTAACAGCCTAATTCTGATAAAAATCAGTACCTTAGCAAAACCAGATTGTCCGCAAATTAAAGGCTAGCCAAGCAAAGTGAAATGAAAACAGCTACTTAATGTGATTCAATTTTTCAATAAAAAAGCCCATCAGCATTATTTTGCAGTCCCTTACATATTAGCCCTAGAGCCAATATAAATAGCTTGGGGATTATGTTCCCATAAGACCTTCACTTTCTGTACTGCAAATGAGATTTCCATGTCACTAAAACTAAAAAAATCTGCCCTCGCACTCGCTATGACTGCAGGCGCATTAATGTCGTCTAACGCCCTATCCCAAAAGGCGCCCAATGTGTTGATTCTGTGGGGGGATGACATTGGTCAGTTCAATATCAGCGCCTATAACCAGGGCATGATGGGATACAAGACGCCGAATATTGACAGCATTGCTAAACAAGGTGCTTTGTTTACTGACTGGTATGGTCAGCAAAGTAGTACTGCTGGTCGTGCCGCATTTATTACCGGTCAATCTCCGATTCGAACAGGTCTAACAAAAGTTGGTTTACCCGGAACACCCGAAGGCATGCGCAAGGAAGATCCAACCTTAGCCACCCTGTTGAAGGCGCGTGGATATAAAACCGGTCAGTTTGGTAAAAATCATTTGGGCGATCGCGATGACATGCTACCAACTGCCCATGGCTTTGATGAATTTTTTGGCAACCTCTATCACCTCAATGCAGAAGAAGAGCCTGAGAATATAGATTACCCAAAAAATCCAGAATTCAAAAAGAAATTTGGCCCACGTGGCGTGATTCATAGTTTTGCGAACGGCAAAATCAATGACACCGGCCCATTGACCCGTAAACGCATGGAAACCATTGACGATGAAGTGATGGTCAAGACGCTGGACTTTATGGAGCGTGCCAAAAAAGAAGATAAACCCTTCTTTATTTGGTGGAACTCCACTCGCATGCACATTTTTACGCACTTAAAAGAAGCCTCCCGTGGCAAAACTGGCCTTGGCGTCTATGCCGATGGCATGGTTGAGCACGATGGGCATGTCGGTACCTTGCTTGCCAAACTGAAAGAGCTCGGCCTGGATGAAAACACCATCATCATGTATTCGACCGATAACGGCGCTGAAACATTTACTTGGCCTGATGGTGGCACCACCATGTTCCGCGGCGAGAAAAATACCAACTGGGAAGGCGGCTATCGCGTTCCTGCCATGATCAAATGGCCTGGTGTCATCAAGCCAGGTACGGTGATCAACGATATTGCAGCGCATGAGGACATGCTTCCAACCATACTCTCTGCTGCGGGCGATAAAACCGTAAAACAAGACCTACTCAAGGGACGAAAGATTGGCAACCGCTCCTACAAAGTACATTTGGATGGCTATGACCTACTGCCCTCTTTCAAAGGTGAAACCAAAGACTGGCCGCGCAGGGAATTTATCTACTGGACTGACGACGGTAGTGTTGCCGCATTGCGCTATGACAATTGGAAGCTCACGTTCATGAAGCAGGAAGCTGAAGGCTTGGAGGTATGGCAAAAACCATTCACCGTATTGCGCGCGCCCGCCTTAACTAACCTCCGCATGGATCCGTTTGAGCGCGCTCAGCAAGAGCACGCTATGGGTTACCAGCGCTGGTATCTCGATCGCATGTTCATGATTGCCCCAGCAGGCGCATATGTTGGCAAATGGCTGCAAAGCTTTAAAGAATTTCCACCACGCCAAAAGCCAGGCACCTTTAACTTAGATCGCGCCATGGAGGCAGTAACAAAAACGCAAAGTAAATAAGCGAGCGATTTATAGCAACACGAATCTGCTACCCTTTTGGCTAGCAGATTTTTTTATTTCGATACTCAATTAAATCACCCTGCTCATAATGAAATCATTTTTCTTAAGCCTGCTTCTCATTTTTTCTGGCAGTGCTCTTGCTCAAGACCCACTTCCAGCATGGAATGATGGTCCCAATAAAAAAGCAATCATTCGCTTTATCAGCGAAACCACGCAGCCTGGCTCAAAACAATTTATTCCGCCAGAAGAGCGTATAGCGGTATTTGATAACGATGGCACGCTGTGGAGCGAGCAACCTCTGTATGTTCAGCTTGCCTTCGCCATCGACCGAATCAAAGCCTTGGCTCCGCAAAACCCACAATGGAAAACGCAGCAACCATTTAAAGCCGTATTGGAAAATGATATTCAAACGATTAAGGCCAGCGGACATAAGGGCCTATTTGAGCTGATTGCAGCCACACATGCAGGCATGAGTACCGATGCGTTTCAGGTCATCGTCAGCGATTGGCTTAAAACCGCACGCCATCCCTCAAGTAATAGGCCCTATACCGAGATGATCTATCAGCCGATGCTCGAGCTGCTGGCTTACCTGAGATCCAATGGGTATACCAACTACATTGTCTCTGGTGGCGGCACTGAGTTCATGCGCCCATGGACACAAAAGGCGTACGGGATTCCGCCGGAGCGCATTATTGGTAGCACCATTAAATCCAAATTTGTCGAGGTCAATGGCCAATACCGCATTATTGGACTGCCAGAACTAGAGTGGATTAATGATGGTCCAAATAAACCCCTCTCCATTCAGCATCAGATTGGCAGGCGCCCCGTGATTGCCTTTGGCAACTCGGATGGCGACCAAGACATGCTGTTGTGGACGACGGGCGCCTCTGGCCCGCGCCTAGGTGGAATCATTCACCATACCGATGGCGTAAGGGAGGTTGCCTATGATCGTAAGTCAGCAATCGGCAAACTCAATACTGCACTGGATCTAGCACCAAAAAATAACTGGCTGGTAGTTGATATGAAAAAGGATTGGCGCACCATTTTTCCAGCAGCAAAGCCAAAATAAGGGCTTCAGATCTTGAGAGTAATTTACTTGGGTAAACGCCCTAAGTGCTTCAAAACACGAATGACGTCTGGCCCAATGTGCTCATAAAAACAGTAGAGGCCAGAGCATAGGTAATTTAGCTGGGTTTCACCATCCTTGGTTTTGATCAGGCGATTTTTGGGGCACTCACCCCAACAAAGCTGCAGGTAATCGCACTGGCGGCATTGCTTCGGTAAGGTATCGCGCTTATCCATACCGAACTTCTCTTGTTCGGCAGAAAACGCCATATCCCCTAGGTGGGTCTCTGTAATATTTCCTAATCGATATTCTGGGTAGACAAAGTGGTCACATGAGTAGACTTCACCATCGTGCTCGACTGCTAAACCCTTGCCACAGAATTCAGCTTGGGTGCACGTTTGTGCGGGCAATCCTGCTGCTTGCGCAATAGCCGTTTCAAATAAATTAACATGAATGCGGCCAAAGTCTTTTTTAAGCCACTCATCCCACACGACTGATAAAAATTGGCCGTACTCATCCGGATCAACCGACCAGTCGGTAACGACCGAGAGCGGATGGCCTGGCCTCGCTCTCTCAGAATCTTGAATTGGCGCCGATGAAAAATCCATCTTGCCTGGAGCGCTCTGCTTAAAGCTGCGCGGCTCGACTGCAGGATTAAATTGAATCCGCCAGGTGCCTAGCTCTTCAGTTAAGAAACGGTAAACCGCTTCGGGCTGTTTTGCATTTTGGCGATTGACAACACACAAAGCTGCAAACGGAACCTCTGCCTTCGCCAGCTTTTTGGCGGCACTAAGCACATAGTCAAAGGTGGGTTTGCCGTTACGGGTCTTGCGGTAGTAGTCATGCAACTCCCTAGGACCGTCGATCGACAAGCCCACATGAAAGTGGTGCTGCTTTAAAAACGCAACCCATTCATCATCAAGTGCAATGCCATTGGTCTGCAGGTCATTTTCAATACGCTGACCCGGTTTGGCATACTTTGCCTGCAGCTCGACGACTCGCTCGTAAAAGGGCAGCCCCATTAAGGTGGGCTCACCCCCTTGCCACGAGAACACGACCTGCTCCCCTGTTTGCGCTTCAATGTACTGCCGAATGTGCTGTTCCAGATGCGAATCGCTCATCCGTGCATGCTCATCGTGTTTGAGCAAATCGGTCTTATGCAAGTAAAAGCAGTAGTCGCAATCGATATTGCATTCAGCGCCGGAGGGCTTATTCATCGCATGAAAGCGATAGTGCCGAC
The DNA here is from genome assembly GCA_947457875.1 of Burkholderiaceae bacterium. Taxonomy (GTDB): domain Bacteria; phylum Pseudomonadota; class Gammaproteobacteria; order Burkholderiales; family Burkholderiaceae; genus Polynucleobacter. The sequence goes on from CANGWV010000017.1 coordinate 21,649, forward strand.
CTGCTGGCAATGCTGGAAGATTTAGCCTTGGCTCAAGCACCTGATCACCCAAAACTGGCTATTCCCACTCGATCGTCGAGGGGGGTTTACCGCTGATATCGAAGACGACTCGGTTGATGCCGCGGACTTCATTGATGATGCGATTGGACACTTTGCCAAGTAGTTCATGGGGTAAGTGTGCCCAGTGGGCGGTCATAAAGTCTTGCGTCTGAACTGCACGCAAAGCAACAACGTATTCATAGGTACGTCCATCGCCCATCACGCCGACTGACTTGACAGGTAAAAACACCGCGAATGCTTGACTAGTAAGGTCATACCATGACTGACTACTTGCTTCATCGATGGTATTACGCAGCTCTTCAATAAAAATCGCATCGGCACGGCGCAGTAAATCAGCAAACTCTTGCTTCACCTCGCCCAAAATCCGAACGCCCAGACCCGGCCCTGGGAAAGGATGGCGATAGACCATTTCACGGGGCAAGCCTAGGGCAACGCCCAGCTCACGCACTTCATCTTTAAACAGTTCGCGTAAAGGCTCAAGCAATTGCAGATGCATATCGTCTGGCAAACCGCCAACATTGTGATGGCTCTTAATCGTATGCGCACCCTTTTTTCCTTTACCTGCAGACTCAATCACATCCGGGTAAATGGTGCCTTGGGCAAGCCACTTGGCATTCTGAATTTTTGCGGACTCGGTCTGAAAGACCTCCACAAACTCCTTGCCAATAATTTTGCGCTTGGCTTCAGGATCGGTCACGCCAGCCAACTTCGACATAAAGTCTTGCTCGGCATCGACCCGAATCACTTTGACTCCCAGATTGCGTGCAAACATCTCCATTACCATCGCGCCCTCATTGAGGCGCAATAGGCCATGATCAACAAAGACACAGGTCAATTGCTTACCAATGGCGCGGTGAATTAATGCAGCTGCTACGCTGGAGTCCACGCCTCCCGATAAGCCCAAGATCACTTCATCACTACCCACCTGCTCCTGAATGCGCGCAACGGCTTCGCTAATGTAATCGCCCATGACCCAGTCACCGCGGCAAGCGCAAATCGTACGCACAAAGCGATCCAATATAGCGGGACCTTGCAGGGTATGGGTTACCTCTGGATGAAACTGAAATGCATAAAAGTGCCTAGCTTCATCTGCCATGCCTGCAATCGGACACGAGTCGGTGGATGCCATGAGCTTAAAACCGTCTGGCAAGGCAGTCACGGAATCACCGTGACTCATCCATACTTTCAGAGTGCCGTGGCCTTGGGTTGTTGCAAAATCTTGTATGCCTTTGAGTAAGGCGGTGTGGCCATGGGCACGCACTTCAGCGTAGCCAAATTCACGGGCCTTACCAAGCGCTTCAGCCGAAGCTACTGAGCCGCCCAGCTGGGTTGCCATGGCTTGCATGCCGTAGCAAATGCCGAGAACAGGAACACCCAGTTCAAATACGATTTGCGGCGCTCGCGGGCTCTCACCCTCCGTCACTGAATTAGGGCCGCCAGAGAGGATGATACCTTTGCCTCCCTCTTCTTGGATAAAGCGGCGAATAAAATCAGGGTCACAATCGTAGGGGTGAATCTCCGAGTACACCTTTGCTTCGCGCACCCGCCGCGCGATCAGCTGCGTGACTTGAGAGCCAAAATCCAGAATCAGAATCTTATCGTGCATCAGGCAATCCACATTCAATCGATGTGGTAGTTGGGGGCTTCCTTGGTGATCTTCACATCATGAACGTGCGATTCACGCACACCTGCTGAGGTGATTTCCACAAAATTCGCCTTCTCATGCAACTCAGGAATTGATTTGCAACCGCAGTAGCCCATCGATGAGCGAATACCGCCCGTCAACTGATGCAAGATAGTGAGCACACTGCCTTTATAGGGTACTTGTCCCTCAATGCCTTCGGGCACCAGCTTCTCCGCATTAGCGGCGCTAATGTCTTCCTGAAAGTAACGGTCTGCAGCGCCGTCGGTCATTGCGCCGAGTGAACCCATGCCTCGGTAACTCTTATACGAGCGACCTTGGTATAAAAATACATTGCCAGGAGCCTCTTCGGTACCGGCGAACATGCCGCCCATCATCACGGAGTGGGCGCCTGCAGCCAAGGCCTTTGCCACATCCCCAGAATAGCGAACACCACCATCCGCAATCAGTGGAACGCCAGTGCCTTTTAATGCGCTTGCCACATTCACGATGGCCGTAATTTGCGGTACGCCTACACCGGCAACAATGCGCGTCGTGCAAATCGAGCCAGGGCCAATGCCCACCTTAACGCCATCAGCACCATACTCTACTAAGGCCAGTGCGGCATCGCCTGTAGCAATATTGCCGCCGATGACTTGTACTTGGGGGTAATTTTTCTTCGTCCACTTGACGCGATCAAGTACGCCCTGACTGTGTCCGTGAGCAGTATCGACTACGATTACATCCACTCCGGCCTTGACTAGCAACTCAATGCGTTCATCGTTATCGGCGCCGACGCCGACCGCAGCACCGACACGTAATTTACCCTCGCTGTCTTTGCTGGCATTGGGGTGCTCGGTTGCTTTCAGAATATCTTTAACCGTAATTAAGCCGCGCAATTCAAAGGCGTCGTTGACAACCAAAACACGCTCAAGACGATGCTTACTCATTAAGCGCTTTGCTTCTTCGAGGGTGCAACCCTCTTTCACGGTGACTAAACGCTCGCGCGGTGTCATCTTGACTTTCACCGGGGCATCCAAATCCTCTTCGAAGCGTAAATCGCGGTTGGTAATAATGCCAATCACCGTTTTACCTTGGAGTACTGGAAAACCAGAAAAGCCATGCTCCCTGGATAAATTCATTACCTGCCTGACCGTCACTTCGGGGCCGATCGTAATCGGATCGCGCAACACGCCGGATTCATAGCGCTTTACTTTGGCGACTTCGCGCGCCTGCTCGGCTGGCTTTAAGTTTTTATGAATGATGCCAATGCCACCTTCGCTGGCCATGGCAATGGCCAAACGCCCTTCGGTAACGGTATCCATTGCAGCCGAAACCAAGGGGGTGTTAATGGTGATATCACGAGACAATTTGGATACCAAGCTGGCATCACGCGGAAGAACGGACGAATACGCCGGCACGAGAAGCACATCATCAAAAGTGAGTGCTTTTTGGATGAGTCGCATACAAAACCCCTAGTCGCA
>CANGWV010000018.1 GCA_947457875.1 Burkholderiaceae bacterium
CGGCATTCGCCAAGGACTTATCTAAAAGGATTGGATTTATGGCAGTTTTAAAGGAATTTCGGGAATTTGCGGTCAAAGGCAATGTAGTTGACTTGGCCGTCGGCATCATTATTGGCGGGGCTTTTGGCAAGATTGTTGACTCCCTCGTCAATGACATTGTCATGCCTGTCATTTCTTCCTTAATGGGCGGAAAAATCGATTTCACTAACCTTTTTATTGTCCTTGGCAACGTACCGGATGGCATTCCCCGTACCTTTGATGCCCTCAAAAAAGCGGGCATCCCCATTTTTGCCTATGGCAACTTCATTACAATCTTGATTAACTTCATTTTGCTGGCCTTTGTGATCTTCCAGATGGTCAAGGTGGTCAATCGCATTCGCGCCGCCGAAGCGCCGCCCCTAGCAGTCACGCCGGAAGACATCATTCTTTTGCGTGAGATTCGCGACAGCCTGCAGAACAAAAAAGGCAATTGATTTCAATGAAATTGTCTTAATTAGTCATATAAAACAATTACTTATATAAAATAATGAACCGCCTTTGGCTCCTCTTTTGCCAAGCCATCACCATCTTGCTGGCCGCGTGGTTCGTGGTAACCACCCTCCAGCCGGGGTGGATTTCCAGCCCTCAGGTGAGCTCTTTGGTGGGTCAAGTGACCCTGCGGGAGGCCCCTGAAAGCATTACCCAGAATCCAGGCTCACTGGCCGAGGCAGCAAAGATATCGAGCCCAGCGGTGGTCAATATCTTTACCAGCAAGGCAAATAAGAAAAAGCCAAGCAAAAAAGGGGCTCCCCATCAGAATGAACCCTGGTTTCAGTTCTTTTTTGGTGATCAAGCCCCAAACGAAGAGCCTAGCTCTAGCCTCGGGTCTGGGGTCATCGTCAGCCCCCAGGGGATTATCTTGACCAATCACCACGTGATTGAAGGGGCGGACGAGATTGAGGTGGCCTTTGCAGACGGCCGCAAGCGCAACGCCAAGCTCATCGGCAGCGATCCGGAAACCGATATTGCGGTCCTCAAGATTGATGCGATTGACCTGCCAAACCCGATTACCTTGGGGAAAATGGAATCAGTGCAGGTAGGCGATGTTGTTCTGGCCATTGGCAACCCCTTTGGTGTGGGGCAAACGGTCACCTCGGGCATTGTTTCTGCCCTTGGCCGAAATCAACTCGGCATCAATACCTTTGAGAACTTCATTCAGACTGATGCGGCCATTAATCCGGGGAACTCCGGCGGCGCCTTAGTCGACACCAAGGGGAATCTCATTGGTATTAATACCGCCATCTACTCGCGCAGTGGCGGCAATATGGGCATTGGCTTTGCTATTCCCATCAACACCGCCAAACAAGTGATGGAGTCGATTCTGACCAATGGCTCGGTAACGCGGGGTTGGATTGGCGTCGAGCCCCAGAACCTCAGCAAAGAACTTGCTGAGTCACTGAACCTCCCCAAAGACACTACTGGCGTGCTCATCTCTGGAGTACTAGAGGGTGGGCCTGCCGATAAAGCCGGCATGAAGCCCGGCGATGTACTGACCCAAGTCAATGGTCAGGCAGTCAATGATGTGGTCTCCCTGTTAAACCGCATTGCGCAGACAAGCCCGGGCGATGAGGCCAAGATCAATCTGCTGCGCAAAGGCAAACCAATGGCCCTGAAGGTCCAAGTCGGAAAACGGCCTAAATCAAAGGCAAAAAGCTAAGGCCTTCTAGCCTACAAAGCTACTAGCCGACTGTCAGATCTAGACAACACCCAGATCAAAAAAAACCTTACTGAAACTAGGTTTGTTGTGATGCGCTGGTGATGCAATGACCCAACTTGGCAAAATAATCTTGGGATTTGGGTGTGAGCTCAAGGTACTTTTTACGGCCATCGGCATCGCTACCGTAGCGAATGAAGCCTGCTCGAGCCAGCTTAGAGAGGCGGCGATTTAAGGTAGCGGGGGATGCAGATCTGTTTAAGAAAATGACATCTCCAACCAAGAGCGATTTCCCTTGCATTGCATGCATGGCAATGAAATTCAGCAAGCTGCGCTCAACCTCATCGAGTACCGGAAAATCCGGCTCTAGCTCTAGGGCTTCTAGCAGGCGCACAAAGCGAAAGTAGGCTTCTTGCAATGGCGAGGGTTTCAAGTGACAAAGACCCTTTTAAATATTCGAACCATTACCTTACACTATTTATGCCTATTTTGTACAAAAGCACGTCATCCTGAGTTTTGTACCATCCCTAGTAATGCCAACACCATCCAGTCGACTGGCCCAGCAAATCACCATCATCTTTGGGGTCGCCCTCACTTGGGTCTGTCTTGATCTACTCAAACACAATTACTTTGACTTTTTACAAGTCAATGATTTTCAGTATTCGATTTATTGGCTTTCTGCTGTTCGCCTCATTTTCATCATTTTATTTGGCTGGCTAGGCGCCCTCGGCCTGTTCATTGGCTACTTCTTTGGCGGCGTCTTTATTCGTGAATTTAGTGAGGAGACTGCCCTCGTACTCGGGTTTATTTCAGCGCTCACCCCCTTACTTGCCTTCTGTCTGTGGAAAAGGCTGACTGGTCTCTCGAGCAACTTTAAGAACGTCAAGCTTGGCGCCCTCCTCCTCTTGGTTTTTCTTCACTCGGCATTCACGGCCGCTGCCAGAGCGATCTACTTCTACACCACTGGCATTGATACAAGCACCACCTTCTTCTGGGAGGATTTTCTGGCTAACGTTGTCGGCGCCATCCTCTTCCTCTATTTGCTCAAACTAGGAAATTGGGCGTTTAATGCAATAAGAGGCGGTTTTTAAACTTCAATAGATCCCAAGCAATGCTGATTTTTTCTCATTCTTTAGTTTATGGAGATTTAAAGAATGAAAAAATCGCTATTCGCACTCGCAGCGGTAACAGCATTTGCTGGCGCCGCTCAAGCGCAGTCCTCAGTGACTGTATACGGTATTTTGGATGTAGGTTACGTTGGCGGTAACGAGCGTTTGGCTGGTCCAACTCTTGCTAACGGCCAAAATGTTAATAAGCAAAACACCAACTCATTTAACCAGTCAGCAGAAAGCACTAGCCGTCTAGGTTTCCGTGGCAGAGAAGATATGGGTGGTGGTACCGCTGCATTCTTCACTCTTGAGACTGCGCTCCTTCCAAATACAACACCAGGTGCACCAACAGCGAATAGCATATTTGGCGCCGCTCGTGCAGCCTTTGTTGGCTTGTCACAAAAAGGTATTGGCCAAGCAAGCATTGGATTGCAAAACACCGTTGTTACTGATGCTATCGCACCAACCTTAACTGGCGAATTCAACAACATCGTAGGTAGCATGTTGTTCCCAGGGCAGACAACTGCAGCTACTGGCGGCACAGCAGGTGTTGTTGGCCTTCAAGGTTCTGGCCTTGCAAATAATTCCGCTAACGGTACCACTGATGCATTTACTTTCCGTACATCCAATACCCTCAAGCTTCAATCAGAGCGTATGGCTGGTATTCAAGCAAGTGCCATGGTTATCATGAGTGATACAACTCAGACTCAGGGCGGTGTAACAAGTCCAAACCAAGGCTACACTGGTGGTAAAAATAATTCAAATGGTTGGGGTTTAGGTCTTAACTACACCTTCAAGAAATTCACTGGTACTGCAGCATATCAATCGTTCAAAGCAGTTGATCCTTACAGCGCAACTGCCCAACAAGTTGCGGTCGGCGGTGTGGGTGCTACTACTGGTGCGCCAACCATTTATAACTCAAGCAGTGGCGCTCCTGGCCAAAACATCCAGGATAACCAAGCTTATGTTGGTGCAACTTATGATTTCGGTATCTTGAAGGCCTATGCTGGTTGGATCGATCGCAAAGTAACTTCGCAAATTAACAGCAATGTTTATGCAAAACGTACCGCGCAAGAGATTGGTGTTCGTGGTAACTGGACGCCTAAGATTCAGAGCTGGGCTAGCGCTGGTAATGGTCGCATCACTGCCTGGGGTTCAAATGAGCCAACAGCTAACATTGTTGGCTGGCAGATTGGTACTAATTACATCATGAGCAAGCGTACCAATTTGTATGCAATCTATGGCCAAAGCGGCACATCGAATGCGTCCAATAGCGTAGCTGGCCCAACAGTAGGCGCTAATCAAAGCTACAACTCAAACAACTACGCCCTTGGCGTACGCCACACTTTCTAATTCGATGCTAGCGCAAGCTAGTTGACAATTAGTCTGGTATCAAATCAACCCACTGTGGCAACACAGTGGGTTTTTTCTTTGTTGTTGTTTGCACGAGTATTTGTGCATAGTGCCTTAGTCGCACATACATGATTTACAAGATCATCATGCATTTGCCGCAAACCCAACGCTTTTGACCCATATTCACGCCAAATCATTTACGCACCCGCATTGACAGCCGCACGTGCTTGATTCAATCGTGTTTGTTGCTGACGTACACGTTCTGCTTTGACACGCTGCTGCGCTTGTTTGACCTGCGCTTGCATTGCGCGGATGCGTGCCTGCTCTGGTGTAGGTGGTTTTGTGGACACGACTTCTTGTATGCGCATTGTGTATTTACACTGGCGCACAACAAGCCTATCACCTAACACCACGTGTAAAACCCGCACGCAGTTTGGTTGCTGCTGTATCAATTGCTGCATCCAGTTCACCTGCCAAGACTGCGGCGCGAATGGCATCCAAAGTTGCAGTTAAATTGTCAGCATGTGCGATTTCTACTGCCCACTTGCCGCGTGCCAGTTCTAACACTCTACTGCCATAACGTACAGATACTGCCAACTTGCCTGCGGCAGTTGAAAACCACCACGGTTTGACCATGACGTGTTGTTCTACTTGGCGACGTACGCCCGTTTCTATATCGGTATAGCTGCGGTATTTGGTCACACGATACTCGCCACCACTTGCTTGTGCTTTTGCCAGTTCCATTTGTTGCCAAACACGCAGTGCCAGTTTGTTTCTGCGCAGTACCACTTGCGGTACTTGCTGCGGTTTGCGTGCATCAGTGAGTTTGAGTTGGGCGAGTGCGGATGTTGTTGTGTTTGTTGATGCGGTAGCCATGATTTCAGTTCCCTCTAGTTGTGTTGACAACACAACTGTAGTTTCGGTATGGTGATTTACGCGACCGAAATCTGCATGAGCACATCAATTTCGCCAAAATCACACAAAACCACCTAATAACGCATCACATTTAACGAGCTAATGTTTGGTCAGTGCTAAATACTTGCATGGATGATTTAACTTACACGCTAAACACACGTACCCAAAAAGACACCGCCAAAACGGATGCATGGATTGCACAGCAACACATCACTACAAAGCAATTTATGGATGCGGATGTGCAAACCTGCTTGTTGCAAGCACAAAAAATGGCACGTATTACCATTAAGCACCACGCACGCTATCTATGTACGTACAACACCACGGTATTAAATGGGTTTTTACAGAAAATGGCGTTTGGTAAGTCGCGCAGCAAACTGCGTGAGCAACATGCTCGTGCTGTGTTTCGGATATGCGCACAGGTTAACCGTAAGTTGTATCAAACAGCAGATAGACGCTGCACAAAGAAAGGTCAAAAAACCAGTTTGTAATATAACGGCTAATGAGACTGGGCTTGTTGCACTAACACAGTAGATTGCGGTGCAACGCATAAGCAGATAATGCCATGGGTTAAGCAGTTCCCGTTCATACGCAAACCAATGCGTGCAACGGGTTGGGAGTTTCAAACATCTTTCTCCCGTAAAAACCAATCTACTGTGTGTGCAGGGACTTTTTACCGTCAAGCACCATGCAACGACTAATAGCGACAGAGTATTTCTCCGCTATAGCCGTTGTATGACCAGAACATTCTCCGTCAAGCTAACTGCACCAAAAGCAACTGCGTTGCTTTCGGCTTTCTTTTATCGTGTTATCAATTAATCAAAAGAAAGAATGTGTGAGCGAAAGCGATAGCTTTTGCGATACACAAGCGAACTGCGTTCGCTTTCTTACTGGCACCAGTACAAAATCACCATGCTGTGCAAAAATACCATGTGCAAAAAACAGCAGCGGATAATTTACAGGTACGCACACCCAATTTAAGAGCAAAACGCAGCAACACCTCAAAACGCCTGCATACACGCAGATCAGAGCGACAAACAACACAACACCAGCGAGAATGCGCACGCACGCTACAGCGTTATTTTGATGCGTTGCACGTGCTGTCGTCTAAATGCCACGAATAAAACACCTGTGCACCTGTATTTGTACTAAATACATGACCAAATAGAATACACAAACTCTTTGGTCAGTGGCGTAAGCAGTTGTTTTGTATAGAAACGCATGGCGCAAAACCCACATGCACATTCAGGTTGCTCTGCTGCCGCATAAGAATACATACTAAAAACGCACACATTATTTGGAGAAACGCATGGCACAGGCAAAATCACTGACACAGCACGATATTGATACAGTTTTAAATTACATCACCACACGCGCACACCCCACCCGCAATCGTTTAATGTTTTTGTTCACTGTGCTGGCGGGACTTCGCGTATCGGAAGTGGCGCAGTTGACTGTGGGGGACGTGCGCAATACGGACGGCAGTATTAAATCGCAGGTGTTCTTGTCCGCGCAGCGTGTCAAGCACGGTCATGCACGCACGGTGTTTGTCAGTATGCAGTTGCAGCACGAATTATCCGTGTACCTGACAGCACGTACCTATGCGCAGGGCGATATTGCAGATACCATGCCGTTATTTCATACCTTGCGCGGCATGCACAAGGCGTTTACCGCATCCACACTCACGCAGCACTTTCATTACCTGTACCGCCGTGCACGGGTATTTGGTGCCAGCAGCCACTCGGGCAGACGCACATTCATTACCAATTTAAGTAATTCGGGCATCAGTGTGTTTGTGCTGGCCAGTTTGGCAGGACATAAGAACATTGCCACCACCAACCGTTATGTCACGGTCAACGACGAGCAAAAACGCCGTGCTGTCAACTGCTTTAGTTTGCAGGTGGCTTAGTCATAATCCCGCAGCACACTCTTGTACATCTCCATTTGCATGGTGCGTGCAGCATCTTCAACCAGTGCAGGGTCTGCCATTTCTAATAAACGGCGTGCACTGGGCGTTGCAAACTGCAGGTGTTTGCGCGATGCTGCATCCAGTGTGACCTGGTACTCGTCAAAACAATTGTGCACCACACTGACATACAACTGCGTACTAAATGGGTGCAGCAGTTCAGGGTCATAGTCTGCAAATAAGGTAGCCACATCTACGCGAAACGTCAACGTAGCATCACCTTCCTTAAATCCTTCCACATTCGGCAATAGTTGGATGTCACTGACGTGCACATCAAAGCTTTCAATTGCAAATGACGCATCCACTTCGGCTGTGTACTCTTTATGGAACTGCACTAATTCTTCACCTGCATATCCGCTGCAGGCAATGTCACCATAAAAGCTAAAACCCAAGTCATCCACCATAAAATCAAGGTGACGGCGTACGAGTTTGTCCAGCGCTTGTAAAAACGCACTGATGTGGTTGCCATTGTCAAGTGTTTGCATACCTTTGTGTGTCCTTGTTTATATTGTAATCGAGCTGTTCAATCCCATTCACTGCGTTTTGGATTTAAAAGCCGTTGCAGTTTAGTTTGCATCTGTGCGGATTGCTCTGGTGTAAGTACAACTTCGTTTTCAGTGCTTGCAGGCAGCACAAATGCAATGTCACAACAGGCATAAACCAATGCAGTCAGTGCACATTCTTGCTGTTTAAGGCGTTTAGACAGTTTGGGTAAACCGCTGTCCAGTGCATTGGAGCTGCGACTGCCACGCACACGCGGAATAGTTTCGGGTTCCATGCCCACTTTGCGCTCAACACCGCGTTCAAAATCAATTTCCCTGTCCATCCATGTATCCAACTGGTAGCGTTCGTACGGTGATGCAACGCTATAGATTTCTTCAAGGCGTTCCAGTGCACTTTCATACAAACTTTCCGCTTTGGTAGAAAACCGCGTAAGTGTGCCGTGTGCATACTTGGCTTTGCCTACACTGGCTTTGCCTGACATGCTTTCGTAGCGTGCATTCATAAAGTCAGCATCACGTACCATGATGTTGTAGGCTTTGAGTTCACTGGGCATGCCTTCGCCGTATTTGATTTCGGATGGGTGTTTTTCCGTTGTCACTTCGCTTTGGTACTGCGCCAGTTCACTTGCAGTCAGCAAACGCCGTAATTGTGCTGGTGCTACAGTTTTGCCACGCAGTGCACGCTCAAATGCTGCATTGATGCCAATCAGCCGCTTGAGTTCGGCATGCGTGCCAATTGGTTTGAGTGCGAATTGACTGGCATCGTAGGTGTAGTATTCCCGTGCATCTACGTAATCCGATTCTTGATACACGTAATCTATACCACGACCGCCATCGTGATCACGCTGTATCAGCACGCGATATTGGTGCTGCAAAGTAGGCACGTTGTAATTGGCATAGACAATGTCATCAATGCGCCGTACAACTTGTGGCAACAAATGCTGCGCTAAATGCTGTGCAACTAGCGCAGCGTGCAGATTAACTGCTTTTGCGGCGACGACTGGTGCTTTTTCGAGGCGTTGTGCGCGATGCTTTGGCTTTGAGTACAGAGCGCAAATCGGTTTGGCTAAAACCGTGCGTGCTAATCAGTTGTTTGACAGTGGCTAAATCTTCTTCACGAGTTTGTGTCAGTAATGCTTCAATCTTGGCAGATAATTCGGCTTGTGCTTTGATGGCTGCAGCCAATTGATTGCTGGCATTGGGTACAGGTGCTGCATTGTCTAAGTCGCTCATAAAGTTTCCCATTAAGTTATTGATTACAGAATTGTTATCAATATTAAAAATATAAAGTAATTGGGAAAATTCGTTATTGGTACAAACGTTTAGGTGTTATCGCCTACTGTGTAGCATACCCACATTCATTTCAGCACGCAGTTCACTGGCATAAAACTTGTCAATCATCTCTAAACTCGTGCGTGCATTGCGTGCCAACGTCAGTAAATCAATTCCTTGTCCATACAGCAAACGGAATGTAATGGCACTATGCCGTAATGAATACAGCGTGCGCACTTGTCCTTGCGTGCCGTATCGTAAATTAGTTTGCTCTAATACACGCTTAAATTGTTTTTCTAATAAAAAGATCGCTGACTGTCTGTCTTGCAGTTGCGGCAAAAATAGGTAATCGTCTTGACTTGCTAAACCCTGCGCACCAAAGTGCTTGCATAGCCTTTCGTAAATACCTACTGCTGCAGGTAATGTCACAATCTGTGCGGTATGGCGTTTGGTTTCAGGCAAACTCAAGCGCAGATAACAATGCTCACCCCGCACAATTTCCACGTGCTTGTGCTGAATCAGTTTGACATCCACGGGACGCACAAAGCTATTAACCATAAAACCAATTACCCACGCTAACTCATGCACGATATTGGCATAACTGGCAAACACACCACCACGGGTGTTGCGGTGTGTTACCTTACGCGCCACTGGTGGAAGATTGCGCATGCGTTTGGCACAGCGCAACAATGCCAAGTACTCAGAGGCAGTAAAGTTGCCACGCGCCGTGCTGGTGATGCGCAGTTTAGGAAACTGCGGTACTTGTTCTATCCATTTGTTTGCATGTGCGGTGTTGAGCACTTTACGCAGTGCAGTCAAATACTGCGAGAGTGTCATGGGTTTGTAGCCAAGTGTGCACAGGTAGTTAAAGAAACGCTCAATGTGTGCATAGCCTATGGTTTCCACTGCAGTATGCGCAAAGTACGGGATGACGTGTTTGCGCAGGCGTGACACCAGCATGGTCAAGGAGTGCGAGGCTACTTCGCCGCGGTCAACTCGTCCCTGTTCAGTTTGCAGCATGAGTTTAGCAACCAGTTCAATCGTGTGCGTGCGTGCATACTGCACATGCTCTTGCGCGGGTACAGTACAGATGTTCATGTTGTAAAACTCCTTTGCCAAGCGCACAGCGTCGCGCTTGCTGGTGGTACGCAAGCTGCGCACCACAGTCTTGCCCGCAAAAAAACAGCGCACTTGCCAATAGCGTGATGCTGCAGTCAAAAAGATGACGAGTTTGCTGGGGTAGTGCGGCACGCAGGTCATGGTGCTTGCAATCGGCAAGGTGCGATTGCGCACTCGCCCAAACGCCGTGTCGTTCGCTGCATGTTGTGTTTGCATATTGCAACTGTAGTGTCGCAAACCAAATTGCGCGACCAGTTTTGCTACAACACAAAATCGCACTCACGCCAAACGCCATTGCTGTGCAGGTTTGCTGTGCAGATTGCATTTGTGCTGAAAAAAAATACCACTGTAATTTGTTGCACACCACGTGGTTTGCGACACCGTGCGTGCGAGTTATGGAACGAGTATGGCATGTGCATGGCACAAATTACACACCCAAATATTTCAAATCACGTGGATGGAGATTTAAAGAATGAAAAAATCGCTATTCGCACTCGCAGCAGTAACAGCATTTGCTGGTGCTGCTCAAGCGCAGTCATCTGTGACTGTGTACGGAATCTTGGACGTTGGTTTCCAAGGCGTAACAACACGTGGTCCTCAGTCCGCAACTCTCACCCCAGAAACTAACACCAACATTACCCGTTTTTCTGGTGAAGGCGCTCAGTCTACTTCACGCCTTGGTTTCCGTGGAACAGAAGATTTAGGTGGCGGTACAGCAGCATTCTTTACGGCTGAGTTTGGTTTGTCACCAACTGATTCCGCTTTGTCAGGCAATAACAATAATGGCCTCTTTAACCGTCAGACATTTGTTGGTTTGAGCCAAAAGGGTATTGGTCGTGCAGCGATTGGTACTCAGTACACACCAATCCACATGGCTGTTGGCCGTACAGACCCAGGTCAGCAAAACAACATGGTTGGTAGCGTGATTTACACCACCAACGCATCGCAAGGCAATGGCCAAACAGCCACTTCGTACACAGTGCGCTACAACCAAGCGTTAACGTTAACAACAGATCGCATGGCTGGTTTCCAGTTGAATGCCATCTACAACAACGCTAATTCTTCTGCAAACAACTCTTCAACAGCAACGGGCTTAACACAAGCTAACAACGAAGCTTGGGGTGTTGGTGCTAACTACGTTTGGCAAAAATTGAACGTAGATGCAGCGTATCAAACATCCAAGAATAAAACCTTTAGCGGCGGCGTACAAACTGCAGCAGGTTTCCCTGCAACTGCGGCTGTAGGTGTTGCAGTTCCAAATCCACTTGGCACATCACTCGGCATGACACAAATGTATTTTGGCGCAGTATATGACTTTGGTATCCTCAAAGCGTATGCCGGTTATGTCAATGCTAAATACGAATCAAACGTTAACAGCAATAACTACGTTCAGCGTTCTGGCCAGCAGTTAGGTGTTCGCGGTAACTGGACACCGAAGATTGAAAGCTGGGCAAGTTTAGGTAACGGCGCAATCAGCGCTGGATCTGGTATCGGCTTTGGTGCAGCAGGAAACCAAGCACAAGCGTCGCAGAACTTTACTGCATGGCAGTTGGGTACCAACTACATCCTGAGCAAGCGTACCAATTTGTATGCAATTTACGGTCAGACCCAAGTATCGCGTTCTACAATCAATGTGTCTGAAGGCGCAAGCAGCTACGGTATTGGCGCACGTCACACTTTCTAATTTGATGCTAGCTTAGGCTAGTTACGAATTAGTTTGGTATCAAATTAACCCACTGTGGCAACACAGTGGGTTTTTCTTTTTTACGGATGTAGTATTTCCCTCCCGGCGCCCTTTTGACTGCGCCAATAAAAGCTTAAAGCGCCCTAACAACGAAGTTTCCGCTGTAATTTGAGTTTAATCCTAGGGTTTAACCTAATCATGCAATATTCATCCAAAATGGCTACAAAGTTGCTAGTGTGGCATCCTGCGCTAGTAGTGTTGAAAAAAGTTAAACAGCTAAAAGGAATTCAATATGTACTCTCCCGCATCAATACGGTCAGGAATAAAGGTAGCGTTACTGGCATCCGTTGTAGTGTGTGCACAGGGCGTAGTTGCTGCCAGCGCTACCCTGGATAAGATCAAATCGACTGGCGCAGTCACCATGGGTGTGCGTGAATCATCCATTCCAATGTCCTATACCACTGGCGATAGTCGCTTCGATGGATTCCACGTTGAAGTGTGCCGCATGATTCTCAATGACATTAAAGCTAAATTAGGCCTGAGTACATTGCGTATTAATTACCAGCCCGTTACCGCACAGAATCGCATACCCTTGGTTCAAAATGGAACGGTCGATATTGAGTGCGGTACAACAACCAACAACACCGCCCGACAACGCGATGTGAGCTTTGCCAATACCCTGTACGTCGAAGAAGTGCGTATTGCTGTTAAAGCCAATTCGGGCATTAACTCGATTTCACAGTTGGCTGGTAAAAAAGTAGCGACCACTACGGGCACTACATCCGTTCAGATTTTGCGTAGGCATGAAAAAGCAACTGGCGTTAACTTCGATGAAGTATTTGGTAAGGACCATGCCGATAGTTTCTTATTGCTGGAGTCTGGCCGTGCAGATGCCTTTGTCATGGATGGCTCGATCTTGGCAGGTAACATTGCTAATTCAAGAAACCCAAAGGATTTTAAGATTGTGGGTGAGGTACTGAGCACAGAACCCATTGCAATTATGGTGCGCAAAGACGACCCTCAATTTAAGGCGGACGTTAACGCAGCCATCGCAAAGATAGTCGCGAATGGCGGAATGCCACGCCTGTGGGATAAATGGTTCTTAAAACCCATTCCACCTAAAAATAGCGTAGTTGGCCTCGAGTTGTCTGCCGCAACAAAAAATGCGTGGGCTAACTTAAATGACAGGCCTGCGGAAGACTATCAAAAGAAGTAATTTTGAATCTTTCGAGTTGTATGCCTTGCTTTATTGCGCGTGAACGCCAAAACCCATGACTATGGATTTTGGCGTTTTTTGTAAGAGTACGCTAGACGGAGAGCCAGTCCAGCACTGCATCTCGTCGATATTTGGTATTGCACAAAATGCTGATCCAAGCTATTTAGATTGGTTAATGCAGGCATGGCTTTGGACCATTGCAGTCGCAGGTCTGAGCCTCTTGATTGCTTTAGTAATTGGCGCAGTGATGGGTACGTTGCGCACCTTGCCGAGTAGTAGCCTAAGCAGTCGGTTATTGGTACGTGCTGCTACTGCCTGGGTAGAGCTCTTTCGAAACATACCGATCTTGGTTCAGGTTTTTCTGTGGTACCACGTGATCCCTTCGTTTGTATTGCCATTAAAAGAATTTCCATCCTATTTATTGGTAAGTATCGCTTTGGGCTTTTTTACCTCAGCACGTATTGCAGAGCAGGTGCGTGCTGGTATTCAGTCGTTACCCAGCGGCCAGATGGCTGCAGCTACTGCACTGGGAATGACTCGCTTCCAAAGTTATCGCTATGTGATTTTGCCCATGGCACTGCGGATTGTGATTCCGCCCTTGACTTCGGAAAGCATGAATGTGGTGAAGAACTCATCCGTGGCTTTTGCGGTATCGGTGCCTGAACTCACCTTGTTTGCCATGCAGGCGCAAGAGGAAACATCACGCGGCATAGAAATTTACTTAGCAGTGACCTTGCTCTATGCCCTATCTGCATTTGCAGTCAATCGTTTAATGACCTGGATCGAGCGACGAACCCGCATTCCGGGTTTTGTTGGCACATCCACTGATCCCAGCTTGGCCCACTAAACCAATGCCCTTCTTTATCGTGCCATGCTAAGCCTAGACCTCAGTTTTTACAATTGGGCACTCTTTACGGATTACATCCAAAAGGGTTTGCTATTTAGCGTGCAATTAACGGTGATTGCTACGGTCGGCGGAATTATCTTCGGCACTTTTTTAGCCTTGATGCGTTTATCTGGCAATCCAGTCTTGTCTTCTTGCGCCAGTTTTTATGTCAACACCATGCGCTCCATTCCATTAGTCATGGTGATTTTGTGGTTTTTCCTATTAATTCCGCTATTGATTGGTAAACCCATTGGCGCCAATCTATCTGCCATCATTACCTTCATCGCTTTTGAGGCCGCCTATTTTGCGGAAATTATGCGCGCCGGTATTCAGTCGGTCCCCAGAGGGCAAACCTATGCAGCCCAAGCTTTAGGCATGAACTACGGCCAAAATATGCGTTTGATTATCTTGCCGCAAGCATTTAGAAACATGATTCCGGTTTTAATGACGCAAACCATTATTTTGTTTCAAGATACATCCTTGGTCTATGCAATTGGTGCATATGACTTACTCAAGGGTTTTGAAATCGCCGGCAAAAACTTTGGGCGCCCGATGGAAACCTATATTTTGGCTGCGGTTACGTATTTTGTGATTTGCTTTTCGCTGTCAAAACTAGTTCGTAAAATTCAAACCAAAGTAGCCATCATTCGTTAATGTCATATCAATCTATTCAATCAAGCACAGCATGATAGAACTTAAGAGCGTTTCAAAATGGTACGGTGACTTTCAGGTGCTAACTGAATGCACTACCTCAATCAAGCAAGGGGAAGTGGTAGTTATCTGCGGCCCCTCCGGCTCGGGTAAGTCAACTCTGATCAAAACCATGAATGCCTTAGAGCCCTTTCAATCCGGGGAGATCATTGTCGATGGCGTCAGCCTAAGCGACCCCAAAACCAATCTGGTTCAGTTGCGAGCGAGGGTGGGGATGGTATTTCAGCACTTTGAACTCTTCCCCCACTTAAGCGTGACTGAGAACTTAACCCTCGCCCAGATTAAAGTATTGGGGCGCTCGCCAGACCAGGCTTTGCAACACGGGCTGAAGTACTTAGAGCGGGTTGGTTTAATGGCACAAAAGGATAAATTTCCAGGTCAGCTATCTGGGGGTCAACAGCAGCGCGTGGCGATTGCACGCGCATTGACGATGGATCCCATCGTTATGCTATTCGATGAGCCCACATCGGCGCTCGATCCTGAGATGGTTGGCGAAGTCTTGGATGTGATGGTTAAGCTAGCCAACGAAGGTATGACCATGTGCTGCGTAAGTCACGAGATGGGCTTTGCTCGTAAGGTGAGCGACCGCGTCATCTTTATGGATCAAGGCCGTATCGTGGAGGACTGTAGCAAGGATGATTTCTTTGGTAAGCCCGAAGAGCGCTCGGCCAGAGCAAAGGATTTCTTATCCAAAATATTGGCGCATTAACACTTTAATAAGTGAACGATTGAGTGCAGGTTTAAATTAAATGGGACTTCAATCGTTTGCTCTGCAGCATTTCAATGTTCATTTCGGCGGTTAAGTTAGATGAGTAAAAGCGCTCAATCATTTCAACCGAGGTTCGGGCATTGCGGGCGAGGGTAAGCAAGTCAATGCCATTGCCGTAAAGTAGCCTGAAGGTAATTGCTGTGTGTCTCAGGCTATACAGGGTTCTGAGTTGACCATACTGCCCTGTTCTCAAGTTTGCTTTTTCTAGTATTTTTCTAAAGTGGGTTGTAAGAAGCTGTATTGCGCCTTCCCGATCTTTTGCTTCTGGCAGAAACAAATAGTCATTGGGCTTGCCATAGCCCCTGGATTCTTGATACTGCTTAAGTGACTGATACACGCTATTCGCGGCGCGCATCGTGACCACCTGTCCAGTATGCCGTTTCGTCTCAGGAAGGTTTAATCGAAGGTAGGTGCTGGGGCCTGTAATGACTTCAATGTGTTTGTGCTGAATCAGCTTAATATCCACCGGCCGAATGAAGGAGTTCACCATAAAGCGGATCAACCAGCGCATTTCTAATGGGACGGTGTCTCGCTTTTTAAATGCCCCGGCAGAAGTACTGCGGTGCGTAAGTGGTTTTTCATGCTCATTGCCTGCTTCATCTATCAATTGTTTGCTGGCCTTCACCAGCGCCCAATACTCTGGCAAGCTAAAACTCCCCCTGGGGATGCTTTTGGTTTTTAACTTCGGGAATGTGGGTAATTTATAGATAGCCCCATCATCCAGAGCAATCTGCAGTATTCGCTTGAGTAAACCCAAGTACTGCTTGATGGTGATGGGTTTAATCGATTGATCCTGTAAATGCAGAATAAATTCAGAAATTTGCTTTATCTGGATCGATCCAATGTGGGTTTGATCAAAATACGGCCCCAACTGTGCTCGCAAGCGACTAATAAACATCCCCAAGGTTTGCTTGGTGATATCGCCTTGAAAGCATTTTTGATGCTCTAGTAGCAAGGCCTTATTGGCAAAGTAACGGAAATGGTGCTCATCTGGGGCTGAAATCGCCCTAAATTGCTCTAAAGCAGCCGGAGCCGATGAAACGTAGGGCAAAACCTGGGCGCTGAGCACACCCGAATCCAGGAGGCAGGCATCGTTTGCCGCCTCAAAGGAATTCAAGGAATGGTGCTCATAAAATATCATTTTTAATATTAATTTTGATTTACATATTTAATCATTCAGATGAATGAGCCAAAATAGGTATTTTTATTAATAGTCAATACTCCGTATAAATCTGAGACTGAAAAATTTTCATAAAAAAACCACCCCGAAGGGTGGTTTAAGAACTTCTAAGAAAAAGCTAGCTACGCTAGCGTTAAATTAGAAAGTGTGACGTACGCCAAGAGCGTAGTTGTTTGAGTTGTAGCTTTGATTGGCGCCTACTGTTGGGCCAGCTACGCTATTGGATGCATTTGATGTGCCGGCTTGGCCATAGATTGCATACAAATTGGTACGCTTGCTTAGAATGTAGTTGCTACCAATCTGCCAGCCAACAATGTTAGCTGTTGGCTCATTTGAACCAAAGGCAGTGATGCGACCGTTACCAATGCTAGCCCAGCTCTGAATTTTTGGTGTGAAGTTACCACGAACACCAATCTCTTGCGCAGTACGCTTAGCATAAACATTGCTGTTAATTTGCGATGTTACTTTGCGATCGATCCAACCAGCGTAGGCCTTCAAGATACCAAAGTCGTATGTTGCACCAACATAAGCTTGGTTATCTTGGATGTTTTGGCCAGGAGCGCCAGAGGATGAGTTATAAATGGCAGGGGCACCTGTAGTCGCGCCAAGACCACCGACCGCAACTTGAGCGGCAGTTGCGCTGTAAGGATCAACCGCTTTAAACGATTGATATGCTGCAGTACCAGTGAATTTCTTGAAGGTGTAGTTAAGACCTAAACCCCAACCATTTGAATTATTTTTACCACCAGTGTAGCCTTGGTTTGGACTTGCTACACCGCCCTGAGTCTGAGTTGTATCACTCATGATAACCATGACGCTACCTTGGATGCCAGCCATACGCTCTGATTGAAGCTTGAGGGTATTGGATGTACGGAATGTAAATGCATCAGTGGTACCGTTAGCGGAGTTGTTTGCAATTCCGGAACCTTGAAGGCCAACAACACCTGTTGTGCCGCCAGTAGCTGCAGTTGTCTGCCCTGGGAACAACAAGCTACCTACGATGTTGTTGAATTCGCCAGTAATGGTTGGTCCGATAGCATCAGTAACAACGGTATTTTGCAATCCAATGCTTGCTTGGCCAATACCTTTTTGTGACAAGCCAACAAAGGCTGCACGAGCGGCGCCAAATACGCTATTCGCTGTTGGTGCACCTGGTGTTGTATTTGGAAGGATCGCAGTCTCAAGAGTGAAAAATGCGCGAGTTCCGCCACCTAAATCTTCAGTGCCACGAAAACCTAGACGGCTAGTGCTTTGTGCTGACTGGTTAAATGAGTTGGTGTTTTGCTTATTAACATTTTGGCCGTTAGCAAGAGTTGGACCAGCCAAACGCTCATTGCCACCGACATAACCAACATCCAAAATACCGTACACAGTCACAGATGACTGAGCTTGAGCAGCGCCAGCAAATGCTGTTACTGCTGCGAGTGCGAATAGCGATTTTTTCATTCTTTAAATCTCCATAAATTAAAAGTAATGCCCAAATAATTTGGGACTCATGAATTTTCTCTCTTTCGGGCTAATAGACTAGGTGTAGAGGCATAACAAGCTACTTTTGCTTGTGAAAAGGATGTTTTTTGGCTTTCTTTGTTGTATCACGGCAACAAGGGCTAGGTTTTTCGCTCTTTCTGGCTTGTTAATGCCAAAATTGTCAGATGGCAAGCCGTCAATTCCTAAAAATCCTGCAGTCAGCCCGTTTTGGTGATGTTTCTGCGCAACAAAACTTAGCTTCTGCGTATTTGACCGGCGCTTTCAATACACCGATTCAACCAGCTAACTCTTTGGTTTGGTTAGAAAAATCCTTTTTTTCCGTTACAAATCAATTACTTGCAGATACAAGCTCGGTTGAAGCTACCAATTTAGGCTTAAGTGTCCCGCTAGCTCCGATTTTTAGCTTGCTGAGCACAATTCCCCTTGCGCATACGGTTGGCTCGCCATCATTTCCATTTGGGTGGAAGCTGTTTTGGCAACTGGCAACCAACGATTCAACTGTCAACCCGCATTTACCTAATGCCGCTTTGGCTTCTGAATTTAATTCCGCTTTCGACGATGGGGCCCCTTCCTTTTCTTCACTCTCTTTCGTTTCGCCATTCATGCTGAACGCACGATGGCAACTGATTCAGTTTTTATTGTCGCCAGAGTATCTAGAAGAACAAAAGCGCTTACGCGATTGGCTTGTATCTGCTGATCTTGCGGAGATGGATTACATGCCAGCCGCTGATTTACCTTCTTTGCAATTGGTGTGCAAATCCTATTTGCAATCGCTTGCCGAAACAGAAAATAGTTTTACCCAAGCAGCGAAAGAATTGTTACTTCGCCTGCAACCCAAGGATGAAACGCTATCCGGTCTGTGGTCGCAGTGGCTAGCAAGCGGCAAACAAGATCACTTGCTTGAAGCCGCTGAAATGGGTTTAACGGTTGCGCGACTAACCCTCGGATTGCAGTTGGCGCATCTCAATGGCATTACTAGTTCTGCTCCTGCTTTTAATGTCACATCGGCTGCTGCCGAAGTTGATCAGGGTCGCTCGAATGCCTCTTTGAAGAAAGCCGTCTATTGGTTAGAGCTTGCGGCCAAAGACGGTGATCGGGATGCCTGGTTTGCGCTGGGTGAGATTTACCGTCGCCCGCAGTTCTCGGGATACAACGCAACCGAGAGCGATCGCTGCTTTGATCGCGCTGCCGATCTAGGGCATGCACAAGCCCAGTTTCGGAAAGGGGCCAACCTGTGGCGCAAGCGAGAAAAACTGGATGAGAAGGTCAAGGGGCTTCAAGCCTCCTATTGGGTATGGCAGGCACAGCAACAAGGCATTCATGAGGCAAGGGAATTGCTTACGAAAATTTTGGAGAGCTGCCCTAAGCCTGCAGCGAATGATTGGCATGATTTAGCACTTCTGGCTGAGCAGGCTATTAATCGGCATGCCGAATACAAAATCGAATATGAATGGCTCCTACTTTGCCATCGCCTCGTTATTGCCAATCAGTTTTGTTTCAGTAAGGCCGAATTACTATTAGCCGACATCGCCCAGTTGCAACATGAGCACTGTGTAGTAGTTGATATTCGGTGGGAGCTTCCAAAGATTTTGCCGAGGTTAATTCAGATTGAAACCATTGGGCAACGCCGAGCTTTGCTGGCTGCCGGAAAAGTGTTTACAGGCAACCCCCGCAACGAGCATGGCGGCGCCTCTGCATCAGTCGATGCAATCACACGCGATGCAGCAGATGAGGATGAGTTAGATGAAAGCAGGGTGCGGGAGGGTAACTTGCGGCAACGACGTTACCGCTTTGATAAGGTAAGTCAGTGGTTACTTAATACGTTTGCCAAATAAACAAGCGCCACCCACAAAAAGGAAGTGATACGACTTACTAAATCTAGGGCTGTTGCTCTGCCTGAGCTCTGGCTTTATCCAGCTCCGCATCTCTCAAATCATCTGCAATGTCTTCGGCTGATTTCTTAGGCTCGTAGAAGCGCGCAATTAACAATCCCAGCTCATAAAGCAAGGTCATCGGGATTGCCAACAGCAATTGCGAGAGTACATCTGGTGGCGTGACAATGGCTGCGATGACAAACGCGCCCACAATCACATAGGGTCTACTTTCTCTCAGCTTCGCTAAGGTAACAATGCCCATGCGCACTAGAACAACGACCACGACCGGTACTTCAAAGGTGATACCAAATGCCAAGAAGGTGGTCATGGCAAAGCTCAGGTACTTATCAATGTCGGTACTCATCTCCGCGCCCAAAGGAGCGTTGTACTGTGCCATGAAATTAAATACCGTCGGAAAGACTAAGAAGTAAGCAAAGGCCATTCCAAACAAAAAGAGGCTGTAGCTACTCACCACGAGTGGAATAACCAATTTACGCTCATGTTGATATAGACCTGGCGCAATAAAGGCCCACATTTGATACAGCACCCATGGCAAGGCAATTAAAAATGCCACTAGCATGGTGACTTTCATCGGTACAAAGAAGGAGCCCGTAATGTCAGTCACAATCATTTTGCCGCCTGCAGGCAAGGAACTGAGGAGTGGTTGCGCAAAGATATGAAAAATATCAGGCGCCCAATAGGCCAAGCTCGCAAACACAATGATGATGGCAAGGCCGGCTTTAATAACGCGATCGCGTAATTCAAATAAGTGCGATAAAAAACTCTCTTGCAAACCTTCGCCTACGGTTGCGTCCGCCTTGGCATCGTGATCGGCTGCATCGTTTTTGAGTTTATTATTACTATCGCTCGGCTGTGTCATACATTACTTCATAGAAGAGGTGTGGCGATAGCGCTTCATGCGGGCTGCGCCCGACTGCACACGGGTGCGCGTACCCGAGGAATGCTTAAACCAAGTTGGGCGATTGCCGCGTTTGACGCGCCAACTGTCACGGCCTTGGCGCAAACTCTCGCGATAGACGGCAGCCTCATCGAGGCTCATATTGCTACCAAAGTTAGATACAAAAGTACTGGAGTCAGCTTGATCGCTTAAATTGAGCTGGGCCTCTTGCACCGTTGAATTAATACTGCTCTCAACATCCTTGAACATCGAGGTGCTTTCTTCGCGGAGCTTCTTGAATTCATCGAGCTCCATTTGGCGATTCACCTCGCTGCGCACTTCCGACATATAGCGCTGAGCACGGCTAAATAAATTACCAGCCATGCGGGCGATCTTAGGTAAACGCTCTGGCCCGACTACTACCAATGCGACGACTGCAATCAATGCGAGTTTTGAAACTCCAAGATCAATCATGTAACAGCACTGCGGGGATTGCAATCATATCTAGATTACTTGTTGAGGTCTTTAGCCTGAACGTCCACGGTTTTGTCCACAGAAGCAGTTTGCTGAGTTGCTGTCTGCGGAATTTGCTCTGCTTTGTCTTCGCCGGTTTTCATACCATCTTTAAAACCTTTAACGGCGCCGCCCAAATCACTACCCATATTGCGCAGCTTTTTGGTACCAAATACCAGCATCACGATTACTAGAACAACCAGCCAATGCCAAATACTGAATGAACCCATTTTCTGCTCTCCTTGTCTTATTTATTCCAGGGGCGCGGCCCGCCCATCACATGCAAATGCGTGTGATAGACCTCTTGACCCCCATCTGCGCCATTGTTCAGCGATAAACGAAAACCGCCATCCCGTCCAGGACGGCAACCCTGCTCAACTGCCAAGCGTGGTGCTAATGCCATCATTCTACCCAGCAATTGGGCGTCCAGGGGCGCATCTGCCTCAAGGGTGGTGATGTGACGCTTCGGGATCAACAAAAAATGGATGGGGGCAGCTGGATTAATGTCCTTAAAACCAAAGACCTCGTCATCTTCATAGACTTTTTGGCAAGGAATGGTTCCGGCAATAATTTTGCAAAAGATGCAGTTTTCGTGATTTTCCATGGTGCGCTCGTTCAAAAAGGGGCTTTAGTACTACAAAAGCGATGGGTTTAACGTGTTCTGGCAGCTTTCTCGGCAATGCCAGAAACGCCTTCCCGGCGAGTCAGCTCGGCCAATACATCCTCTGGTCGCAAGCCAAACTGGGATAAAGCCACCAGGCAATGGAACCACAGATCAGCCATTTCACCGACAAGGAGGGCTTGTTGCTCTGGGGCTAAATGGCTGTTGCGGCTGTCTTTTGCAGCCATGACTGCCTCAGTAGCCTCTTCGCCAATCTTTTTAAGGATGGCGTCATCGCCCTTAGAGAAGAGCTGGGCAATGTAAGAGGATTTGGGATCGACCTTACCCGCAGCTAAATCTGCACGGCGACCATCCACCACATCCGCCAAGTGGGCCAGCACCGCATCTAGATTGGGGGAATTATTGTCTTTGCTCATGCCTGCATTCTATTCCACGGATTTTTGCCATGTACTCGCTTTGGCATCCCAGCCTAAGAAAAAACAACTGTGCGCACCGGTATGGCAAGCAATGCCATCTTTTTGATCGACGACCAGCAAGATCGTATCGCCATCGCAATCCAAGCGAATGTCTTTTACCGTCTGCGTATGGCCAGACTCTTCACCCTTATGCCACAACTTTTGGCGTGAGCGTGACCAATACACTGCCTCGCCGATTTGCATGGTTTTAAGAAGGGCATCCCGGTTCATCCACGCCATCATCAACACATCGCCCGAGCCAACCTCTTGGGCAATCACGGCAACTAAGCCTTGCGCATTCCAGGTCACCGCATCCAGCCATGGGCCTGGAGCGATATTGGGATTGGGCTTAAACGATGTGGCGGGGGTATTCATAGGGTTTCATTCTGACAGAGTTGGTCGATTAATTAACTACCTGGCATTAACTTGGCTACTAATTTATACCCATTTGGATATAATTAAGTATGGCTAGTCTAATCGAAAAAAGTTCCGGAAACATCTTCGCTGATATTGGATTTGCCAATGATCAGGAGATGTTGGTAAAGGCCAACTTAGCTCTCAAGATCTCTGAAATTATTGCGCAACGTCGCCTGACCCAAATGGAAGCCGCTTTGGTTTTGGGCATGCCTCAGCCTAAATTATCAAAACTATTACGCGGTCAATTTCATGGGGTGAGTGAGACTAAGATGCTGGAATGCCTTAACAAGCTAGGCCGGGATATTCAGATTGTGATTCGCAAAGCCAATCGAGAAAAACGGATTGGACGGACTAGCGTGGTCTTTGCCTAAAGCCGAACCGCTATTCCCTGGGCCGCCATAAATTCCTTCGCCTGCCTAACCGTATACGTTCCGTAATGAAAAATACTGGCCGCTAGTACGGCATCGGCCCGGCCTTTGGTAATGCCATCGACCAAGTGCTGCAAGTTACCAACACCGCCACTGGCAATTACCGGGACTGGAACGGCTTTACTAACGGCTGCGGTCAAGGCAAGATCAAAACCATCTTGGGTGCCATCTTGATTCATGCTGGTGAGCAAAATTTCTCCGGCGCCGCGGCGGCTCACTTCGCTTGCCCATGCCACGACGTCAAGCCCGGTTGCGGTTCTGCCGCCATGGGTAAATACTTCCCAGCGATTATCAGCAACGCGCTTGGCATCAATCGCAACCACAATGCACTGCGAGCCGTAATGGGCAGCAGCATCCGAAACTAGATCAGGATTGGCTACCGCAGAAGAATTCATGCTCACTTTGTCGGCGCCTGCATTGAGTAAACGCCGTACATCACCAACGGCGCGCACTCCACCGCCAACCGTCAGCGGAATAAATACTTGCGCGGCAACCGCCTCAATGATGGGTAGCAATAAGTCACGGCCATCGGATGTTGCAGTAATGTCTAAAAAGGTTAATTCGTCAGCACCCTGTTCATCATAGCGTCGAGCAATTTCGACGGGATCGCCGGCATCGCGCAATCCCACAAAATTAATGCCCTTCACCACGCGCCCTGCAGTCACATCGAGGCAAGGAATAATTCGTTTGGTTAGCACTGTTTAGCTGCTGAGCTTTTTTGCAATCAGCGCAGCGTACTTGGCCGTTTGCTCATCGGCATATTTCTGCGCTGTAGTCAGATCCAAATCACCGGAATAAATCGAGCGACCCGCAATCACACCCATCACGCCTTCTTCTTCTGCTGCGCAAAGTGCTTGAATGTCTTTATTGTTCGATAGGCCGCCACTCGCAATGATCGGAATGCGCACGGCTTGTGCCAGCTTAATCGTCGCATCCATGTTCACGCCTTTGAGCATGCCGTCGCGACCAATGTCGGTGTAAACGATTGCCTCAACGCCATAGTCTTCAAACTTCTTTGCTAGATCGATGACTTCATGGCCCGTTAGCTTGCTCCAACCATCAGTAGCTACCTTGCCATCGCGGGCATCAATGCCCACCATAATGTGGCCACTAAATGCAGTACAGGCATCCTGCACAAAGCCAGGGCTCTTCACAGCAGCGGTACCAATGATGATGGTGCTAATCCCATCGTCGAGTAAGCGCTCAATCGTTTCTAGATCCCGAATGCCACCGCCCAGCTGCACCGGAATGTCATCGCCTACTGCTTTGAGTATGGCTTTGATGGCAGATTCATTTTTGGGCTTGCCAGCAAAGGCGCCATTGAGGTCAACCAAGTGCAAACGGCGTGCGCCTTTGCTCACCCAATGCTTTGCCATCGCAGCAGGGTCTTCTGAAAAAACCGTGGCGCGGTCCATATCGCCCTGCTCTAAGCGAACGCAGTGGCCGTCTTTAATGTCAATTGCAGGAATCAGCAGCATGATGAATAGAAAAAATTAAGGTTGCCAAGTAGTAAAGTTTTGATAAAGCCGTAATCCGTATTCTGCA
>CANGWV010000019.1 GCA_947457875.1 Burkholderiaceae bacterium
CCTGCTTTTAAACGCCCAGTATTGGAAATGAAGTTTGCTGAAGCCAAGGTGGCAAGTGAGAGTTAGATTCGACTGATCACAATGAGGCTCTTTCGGTACACCACCTCAATCAAATAACGATTTAAGCCCGTTTTGGCCTTAACACTGCTTAGCTAGGACCTTGTCAATGGTCTTACCATCCATGTCAACAATCTCTAGTTTCCAGCCAGCCCATTCGACTATATCGCCGGTATTTGGGATCTTTCCACTTAAGAGCATCATCAAACCGCTAAGGGTGTGATAGCGCCCCAAATCTTCTTCTGGAACTGAGTCGAGCTCGAGCGAGTCTTTGAATTCGGGAATCGGAATATGGCCATCAAATAGCCATGAACCATCCTCGCGCTTAATCGCCCATGACTCTTCTGGGTCATTGGTCGAGAACTCACCGGTAATCGATTCGATTAAATCTTGTAGGGTGATGAGGCCCATCACCTCACCATATTCATCAATCACAAATGCCATTTGATTGTGAGAGGATTTAAAGTTCTCGAGTAGCTCTAGTCCGGTCAGTGTTTCGGGCACAAATAAAGGCGCTTGCAAGCCATTCTCAAGGGTTTTTTCTCCGCCTTTAGCCACCGATGCTAGCATCTTGCGTGCATTGAGTATGCCCAGGATGTTATCTAGACCACCCCTGACGACCGGAAAGCGAGCATGCTCCGATGAATCAATTAAATCAATTGATTCTGCAAATGTGTTTTCAACATCCAAGTAAACAATATCCGCACGCGGCACCATCAGCGAGACAATTTGACGATCATCGAGGCGAAAGACGTTGCGCAGCATATTGTGTTCATTCACCTCAATGAGGCCGGCGCTAGTGCCTTCTTCAAGCACTGCATGGATTTCTTCTTCGGTTACCTCATTATTGCTGTGATCTTTAATGCCCAGCACCTTCAGTATGAAATTAGTCGAAACCGTTAACAAAATCACAAACGGTTTAGAAATAAACGCCAGTGCAGAAATAGGTTTGGCTATATAGCGGGCAATCCGCTCAGGATTGTTTTGGGCAATGCGCTTAGGTACTAGCTCTCCGATCACAATTGAGAGGTAGGTGATAACCGCAACTACAACACCCAAAGAAAGCCAGTCGGCGTATTTGGGGTCCATGCCTTCTGAAGCCAGCAGATGGGACATAGGTATTGCGATAGCAGATTCACCGACGACGCCGCTCAGTACGCCAATCGATGTAATACCGATCTGAATTGTTGAAAGAAATTTGGTGGGGTTCTCGCCGAGCTCGACAGCTACCTTGGCCTCATCGTCGCCGCGATCAATTAACTTTTGGAGTTTTGCTTTTCTGCTCGTAACCAGAGCAATTTCGGACATGGCAAATAGGCCATTGAGGAGGATTAGTCCAATTAGTATTACGACTTCCATATAGTGGTGCAGAAGCACCTAGGCTGTTGAGAAGCAATCATCATATCAAAAAAGAGGAGCAGATTGATGACACCGCGTTTTAGGGCATTGCGCTGGGTATTGGCAGCCTCAGCTGCGTAAAACGCGGTTTATGCTGGATACGCAAACAGATCGATATGGCCGATCTCACAGTGGCTTGCTTGGCGGCGCGCCTGCTCCCATTCATCGATTGCGCTATTTTCTAGCATGCCCATTTCTCGGGCGGCGCTGGCAGTACCTATTGCGAGTTGCTCTATTAAGGTGCGATCGTGGTGATCCATGCACCAGGGGCTAGGCGCGCATGCTGTGGCAAATCCCCTGCCTTGAAGCAGAGATTGCAGACGTTCTGCGCCTCTTGGGCCAAGGGCTGTGCCAAAGCCTTTATCGGTTGATTGATGCGCATGAAAAGCGCGCAACACACCGGCATCATAAGCATTCGGCGGCCCCCATGTTTCTTTGCCGTCGTACGTGAGTACGGTATAGAGAGGCTTGGTAAGGGCAGCGCAAAAATCAGCCAACCACGCTTCGGCCACCAAGTCAAAAAAAGCAGCTGCCGTAATGAGGTCGGCGGGTTCATTCAGGATGCTGCGGTAATCGGCAAGAAGATCAGCGCAGCGAAACCGAACAGCGATTGTTTTCATGTTTTTGGTAATAATCAGGGGCTCAACAGGCCCCGAAAAACCCTTCATCTCACAGATTACATTAGGGGTGCCGCTGTCTAAAACGCCATCTGCCCATGACTGTAAAGTCGAACGCGCAGCCCGCAAGAGATCGGCATCGTAGTCCACTAAGGTCCAGCATTGCATTGCTCCAAAATGGGGCGCAAGCGCTCGCAAATTAGAGCCCGTTCCAGATCCCAGATCGGTGATGTGCAGTAAATCGGGAACTACAGGCGCACGCTGATGCAAGAAATTGACTACCTGGGTTTGCAGCATGGCATTACGCGATCGGTGATCGACCGGTTCACGCAGGGCTAACCAAGCTGCTGAAAATCCACTCATGGCTCGTGTCTGCGCCCTAAATGAGTAACTACGTTACCGGATTGATTTACTTGCAGAGTAAGGCCATATTGTTGCTGCATGATGTCAGTAAATCGACCGCCCTGCTCGTAGAGGCCATCAAAGCTACCGGATTCAATCACCTTTCCTTGATCCATTACCAAAATATGGTCTGCTTGCCGAATCGTACTTAAGCGATGGGCAATGACCAAGGTACTGCGGGATTGCGTTACCGCTTCGAGTGCAGTCAATACGCTGGCCTCGGTTGGGGTATCGAGGGCGCTGGTGGCCTCATCCAAAATCAGGATGGGCGCGTCTTTCAGCAATACCCGTGCAATCGATAAGCGTTGGCGCTCACCGCCAGAAAGGGTGCGCCCACGCTCCCCAATAATGGTATTAAAACCGTCAGGCTGTTGTTCGATAAAGTCCAAGGCCTGAGCACGCGCACAGGCTATGCGCAATTCGGCATCGCTGGCAGTTGGTGCGCCGATACGAAGGTTATCGGCAATGCTGCGATTAAACAAAAGAGGCTCCTGAAATACCACCCCTATATTGCGTCGCAGAGCGGTTAGCTGAAATTTCCGAATATCAATGCCATCAATCGTAATGTGGCCAGATTGTGGATCAAAGGCGCGGTACAGCAGACTTAGCGCAGTCGATTTGCCAGCACCTGATGCACCTACTAGTGCGATCGTTTTCCCAGGCTGAATCGTAAAACTCAACTCATCAACTGCTCGGTGCGGCGCATGATACGAAAAACAAACCCGATGAAACTCGACCACTCCGCTGCACCGTCCTGGATCAATCGCATCCGCATGATCTTGAATATCTGGCGCCGTATCCAGCACTGCAAAAAATTCCTGTAGGCGCGGCGCATCGCTGGCGAGCTTATTGGCAAAGGCAACTACTTGATCTAAGCGTGCGATGATAATGCCCGCAAAAGCCACAAAGGTAACAATTTCGCCAATGGTAATGAGAGATTGCGTATACAGCCAAACCCCGAGAACAATAATACAAAGAATGCTGATAGTCGTCGCAGAGCGCGTTAGTACCGTTACTATTGCCCACCAGGACAACACCGGAAATTGCGCACCCAACACCTGTTGGCTAATACGCTGCAGGGACTGCATTTCGATCTGGATGCGTGCAAAGCTTTGCACTAAAGCGATATTGCTGAGGGTGTCGGCAGTGAGCTGAGCTAAGTCGGAATGGTGCTCCTCGATTTGCTGTTGGAGCACTTGCGTTTTACGCAGAATAAAGTGGGTTAAAAAACCAAATACCAGGCACAGCACAATCAGAACCAGTGCTAGTCTCCAATTGATATAGAGTGCAACCGGAATGAGTATGATGAGCGAAACAATTGCAGCCAAATGCTCACGAAAAAAACTCAACCAAAGCCACCAGAGCGTATCAGTACCCTGCAGCATAATTTTCATCAGTCTTCCGGAATGGGTTTTACTGTGCTGCGCTAATGGCAAATGCAATACGTGCTCAACGTAGCGAGTTAAGACCGCGTGTCGTCTTCGGTGGGCCAGCCGATCGGAAGATAAGGCTACTCCAGTAGAGCAGGCAATCGTAAAGAGGCCAAAGCCAATCCAAAGAAGCAATAAGGGCCACACGGCACCCCATGTCACTGATGCATCGGTGCTTGGGGCGCGCGATAAGGTATCAATTACACGGCCAAATAAAATGGGCTCCGCAAAGAGGGCGCAGGCTAAGGCCAGATTGGCAAAAGCCAATATCCACCCCAAGCGCCGATCTGTGCCTAGTAAATCAAGTGCACGACTATATAAGTGAAAAATGCCCATCAGTTATTGTCTGCGCTAAGCCGATTGATTTCAAGGGCGCTGAGTTGCAAGGGCAGTAGTACTGCTGGCGGTGTAATTTCTTCCGGTAGCGCTAACAATTGGCGATTGATCATCCAACGCCCGAGCCATGCTTGTGACGTGAGCACGACCAGTGGAATGGAAAAGAGGAGGCCACCAAAAAAGAGCATGCCATACCAAAGGGTTGCAGGGTGAGAGAAGTACAGCAGGCTGGCAAGCCCAAGTCCAATCAGGGTATGGGACCAAAATTGCTGAAATGCGTGAGAAATAGAGACAGAGTGATCGTCGCGCGTCTGCCCGGTCCACCCGCCTTTTTTCCCAAATACTAAGCCGATGATGAAGATGGTGTGATTCAACCAGGTAATGGGTGTCATTAAAAGGGAAAAAAGCATCTCCAGCACCAGGCTGAAACAAAAACGCCACCGACCGCCAAAACGCCGACTCTCTGAGTTGCGCAACACCACATCCAGCGCGCCAGCAATTTTAGGTAGATACCACATGATTAATGTGACCACCAATAAGGCAGAGAATTCATCGGGATTGACCAAGGCCGATTGCGCTGCACTGAATCCAATTGCAAGCGTGCAAACAAAAATGAGCACAATCCAAGCGGGCGATCCAAAAAACATCGCAATGGCCAGGATGAGTTGAGTACGACTGACGGGCTGGAGATTTTTGAGCGTCAGTAAATGCAGGTATTGCAAATTACCTTCACACCAGCGTAAGTCACGCCGAATGTATTCAGTCAGGGTAGGCGGGTTTTCTTCCCAGCTAGCATCTTCACTTGGGTAGATGCGGACTTCGTAGCCTGCACGGCGCATGAGTATGGCTTCAATTAAGTCATGACTCAAAATTGGCTTGGGAAGACCAGAGCGACTGTGTAAAGTAGGTAACTCACAATGCGCGATAAACGGAGCCAATCGAATTAAGGCGTTATGCCCCCAGTAAGGCCCACAGTCAGCCTGCCACCATGCCGAGCCCATGGTGTAGGAGCGCATACCCAAGCGCATGCCGTATTGGAATAGGCGCGTAAATGCGCTGCTGGATGGTAGACCAATGACAAGGCCTTGCAAAATGCCTAAGCGTGGATTGGCTTGCATCATCCGTACTAAGCGCACGATTGCTGTACTGGCCATGAAGCTATCGGCATCGAGCACCAATGCAAAGTCATGGTCTTTGCCCCAGCGCTGGCAAAAATCAGCAATGTTGCCTGCCTTGTAGCCGGCATTGTCTGTTCGGCAGCGGTAGGTGATACGAATGGTCTTCGACCACTCTGCGCGCATCGCCTCAAAGCAGTCGCACTCTTCTCTGGCAATGCCTTCATCATTGGTATCGCTCAGGACATAGACATGAAAAAATCCAGCCAGTTGATCTGCTGCTAAGCCGCGCACCATCTCTTGTAGATTGCGAATTAAGCGTGCGGGTGACTCATTTCGAATGCAAAGCAAAATGGCAGTCGAATGCGCGAGTGGCGCAGAGTCGTTTACTTGCATATTGGCTGGTAGCACTACTGTAGTGGGATCTTTGTAGCATTGGCACAGAATCAATCCAATAATGGCATTCCAAAAACCAACCACCATCCACGGCAAGGTGAGCGCAAAAAGCGCAAGCAAAAGAATGCGCAATACCAAGGGGATATCGCTTGCTAAGGCCTGATGGAGGAGGTAGAGCATTAGCGCCGCAGTAGTCAGCGACAGGACGGCAAAAATCTGGCGCCGCAGGCGAATGACCGGATCAACGGTTATATTGAGAGGGGGATTCAAATGACGTGCTCGAGCTCACTTATACTGTGCAAAATGCATATGCAGTATAGGTTAGAGCACACTTTTTCACTTTACGACTAGGATTTGTTTGTGCCACACACCGCAGCCCATTCTTCCAGTGCCAGCCTAAGTCAGTCCCTTTGGTATGTGGCGCCAGAGCGCGCAGAAATTCGCTCTGAATCGCTTGATCCCTTGCCTTGCCATGGTATTCGTGTGCGCGCGCTGTTTGGGGCTCTGAGTCGGGGTACTGAATCACTCATCTACCGTGGGCTGGTGCCCGAGTCTGAGTACAGCCGTATGGCTGCACCGTGGATGGGAGGTGCCTTTCCGTTTCCAGTGCAATACGGCTACTCCCATGTGGGCCAGGTAGAGGCGGGGCCGGCTGAGTGGATTGGCCGGCGCGTATTTGCATTAAGGCCCCATCAAACCTGCTATCAGGCTGATGTTAATGAGGTCGTCGTACTGCCCGATAGCCTCAGTAGCGAGCGTGCTGTTTTGGCTGCGAATATGGAAACTGCCCTTAATGCAGTTTGGGATGCGGCACCAGGCCCAGGCGATCGGATTGCGGTTGTGGGGGGCGGTGTTGTTGGGTGCTTAGTTGCGTATTTATGTGGGCATTTGCCCGGCGCCGAGGTAACCTTAATTGATACCAACCCCGATCGAGCGCGTATTGCAAGCGCTTTGGGTATCGCTTTTTCCTTACCTGGGGAAGCGCCACATAATTGCGATACGGTATTTCACTGCAGTGCCAGTGCAGCGGGTTTAGCCACTGCAGTGGACGCTGCCGGCGATGAAGCAACGGTATTGGAATTAAGTTGGTATGGCGCTACTTCGATTCAGGCGCCATTGGGTGGTGCATTTCATAGTCGTCAGATACGCCTGCAATCCAGTCAGGTCGGGCATATCGCCACCTCCCATCGGCCGCGCTGGACGCACCGCCGCCGTTTGCATACCGCTGTGCAATTATTGAGCGATGCGCGATTGGACTGTTTACTAAGTCCCGCCATTAACTTTGCGCAATTGCCCGATCGCTTACCGGACTTGCTTGGTCCGCGCAGTGATGTACTGTGTTGTTTAATTCGTTACCCTTGAGGAGTTGCCGTGTTTACAGTTGAAGTTCGCGATCACATCATGATTGCCCACTCGTTTCGGGGTGCGGTGTTTGGCCCTGCACAGGCCTTGCATGGCGCAACCTTTGTAGTGGATGCCGCCTTCATTTCCAAAGAGCTGGATGCCAATGGCATCGTGATTGACATTGGCCGTGCGCTCGACGTTCTAAAGGCAACATTGCAACCCATTAATTATTGCAATTTGGATGATCGTCCTGAGTTCAAGGGCGTCAACACCACTACGGAGTTCTTAACGAAGTACATCTTTGATCAGCTGGCTACGGCTGCGCGCGCCGATCAGTTGGGCCGACCAGGAAGCGAGCTGCATGCCATTCGAGTCACGATTTCAGAATCCCATATTGCCCGCGCTTGGTATGAGGCCGAAATTCATTGAGCCCTGATGCTGTTGGTATGCAGCAATTGATTTTTGTTTATCCCGGTGATTTAAATTCCCCAACCGGCGGGTACGCTTACGATCGGCGGATCATTACAGGACTTAAAAGCTTGGGTTGGGACCTTCAGTTGATTGGTTTAGGGGAAGGCTACCCCTTCCCATATCCCGCTCAAGTAAAGAAGGCAAAAGAGCAATTGCAGGGGCTTACCCCGGGAGTGCCGATGGTGATTGATGGCTTAGCCCTTGGGGCTCTTCCCGAAGTGGCGGCTTGCGTTGCCAAACAGCATCCTTTAATTGCCTTGATTCACCACCCCTTGGCATTTGAGTTTGGATTAAGTGAAGCACAGGCCGTAGTGCTAAAGCAGAGCGAGACTGAGGCGCTTCGCCATGCAAGTAAGGTCATTGCCAACAGCCCGGCAACGGCACGCGATTTAAATCAACATTATGGCGTGCCAATGGATCGGATTGATGTGGTTTTGCCTGGTACTGATCGTAGCGTGCATCAACGGGAACGATCGCAGATCACCAATAGCAACTGTGATGCAGTTCACCTCTTATCGGTTGGCTCGATTATTCCGCGCAAGGGATTTCCTGATTTGCTTGCGGCACTTGCCCTTTTGGCCGATTTGCCCTGGACTCTCTCGATTGCAGGTGACACTACCCGCAATGCGGGGGCGTTCGAGCAACTGATCACTGGTATCACGCATTTTGGTTTGGGGGGGCGAGTACAAGTGCTTGGCGCCGTAAGCGATTCAGAGTTAGATATTCTCTACGCCCAGGCCGATGCGTTTGTTTTGCCTTCGCTGTTTGAGGGTTATGGCATGGTTTATGCCGAAGCAATGGCTTATGGTTTGCCAATTATTGCAACAACCGGCGGTGCCATTCCCGATACTGTACCCAGCGAGGCTGGCTTACTCGTTCATCCTGGCGACGTTCCCGCATTGACCCTCGCTTTAAAAAAAGTCATCCTGGATGCGCCGTATCGTGCACGCCTGTCTAGCGGCGCGCTTCGAGCAGCAGCCAAGCAACCGACGTGGGATCAGGCAGCTCAGCAATTTTCTGCTGTCTTAGGGCGCCTCACCCCGGCTTAACAATGCTTCGCTGTGGTTGCAATTCACAATCAAAGATTATTTCATTTCCGATTAGATGCGTTTTCACTGGTAAGCGCTGTGCCTGATCCATGTGTTCAATGGGTATTAGATTGAAGCTTGGTCGACCTGATCCCAACACAATCGGAGCCACAATCAGGTGGAGTCGATCCAGGCATCCTGCACTCATGAAACGCGAAACGGTTTCTGCACCGCCCTCGACTAAAATTCGCCTTAGCCCGACTGCAGAGAGGATTTGGAGTATCTGCATTGGATCCATCCGCCCATCGATTGCGGGCAGTGAAATAAGCTCAACCTGAGGTAAAGGATCGACGTTCACCCCATCTGCAACCACCCAGATTTTCCGAATACCGTCATCCTGCCAGACCAGCGATTGATGCGGTAGCCGGCCGCGGGGATCGATTACCACGCGAGCAGGACTTTTTCCATGGACGAGACGAACGGTGAGTTGCGGGTTATCGGCGAGCGCTGTTCCAACTCCAATCACAATCGCATCAACCAGTGCACGCAATTGGTGAAGGTGAGTTAGGCCGTCTGGGCCGTTGACGTATTTCGATTGACCCGTAACTGTTGCAATCCGACCATCCATGGTTTGACCAATCTGAGCGACCACAACCATGCCGTCTGCCCTCGGGCTCAGTAAGGGCTCAAAAATGGCCTGAAGTGGCGAAGGCGGGAGTGCTTGACCAGTAAAAAAATCACCCAAAAACCGCTCCCAGAGCGGGTTCGATGAAGGTGTTACAGGCGGCGGGGATGAGGTCACGGCGGGAAGGCCTTATTCACAGTTTTAAGAAAATAACTCCTCTCTGACGAATTTACCATAGGGTGGGATAATTGAATCGCAGTGTTAGGTTAATTCCATAGCCAGACGATAAAACGAACTTTTTGAACACATTCAATTGCAAATTCTGAATACATAATGGCGATGCATGACCCTCTGATTGAAGTTGACCGCGCTATTTCTGAGCTGCGCCGTGGCGCATTGGTCCGCGTGTACGATGAACACAGCAGCCGACTAATGTTGGCAGTCGATGCCTTAACTGCGGACTATTTGGCGCTGTTAATGCAGCTCGGAAGCACTGCTCCCGAGCTGGTGATGACTGGCACGCGCGTTAATGTATTAGGAATCGATAAATCAGATCGTCCAGTCAGCGTCTTGTCACATCCGCAGGGGATGTCGCTCGATTTAGTAGAGTATTTAGCCAATCCCCTTTCGTCTTCCATGACGGCACCAAACATGGCAAGCCTCATTGTTCATGATGCAGATGCGCTAGAGCAAGCGTGTGTCACCTTATCCAAGTTGTCGCGGCTTTTGCCGGCAGCCCTGATCGCTACAGGCGAAGGCAATGATGATATCCCTGCAGTACAGGCCAGTTCGATTCAATCCTATATGACGATTGCGGCGCACTCATTGACGATGGTGAGTGAAGCACGGGTTCCCTTGGAAAATGCAGAAAACGCTCGGGTGGTTGCTTTTCGCCCCCGTGATGGCGGCATCGAGCACTTGGCCATTATTGTTGGCGATCTAAACCCTACAGAGCCAGTGCTGGTGCGCCTTCACTCCGAATGCTTTACTGGCGATTTAGTTGGCTCCTTGCGCTGCGACTGCGGTAATCAGCTGCGCGGCGCCATTGGTGAAATGGCTGCAGCGGGCAGTGGAATTTTGTTATACCTGGCGCAAGAGGGGCGCGGTATTGGGCTGGTTAACAAACTGCGCGCATACCAATTGCAAGATGCTGGCTTTGATACGGTGGATGCTAATTTGCAACTCGGTTTTGACTCCGATGAACGCAACTATTTACCGGCAGCACAGATGCTGCGGATGTTGGGCGTTAAGCGGGTAAAGTTAATGACCAACAATCCAGCCAAGGTAAGTGCTCTCGGTAAGTGCGATATTGAAGTCGTAGAGAGGGTGCCTCACATTTACCCTCCCAATGAGCATAACGATGCCTACTTAAAAGTGAAAGCCAAAAAAAGCGGCCATTTATTTTAGGTAATCACCGGTCTTCGTATTGTTAAGACTTAAACCAAATACGCTCAAATACCCCATCCTTTTTGAACAGCAGGTGTTGTAGTCCGGCCGCGATGTGAACTACGGCAAGCGCAATCAGCGCCAGCACTAGATAGCCGTGGATCTCAAATAATTGCTTGGCTAGGGCTTGGTCTTTTGGTATGCCAGGCAATGCGGGTAGATGGTATCCCCCTACGGTAATGAGCGCTGGAAATGCAGTCACTCCGGCCCAGCCAAAGAGAGGGACGAGCACCAGAAGTAAATACAAGCCCCCTTGAACCGACTGTGCTAATTGAATTTGCCCTCGAGAAATACTGCTGGGGTATGGCGGTCTAGTCGAGCGCAGTTTAGTAATAATGCGAAGCCCTGTAACTAGCAAAACGATAAAGCCAATTAGCTTGTGCCAGGAATACAGGGTATTGGTCAATTCGTCCCACAGATTGGCTGCCGAACGGTCGGTCATCCAAAACCCTAGGACAAGCGAGGCCACGAGTAATGCTGCCGTAAGCCAATGGATTAGTCGGGCTGTTAGTGAAAACCGTTGTGGCATAGGTCACCTCATCTCATGCCTAGCTACAGTATGTAATTTAGGCAATTAAATTATGCATGGTTCGATCTAAACTGGCAAACCGTAAGCTCAATACACCCACGATTTAAACGCCTACCGTAGAACGGATAGCAGGGGATCGTAGGATATCGAAATCACCCCAACGTAGGGACTACTTAAAGTTAAGGCAAGCGTACAGATTGGAATTAACAAGGTAATTGTGCTGATTCCCATGGCAATCAGCAGCACCTTTGGTTTAGCGGGGTGAATTAAAGCAACGGTGAGTAGAACCAGTACAGCCAACACAATGATGGCATACCAGCGGATGGGGTGAACATTAAATGATACAAAGGACAGTCGGGCTTTTCTACTATCGTTTACGATCTCAACCGCATGCATCAACGCTTTTGATTCCGCATTATTGTTTAATGAGTTAACAGCCTGAAAGGTGCTGCTGCGGAGCTCCTCAAAATGCTTTTTTGTGCTCTCTGCAGGCCGGCCGTTAGCAGACAAGGTTATCCACTCGTCGTCGATGATGGATTGCGTGTATGTTTTGGCGTTATTAACCAATGTACTATCTTTAAGGCTTGGGATAGTTTGAGCCAAGTCAATAATGGTCGCCAAACCCAAGGCTTCATTACGAACCGATTTATTGGCCATATTGTAGTTATCCCAAATCGATGAGGCCAACAGGGCAACGGTTAACGAAAACAGGATGGCTGGTAAGCCTAATAAAGTTGGCGCAACCCCCTCGCATTTCTGGGCGATATGCCTTGTTTTTGCTGACAAGAAAAACCAGCTAAAGAATAAAGCGATCCCAATGAAAAAGAAGACAATGATGCCAATCAGGGTTAATTCAAAGTCTTCAGCTATATTTAACAGCATGTTGGCAGCCATATCATTCTGAAAATTAAAGTGTAAAACATTCTTCAATGCGATTATTGAATTGCTTACTTGGCTTAAAGCGCCGCATTACCCAATGCATCGATGACATTGATAGCTTCATACGTGCACATCTGCGTTAACTGGGAAACAGGTTAAATCAGAATTACGATAAGCGCACGGAATTGATTATTGTTTCATTCCACATTTTCTACAGGGCAATAAGGGTTTAATAGCATGAGTAGCGTCACCAATTTCAGTACGCACCCCCTTTTTAGATGGCTTACGACATCCATCTTGATATTGCTCTACGTTGCCATTGAGTTTGGCTTTAATTACCAATTACTCAGCTTAACTATCGATCCAGCTTCCGACGAGGTTCTATTGGGGTTGGAATTTTGGGGTCGCGTTCTTTCTGGGATTGGGTTTGGTCTTTTACTCTATCGCCTGAGCAATCAGCTGAATGTACAAAATCTAAGCCGAC
Source organism: Burkholderiaceae bacterium (assembly GCA_947457875.1). Taxonomy (GTDB): domain Bacteria; phylum Pseudomonadota; class Gammaproteobacteria; order Burkholderiales; family Burkholderiaceae; genus Polynucleobacter. The sequence goes on from CANGWV010000019.1 coordinate 12,558, forward strand.
TACTGATTTGTTTGGTGTTGGGGGTAGTTGTTATGTGGAATGTGCAGAAAATGATTACCGACCATCTAGTTCAAGAGGCGTCCCTCGCCGATAAAAAAGTATCCCTATTACTGGCAAGCCTAAGTGATGAAGCAGCAAGTGGAGCATTGAGCACCTTAAACGGCAACGGATTACTGCCTAAAGCAGCCAACGCAGAAGATCGTAAGATAACCGCTTCATTATTTCCGGCGTTGGCCTTATATGCCCCAAATCGAATAGCGCAATTAGCCGCATGGAATCAGGTGAGTCAGACGCAGATTGAGGCTGCCCTCGCACAGAATTACCCAGAAGAGCAGCTTGCCAATGCATATCGTAATTTAATTATTCCGCCCCTCACTCTTGGTATTTCATTATTTTTTGCCATCTTAAATCTTGCTCAATTACTAAGCTACCTTGCATTTGGTCTTGCGGCAAAAAACTCAATAGCAGTCATCTGGATGCGTTCGAGTGCCTTAGTTTTGTTTAGCTGCTTTTTGTTGTTTAGCTTCACGGCGACTAGTCCGCTGGTCAACTCTAAGGCGTATCAAACGGAGTTGAGGGCACCCCTTTTTAAAGATGATCTTATATTAGGCATCCTTGCGGAGTGGTCTGCTTATGCGGCGCCGAATTGGTATTTTTTATCAAGCTGGTGCAACAAGCATGTTTTGCGGGGAATTCAGTTAAAGCGGCCGTATTAATCAAATACCAAGCGAGCGAATCTACAAAATTGGATTAGAAGGTCAGACGAGGCCCTAGAGGCTGACTGGGACGTTCTTTTGCTGGTAGTCATTGGTGGATCAACCCACTATTTGGCCTATGCTGGTAATCATGGTACTTATATGCAGGGTGAATAATGGGGCTGAGCGGCAACCCTCTTCGTATTGTTCTATTATTTCTTGATAAAAACAATGTAGGTATCCAGTCCTTATTTCAGGGAAATGAATGTACTTCGTACTAATGCATTTCATGTTTAAATACAGAAACTTAAGTTAACCATATCAAATTCATATGCTAAGCGAAGAAACCAAAAAAAGAATTGAGGCTGAAGAGCAGTTTCGACATGACTTAAAAGTGAAGCTAGAGGCAGAGCTTGCAACTGCTAAATCGGCGTTCGCCAGTCTCCATAAGGAAGCCGGGCAGGTCGAAAAAAGAACGGCATCTAAAGTAATGGATTTTTTGAATTCATCTGTAGGCACATGGTTTTTATCATCCGTCGTTATTACAGGTGGCGCTGCTATGCTCCAGCAAATTCAGCATAGTCACGAGATTGAACAAAAAAACAAAACACAGTTAATTGCCTATCAGTTTGAAATCGGTACGCGCATTCAAAATATGAAGTTCTTTTTGACTCAAGCCAAAACAGTTGGCGATGCTAAAGTTGCCTTAGCTAGTGTCTTTCAAAGTAAGTTTCCTTTAAATCCGGAGTTAGAAAAACAGAGCCTCTCCGCGCTTTACTTTAATTTGCATCAACTGATTGAGGGAAGTGAAAAAGAGAAGACCCGGCTTGCCATGGCAGTGGTATTGGAGCTTGAGCAGGCCGAGTTTTTGTTGCAATCTCAGAAGGATGCTCAACTGTTAGACGCGAATGATAAAGAAAAGCTAGCAAAATTAGTCACCGCCATTGAAAACCTGCACATACGCGGGGCAGTGAAGTAGCGCTTTAAATCATTAGTGACCACTAAAGCGCATTAACGCTATGTGCCTTCATGAGGGCTGCTATTGCCATTGCGGTGGATAATAGTATTCATCCTTTTATCGGAACTATTGCAATGGAAATTAAAGTCAACTTTCTCGATAAGCTTCGGCTTGAAGCCAAGTTTGACGACTTTACTGTCATTGCTGATCAGTCAATTCGATACAAGGGCGATGGCTCTGCGCCTGGACCCTTCGATTATTTTCTAGCTTCCTCGGCTCTGTGCGCAGCATACTTTGTGAAGTTGTATTGTGATGCTCGCGGCATATCCACTGAGAACATCCGTCTCTCACAAAACAACATTGTTGATCCTGAGAATCGGTATCGGCAAATTTTTAAGATTCAGATTGAGTTGCCTGCAGACATCTCTGCCAAGGATCGGCAAGGTATTTTGCGATCAATTGATCGCTGCACCGTTAAAAAAGTAGTGCAAGCTGGCCCCGAGTTTCTGATTGAGGAAGTTGAAAGCTTGGATGCCGATGCGCAGGCATTACTGGCGCTAAATCCCGCAGCGGATAGCAAGACCTACATCCCGGGTAAGGATTTACCGCTGGAGCAAACCATTTCTAATATGTCGGCCGTACTTGCAAACCTGGGTATCAAGATTGAGATTGCCTCTTGGCGTAACCTCATCCCGAATGTTTGGTCTTTACACATTCGTGATGCGCACTCGCCGATGTGTTTTACCAATGGCAAGGGCTCTACTAAAGAAAGTGCACTAGCTTCCGCCCTAGGGGAGTACATCGAGCGAGTTAGTAATAACCATTTCTATGCGGGTGCGTATTGGGGTGAGGCCATTGCCAATGCGGCATTTGTGCATTACCCAAATGAGCGCTGGTTTAAGCCCGGCAAGAAAGATGCTTTACCCCCAGAAATACTCGATGAGTACTGCCTGTCCATTTATAACCCCGATGGTGAGCTGCGCGCAGCCCATCTCATCGATACCAACTCCGGTAATAGGGAGCGGGGTATTTGCGCTCTACCATTCGTGCGCCAGTCTGATAAAGAAGTGGTGTACTTTCCGGTGAATTTGATTGAAAACCTCTTTGTTAGCAATGGCATGAGTGCGGGCAACACCTTGGCGGAGGCCAAAGTGCAGTGCTTGTCTGAAATTTTCGAGCGCGCAGTCAAACGTGAAATCATTGAACGTGAAATCGCCTTGCCCGATGTGCCTCAAGCAGTCTTGGATCAGTATCCACAGATCATGGCCGGCATACGAGCACTAGAAGAACAGGGCTTTCCGGTTTTGGTCAAAGATGCCTCGCTGGGCGGCGTCTATCCCGTCATGTGCGTCACCTTAATGAACCCGCGTACCGGCGGTGTGTTTGCATCGTTTGGTGCGAACCCTAGTTTTGAAGTGGCACTCGAACGGAGTTTGACTGAATTACTGCAAGGCCGCAGTTTTGAGGGCCTGAATGATTTGCCTCCTCCGACCTTTGTGAGCGAGGCTGTGACTGAGCCTAATAATTTCGTGGAGCATTTCATTGATTCCAGTGGCATCGTGTCGTGGCGCTTCTTTAGCGCTAAATCAGACTACACCTTTGTGGAGTGGGACTTTACTAGTAAAGGCGCTGATGCCAATGCAAAAGAGGCTGAAACCTTATTTGGCATTCTGAAGGCCATGAACAAAGAATCTTATGTGGCGGTATATGACCAGCTTGGCGCTACTGCATGCAGAATCATGGTACCCGGCTATTCAGAGGTCTACCCCATCGAAGACCTGATTTGGGATAACACTAATAAAGCGCTCTTATTTCGTGATGACGTCTTAAATCTATTGAATCTGGACGATAAAAGCTTAGCAGCCTTGCTGGACCGTTTAGAAAATAACGAACTCGATGAGTACAGTGATATTGCGACACTGATTGGTATTGAGTTTGATGAAAACACTGTCTGGGGTCAGTTGACGGTATTGGAGCTAAAGCTATTAATTCATCTGGCCTTGAAACAATGGGATGGGGCGCATGATTTAGTCGGAGCATTTTTGCAATACAACGACAATACGGTAGATCGAAAACTCTTTTATCAGGCCCTTGACGCCGTACTGGCAATCCACCTGGATGAGGCACTTGAGATCAGTGATTACACCAGCAATCTACGGCGGATGTTTGGTGATGAGCGAATGGTCGCGGCACTAGGAGTATTGGATGGCAGGGTGCGTTTCTATGGCTTGACGCCCACCAGTCTCAAATTAGAAGGACTTGATCGCCATCAGCGTTTACTGGATAGCTACACTAAATTGCATATCGCGAGAGCAAAGAAATTGAGTTAGCAGGAAAACTTGTCCTGCAACATTAGCCTCGTAGAAATGTAATTTCTGGGGCAAGAAAAAGCCCCGCATGAAGCGAGGCTTAGTAATGCTTGGTGGGTCGGGCGAGATTCGAACTCGCGACCAACGGATTAAAAGTCCGCTGCTCTACCGACTGAGCTACCGACCCAGTAAAGACTGAAATTATAGCAATTATTTTGTTTTGGCCTTGAAAACGCCGGGCACCTATTCTTAAGCCGCAGAGCGCCTTGCTACGGGGGGATTCTTGGCAAAGTAGTCCTTTATTCCCTGCAAAATCGCCTCTGCAATCTGTTCTTGATAGCGCTCATCATTAAGCTTTGCCTCTTCTTTTGGGTTGCTAATAAAGGCAGTTTCAATCAGGATCGATGGAATATCGGGAGCCCTTAAGACTGCAAAGCCAGCCTGCTCTACTTTGGGCTTATGAAGAGCGGCAAATCCCCCAATTCGCTGCAATACCGCGCTACCGACCTGTACTGAATCCTTGATTTGCGCGGTGGTCGACATATCGAGAAGGAGGTGCGCTACTTGGTTGTCTGTTGTCTTGATGTTGATGCCGCCAATCAGGTCTGATGCGTTTTCTTTATTGGCCATCCAGCGTGCAGTGGTGCTGGTTGCGCCTTGTTGCGATAGGGCAAAAACAGAGGCGCCCCTGGCATGCGGCTGGATAAATGCATCCGCATGAATCGAGACAAAAAGATCAGCCCCTACTTGTCGGGCTTTGCGAACCCGAGTATGCAGTGGCACAAAGTAATCGCCATCGCGGGTCATGAATGACCGCATATTAGGCTCATTTTCGATCTTGTTATTGAGGCGCTTGGCAATCGACAGCACAATGTTTTTCTCATAGCTGCCCCGAGCACCGATGGCCCCAGGATCTTCGCCGCCGTGCCCTGGATCTAAGGCGATGGTGATTAATCGTTTAAAGCGTGGGCTAGCAGCACTGTCTTTGGGCGTTGGAATGGATTGCGCAACCGGAGCATCTTGGCGATGGGCAAATTGCGCAATGAGGTCTTCCTCATTCTTTTTCTCTAAGGCCTGCTCTTTTTTTGCGCTGCTACGAACCAATTGCATCAGTGGATCTGGTGGTGTAGTGGGGTAAAGATCAAAAACAGACCTAAATTTATATTCAGCAACGGGCTCAAGGGTGAAGAGTTGCGGCTTAATCGGCTCTTTGAGATCAAATACCAAGCGCACCACATTGGGCTGAAATTGCCCCACCCGAATTTGCGATACGTAGGGGTCATTCGGCTTTACCTTAGCAACCAAATCTTTTAAGGTGGGATTGAGTTGCAAGCCAGTCACATCGACAACCAGGCGATCCGGCCCCGTCAAAATTTGGTGACTGACTTTGAGAGCGGAATCAGATTCGAGGGTGATGCGGGTATAGTCTTCGGATGGCCAAATACGCACCCCCAGAATCGTCGCTCCCCATGCAATGTCAGCCTTACCTAATAGCAGAATTAAGCCTAGCGTTGTAGCCGAGCCTTTAAGGTGTTTGCGCCGATTGGGGTTGATGTGATCTGCCATTAGCCCAAATTTTAGGGGAGATCGCCTTGGAGTTGGGAGAGAAGCTTTAGGCCCAAATCACTCAGGGCTTTGAGCTCAAATTGCCGTTCGGTCTCTATTTCACCTGCAGTAATACCAATTTGCAGATCAAGTTGGGGCAGGGTGCCTTCTGCTCTTTCTGGCCACTCAATCAGGCAAATACCGGGCTCATCAAAATGGTCTGCCAATCCTGCTTCTTGCCACTCGAGGGGGGTTCGCATGCGATACAGATCAAAGTGGAACGCATTTGCAGATTGCCCGCTGCAGAGAATCGGATAGGACTCGCAAAGCGAGTAGGTTGGGCTTTTGACTTTGCCGACGTAGCCCATGCCCTGAATCAGGTAGCGTGCAAAGGCAGTCTTGCCAGCGCCTAAATTGCCTTCCAGTGCGATATTGACATGCTGCTCTGGTGATGCAAGGTCTGCTAAAACATGCGCCACTAAGCCGCCGAGCGCCTTAGCCAGCTCAGCCGTTTCACTTTCTTGCCTACAATGTCTATTAATCGATTTCAAATGGGAATCAGCTTATGTGTTTAACGTGTAGCGTAGTTTATTCAGTAAATGCCAATCACGCCTAAAACGATTCCTGATGCTGATCGTTCGGCTGCGCCGGATGCGATCACAGGACCAGACTTTCGAGCTTGGCTCGATCGCGAAGCTCTAGCATTGGGCTTTGATCGCCTGCGGATTACGGATACCGATTTAGGACAGGCACCGGAGCGCTTACGAGCCTGGCTCGCTGCTGGATACCATGGCGAAATGGGGTATATGGAACGCCATGCTGCCTTGCGCACGAATCTAGAGCTGCTTCAGCCCGGCACGGTGCGCGTTGTTTGTGTTTCCATGAATTACGCTCCCGACCTCAATATTGATGACGAGTGGAATCGCATTGCTAGTCCCGGCGAGGCAGTAATATCAGTTTACGCACGCGGACGGGATTACCACAAAGTATTGCGGGGGCGCCTCCAAGAATTAGCCACGCGCATCGAGGCGCGCATCGGTCCATTTGGCTATCGCGTGTTCACGGATTCTGCGCCGCTGATGGAAGTCGAGTTGGCACAAAAAGCCGGATTGGGATGGCGCGGCAAACACACCCTCTTGCTCAATCGCGAGTCTGGCTCGGTTTTCTTTTTGGGGGAGATATTGCTCGACTTGCCCTTGCCGGTCGATGCTCCAATAGAACCCCATTGCGGCACTTGCAGTGCATGCATCGATGTATGCCCAACAGCAGCCATTACCGCACCCTACGTTGTCGATGCCCGTCGTTGTATCTCTTACCTCACAATTGAAAACCCAGGCCCCATTCCACTGGAATTCCGAGCCGCCATGGGTAACCGCGTTTACGGTTGCGATGATTGCCAATTGGCGTGCCCGTGGAATAAGTTTGCTCAAACAAGCGCTTTACCGGATTTTGCCGAACGTAATGGCATGGGCGGAAGTTCATTATTGGAACTGTGGTCTTGGAATACGACTGACTTTGAGAGTCGCCATGAGGGTAGCGCCATTCGCCGTATTGGCTACAGTCGTTGGCGCCGTAATCTCGCAGTAGCAATGGGCAATGCCCTGCGTTCCGAAAAGACCACGCCAGCCCTCAAGACAGCCTTGCGTAGCGCTTTGCAATTGGAGCAGGCTTCGGCCGATGCCTTGGTGCAGGAACACATTGATTGGGCCTTAGAAGCCCCATTCTCGGCATAAATTCCCTACGATCTCTCTGGACTCATACAATTCCACTATGCCAGCCGATCGCGACCCCGTTTTAGAGCCTGCCCAAGGCTCTGAGTTGAATCGTTTTGCCAGTCGTAAAGATGCGTTTCGAACTGGCCTCAAGGATGCGAGCGGTGCTCCTGCCATGGTCCTTTTTGCCGGCATGGTGGGTTTTGGTGCAATGGGTAAAACCAGTGGATTTGATCTCAGCTTTACCACCTTAAGTAGCCTTTTGATGTTTGCACTGCCGGGCCAAGTTGTGTTGATGGAGATGATGCTAGAGGGTGCATCACTACTCGCCATTGCCCTTGCTGTGACATTGACCTCAACGCGCTTTATTACGATGACCGTGAGCTTGTTTCCGCAATTGGATCGGCGTGATCAAAATAAGCGTTTGTATGCATCCGTTCATTTACTGGCGATGACCGCGTGGGCCGTGTCGATGCGGGAGTTCGCGCGCATTGAACCTCAGCACCGCTTAAGTTACTTTGCCGGCCTCGGTTTGCTGTGTTGGATGATTTCAGTGCCGGGGACGATCCTGGGTTATTTACTGGCAGGCGTTGTGCCCGTTTTTATTACGCTCGGCTTGATTTTTATTAATCCATTGTTTTTCTTGCTGACCTTTGCTGAAGTTAAGCCATGGATTAATCGGATTGCGATTGCTTTGGGCTGTGTGATGGGGCCATTTTTTTATATGTTGGATCGCGATACCAGTTTATTGACGACTGGTATTGTGGCAGGCACCTTAGCCTATTGGATTGACCGTCAGTATTTGCGTAAACGCAGGTCAACATCGGACGGGGGCATGCTGTGATGGCCGCGCACCTCCAGGGATGGTGGATTTGGATTGCCCTCGCAAGCGCCTGCATTGGTACCTACCTGTGCCGCGCAATCGGTGTGATGCTGGCAGGCAAAATCAACCAAGATAGCGAAATCTTTCGCTGGTTATCGGCCGTCACCTATGCGATGGTTGCAGCCTTAACTGTCCGTTTAATCGTGTTGCCGATTGGTTTACTGGATACCGTGCCGCTGTGGATACGCATTCTGATTTGCGCGCTCAGTTTAGGCATCATGCTATCTAAACCTCAGCAGCGTTTTGTTCCAGCCTTACTGATTGGTACGCTTTTGATGGTCTCGTACGGCGTTATTCGCTAAAGCCGTACCAGAGCCTCGGTTGTATAGAGGTCTTATTGCAGGTGGGCCGCCAAGATCCGAGCGATATGAACGGCCTCACGCTGCGTACCATCATGAATCTGATGGCGGCAACTGGTGCCATCGGCAACCACCCAACTATCCGGCGCCTGCCGAACCGCAGGTAACAAACTCAATTCTGCCATTTGCTTTGATACCGTAATGTGCTCGACTTCATAACCGAAGCTACCGGCCATGCCACAGCAGGACGATTCAATCAGCGTTGGGTTTGCATTCGGAATAAGTTGCAGTAGTTCCAGTGCTGGCGTCACTGCAGCAAATGCTTTTTGATGGCAATGGCCATGAAACAGCACAGAGCGATCGGCTGATTTGAGATTGAGCGTGAGTTTGCCGGACTTGAATTCAGCTGCCAGGAACTCTTCCAGTAGTTGAGCCTTTTGGCTAACTGCCACCGCTTTTTGCCCGAAGCCCATGACTAAGGCTTCGTCTTTCAAGGTGAAGAGGCAGGAGGGCTCCAAACCAACGATGGCAATGCCACGCTCGGCATAAGGAGCAAGGTGATCCACTAACGCACCCAAGCGAACTTTTGCCTCATCGACCATCCCGGCCGCAAGGTAGGTACGACCACAACAAAACTGTTTCGAGCATTTCTGTTCTGTGGCGGAGGCGCTATTCGCGGTATCCATTTGTGGAATGTGAATTTGATACCCGGCAGCGCGCAGTACGGCAATCGCTGCGTGGACATTCTCATTCTCAAAATACGCATTGAAGGTATCGACTAACAGTACGACTGCTTTACTTTCTGCTTGTAGCTGCTCTGGCGTAAAACGGTATTGCGCCGCGCTTGCCGCTGAATCGATCGGCGCATTCCAGAAGGTATCGCTACGCCAGACTGGCAGCGTACGTTCTGCCGAAATGCCCGTGAGCCACTCTTGTATCTTGGCAATCGCTGGAATACGGTTACGAATATTGAGTAAGGCCGGCAGGCCCGGAATGCGGCTAACCATCGGCGCATAGTGCGGCAAGTGGGCCACTAAGCGATCGCGTAGCGTGTAGCCATGGCGTTTTTTGTAATGGCTTAAATACTCCACCTTCATCTTGGCCATATCCACACCCGTTGGGCACTCACGGCGACAGGCTTTGCAGCTGACGCATAAATCCATGGCGTCTTTGACGGCTGCAGTGGTCAGTGGATCCTCACCGGTCGCAGCATCGAGTTGCCCTGACACGGCCAGACGTAAGGTGTTGGCACGACCACGAGTAAGGTGTTTTTCATCGCGGGTAACGCGGTAGCTCGGGCACATCGTGCCGGCATCGAATTTGCGGCAATGGCCATTGTTATTACACATCTCCACTGCTTTGGAAAAGCCATGTGCTGGATCGCCGCCACTACCGGGTGCGCTCGTTTCTTCGGTGACGGGATTGTTTTGCACATTCCATGCCGACCAATCTAAATTGGTCTTGAGGGGAATGATTTTGTATTCCGGCGGAAAGCGGAAATAACTGGAATCATCCATCTTCGGTGGATCAATAATTTTTCCGGGATTCAATAAATTATCGGGATCAAATGCATGTTTGATCTCACGCAGCGCATCGGTAATCTTCGGGCCAAATTGCCAAGTAATCCATTCGCCACGGCACAGACCATCACCATGCTCACCGCTATACGCGCCTTTGTAACGACGTACCAGTTCAGACGCTTCTTCTGCCATCGCACGCATCTTCTGCGCGCCATCGCGGCGCATATCCAAGATCGGCCGGACATGCAAAGTACCCACCGATGCATGTGCATACCAGGTGCCGCGTGAGCCGTATTTCGAAAAGACGTCGGTGAGTGCGCTGGTGTATTCAGCGAGGTGCTCTAGGGGCACTGCGCAGTCTTCAATAAAGCTGACGGGCTTGCCATCGCCCTTGAGGCTCATCATGATGTTCAGGCCGGCTTTACGCACTTCCCATAGATTCTTTTGCAATCCTGCATCGGGCATCGATACCACGGTATTGGGTAAGCCCAAGTCGCTCATCAATTCATTGAGTGCGGCAACGCGTTCTAACAGTGGGGCATGCGCTTCACCCGAAAACTCCACGAGCAAGATGGCCTCTGGCGTTGGGCCTGCCGCATCAATCAGCGCGCTTTCAATGGTCTTTTTAAAGCTGGGGTTGTGCCGCGCCAAATCAATCATGGTGCGGTCGACCAATTCAACGGCAGTAGGACCGAGTTTGACAATGTGCTGCGCGCTATCCATCCCGCGGTAGAAGCTTTCAAAATTCACAATGCCGAGTACTTTGTGCTGCGGCAATGGAGCCAATTTCAGTTGCAGTGATTTGAAATACGCTAGCGTTCCTTCACTGCCAACTAATAAGTGCGCTAAGTTGACGCTGCCGTCTTTGGTGTAGGGCAATTCGCTTTGTGGATGAAATACATCCAAGTTGTAGCCAGCTACCCGGCGCATGACTTTCGGAAACATTGCTTCAATTTCGGGCTGCAAGCGATTGGCTAAGCCTTTGACAAAATCACCAAGCTGTTTAGCAGTGCCGCTGCTTTGACTGTAGTTGCCGAATTGCGCGAGTTGGCCGTCGGCCAGCCATGCATCGATGCCCAAGACGTTGTGCACCATATTGCCGTAGGCCAGGGACCGACTGCCGCAGGAATTGTTTCCTGCCATGCCGCCAATCGTCGCTTGTCCTCCAGTAGAAACATCAACGGGATACCACAGACCATGTTTTTTTAGATTGGCGTTGAGGTGATCAAGTACTAAACCCGGCTCGACTTCGGCAGTGGCTTTTTCAGGATCTACCTGGAGGATCTTGCGAAAGGCCTTGCTGTTATCAATCACCAGTGCGACCCCGGTGGTTTGACCACATTGACTCGTGCCACCCCCGCGTGGCAACACTGGAATGGAATGCTCTCTGGCTACTGCCAGGGCCGTTTCGATGTCGGCCGCATCTTCGGGAATCACCACCCCAACCGGAAATTGCTGGTAAATCGATGCATCGGTGGCGTAGCGACCCCGGCTTGGGGTGTCGGTTAGCACCTGCCCGCGGATGTGCTTTTGCAATTGGGAGCTGATTTCAGGGGGCAGGGCGGTTTTTGTTGGCATGGCTCAAGGTATGGGAAAATGGCAAATACATTCAGAATCGAGTGAAATTCTACAAAAGACCGAC